>JAQXJZ010000016.1 GCA_029009515.1 bacterium
CGCACCAGCTCCTCGCCGGGGCGCAGGTGCAGGTGATAGGTGTTGGAAAGCATAATTTCCGTACCGATCTCCAGCATTTCACGAGGGGTCATGGCCTTTACGGTGGCCAGCGTGCCTACGGGCATGTACGCGGGCGTGTGAATGTCGCCGTGAGGCGTATGCAGAATGCCCAGGCGCGCTCCGCTCTGACGGCAGGTTTTGAGAACCTCAAAGGAAAATGGAGGGGTGCTCACGGTTGGTCTCCCTTCCCGCTTAAAAAGCGGCTGATGGTTTGGGCATAGGGCCTGTAGGCCTCGCCGCGGGGAACGCTGATAAAGGTCATGGGCTGCTTGCGCGTTGGGTGCGAAAGGGTAAGCATCGCGCCCCAGAGGGCAATGCTCTGCCCCCGCTCGCCCTGCCCGTAGCGCATATCATACCGCAGCGGATGGCCGCTTTGGGCAAACTGGACGCGGATCTGGTGCTTGCGGCCGGTTTCCAGCATTACATGCACCAGCGCCGTGTTCTCCTTGCGGTCAAGCACGGCATAGCGCAACCTTGCCTCCTGAGCGCCCGGAGTGCCGGGCTTGACTACACGCACGCTGCCGCCGGTTTCATCCGTGCTTAACCAGTGGTGAAGCGTGCCTTCATCGGCAAGCGTATCGCCGTTTTCGGCAACGGCCAGATAGTCGCGGTGCATGGCGTGGGTGCGCAGCTGCTCGCTGAGGCGGGAGGCGGCCTTGCTGGTGCGGGCAAAGGCCACCAGACCGCCCACGGGCCGGTCCAGCCGGTGTACAAGGCCCAGATAGACCTCGCCAGGCTTTTGATACTTTACCTTCAGATAGCCCTTCAGCTCGTCCAGCAGGGCTTCATCGCCGGTGGCGTCGCCCTGCGTAAGCTGGTTGGGCGGCTTGACGGCCACCAGCAGGTGGTTATCCTCATAAACGATTTCAGGCATCGGGCAGCCACCTGGCCGTGGTACCGCAGGGCAGTACGCCACCGCTGGTTACCTTCAGGCACAGCTCATCCGCCTCTGCCTTGCCGCCAAATCTGGGGCACAGGCAGCGCTGGGCGATGTTGCGCAGCACGCTTGCACTAAATCCCGTGGTATAGCCGTTGATCAGGAAAAACAGCGGCGTATCGCTGAGCACCTCGGAGCACAGCTCCACCAGCGGGTACAGCTCGTTTTCCAGCTTCCACACCTCGCCGTTGGGGCCGCGGCCATAGCTGGGCGGATCCATCAGAATGCCGTCGTAGAAGTTGCCGCGGCGGATCTCGCGGCGTACGAAGGCCTTGGCATCTTCGATGATGAAGCGCGTGCTGTCCTCCGGAATGCCGGTGAGTTCACGGTTTTCCTTGGCCCACAGCACCATGCCCTTGGCCGCGTCCACGTGGGTCACATGCGCGCCGGCAGCCGCACAGGCCAGCGTAGCGCCGCCGGTGTAGGCAAACAGGTTCAGGATGCGGGGCGGGCGGTTCCAGGCGCCGGCAGCGCGGATGCGCTCCTGCATGAAGGCCCAGTTGGCCGCCTGCTCGGGGAACAGACCGGTGTGCTTGAAGCCGGTGGGACGAACATAGAACTGCAGATTGCCAAGCGTGATGCTCCAGCGCTCGGGCAGCTTTTCACGGAATTCCCAGTGGCCGCCGCCGCTCTCGCTGCGCTCATAGGTGGCCTGCGCCTTCTTCCACAGGTCGGGGTTGGCCTTGGGCCAGATGACCTGCGGGTCGGGCCTGCGCAGGATGATTTTGCCCCAGCGCTCCAGCTTTTCGCCGTCGCCGGTATCCAGCACTTCATAATCGCGCCATTGATCGCAAAGATACATAAAATTCTCCTCTCACAAGGAAAGGGGTTGTTGAAACAAAGACCCCGGCTGTGCTTTATGCACAGCCGGTGATGGGTCCAGGGATGAAATCCCTGGTTAAGCCTTGGAAACGCTCAGCATGGCCTTCTTGCCGTTGATGTCCCACTTCTTGGCGTCTTCGCTGGAAGCGCGCTCCATGGAAGTGGCCAGCACGCTGGTCATGATGAAGTCGCGGCCCGCTTCGATAGCGGCGGACAGTTCATCATCCGCCTCGTAGGTGACGGCGATGCGGTCGCTCACTTCGAAGCCGGCGTCCTTGCGCATGTTCTGCAGCTTGCTGATGACCTCGCGCTGATAGCCCTCGGTGATGAGTTCGGGGGTGAGGTTGCAGTCGAACACCACGGTCACGTCGCCGTCCATCTGAGCGGCGAAGCCGGGCTTCTGGGTGGCCTCAGCCAGCACGTCGTCCTTGGAGAGCACCACTTCGGTGTCATCCACCATGAAGGAGTAGGTTTCGCCGCGGTTGAACGCGCCAACCACTTCGTTGCCGTCCATGGTCTTGAGCTCCGCGCCGATCTTGCCCAGGAGCTTGCCGTACTTCGGGCCGAGGGTGCGCATCTGGGGCTTGAGGTTGTAGGTGGTGAAGGCGGTAGCGTCGTCGGTGAAGATCACGTTCTTCACGTTCAGCTCGTCCTCCGCCAGTTCGCCGAACTCGGGGCCGAAGCTGGTGCCCTTCACGTAGAGGGTCTGCAGGGGCTGGCGCACCTTCAGGTTGGCGCTGGCGCGCACGGCGCGGCCAAGGCTGATGACCTCCAGCAGGGCGTTCATCTGGGTGTTGAGATCCTCGTCGATGAGGCTTTCATCGGCGGTGGGGAAGTCGCACAGGTGCACGCTCTCGGGAGCGGTGGCATCCACGCTGCGCACCAGGTTCTGGTACATGTCCTCGGCCATGAAGGGCACGAAGGGAGCGATGACCTTGGAAAGGGTGGTCAGCACCGTGTACAGGGTCACAAAAGCGGCTTCCTTGGTGTCGTCCATGCCCTTGCCCCAGAAGCGCTCACGGCCGCGGCGGACGTACCAGTTGCTCAGGTCGTCCACAAACTTGGTGATGGCGCCAGCGGGCTCGGGGATGCGGAAGTTGCTCAGATCGTCGTCCACCTGCTTGATCAGCTGGTTCAGACGGCTCAGGATCCACTTGTCCATCAGGGTGAACTTCACGTTCTCGACGGGGTGATCCTTGGGATCGAAGTTGTCGATGTTGGCGTACAGAACGAAGAAGGCGTAGGTGTTCTGCAGGGTCGCCATGAACTTGCGCTGACCTTCGTTGACGGCCTCATCGCTGAAACGGCTGGGCAGCCAGGGAGCACCGGCGGTGTAGAAATACCAGCGCACGGCGTCAGCGCCCTGCTTGTTGAGCACAGACCACGGATCGACCACGTTGCCGATGTGCTTGGACATCTTGCGGCCTTCGGCGTCCTGCACGTGACCCATGACGATGCAGTTTTCGAACGGAGCGCGCTCGAACAGCAGGGTGGAGATGGCCTCGAGGGTGTAGAACCAGCCGCGGGTCTGGTCGATGGCTTCGGAGATGAAGTTGGCGGGGAAGCGCTGCTCAAAGATCTCCTTGTTCTCGAAGGGATAGTGCCACTGGGCGAAGGGCATGGAGCCGGAATCGTACCAGCAGTCGATTACGTCGGTCACGCGGGTCATGGGCTTGCCGCACTCAGGGCAGGTGATCTGGATTTCATCCACATAGGGACGGTGCAGCTCGATCTCGCCCACTTCGGTGGTGGCCATTTCGCGCAGTTCCTGCTTGGAGCCGATCACGTGGATGTGGCCGTCCTCGCAGCGCCAGATGGGCAGGGGAGTGCCCCAGTAACGCTCGCGGCTCAGACCCCAGTCGTGCACGTTCTCCAGCCAGGTGCCCATGCGGCCTTCCTTGATGTTGTCGGGCATCCAGTTGATGGTGCGGTTGTTGGCAACCAGCTGGTCGCGCACCTTGGTCATCTCGATGTACCAGGTGGGACGGGGGTAGTACAGAAGCGGCGTGTTGCAGCGCCAGCAGAAGGGATAGTCATGCTCGAAGGGCACGGCGGCAAACAGCAGGCCGCGCTCTTCCAGGTCAGCCAGGATCAGCTTGTCGGCGTCCTTGACGAACACGCCGGGCCACTTGGTATCGGCGGTCATGCAGCCCTGGGTGTCGACGAAGTTGACGAAGGGGATGTCGTTGACGCGGCACACGCGGTTATCGTCCTCACCAAAGGCAGGGGCGATGTGAACGATGCCGGAACCGTCGGTCATGGTGACGTAATCGTCGCACACCACGTGCCAGGCGGGCTTGTCCAGCTTGCCGACGGCAAAGTCGAACAGGGGCTCGTATTCCATGCCAGCCAGGTCGCGGCCGGGCATTTCAGCAACGATCTCCACTTCCTTCTTGGGGAAGACGGCGGAGATGAGGGCCTTGGCCATGATGATGGTCTGGCCGTCCACGTTGAAACGGGCATAGGTATCGCTGGGGTTCACGCACAGCGCGAGGTTGCTGGGCAGGGTCCAGGGGGTGGTGGTCCAGGCCAGCAGGTAGGTGTTCTCCTCGCCCTTGACAGGGAAGCGCACAAAGGCGGAGGTTTCCTTCACGTTCTTGTAGCCCTGAGCGACTTCGTGGCTGGAAAGCGCAGTGCCGCAGCGGGGGCAGTAGGGAGCGATCTTGTGGCCCAGGTAGAGCAGACCCTTTTCGTAGATCTTCTTCAGGCTCCACCACTCGGACTCGATGTAGTCGTCCTTGTAGGTGATGTAGGGGTTTTCCATGTCAGCCCAGTACGCAACGCGGTCGGACATCTCTTCCCACTCGTGCTGGTACTTCCACACGCTCTTCTTGCACTCCTGGATGAAGGGCTCGATGCCGTAGGCTTCGATCTGGGGCTTGCCGTCCAGGCCCAGGATCTTTTCCACTTCGAGCTCAACAGGCAGACCATGGGTGTCCCAGCCGGCCTTGCGCAGCACGTCCTTGCCCTTCATGGACTGGAAGCGCGGGATGAGGTCCTTGATGGCGCGGGTTTCGATGTGGCCGATATGGGGACGGCCGTTGGCCGTGGGCGGGCCATCGAAGAAGGTGAAGCGCTCCGCACCGTCGCGATGGTGGAAGCTCTTTTTGATGATGTCTTCCTTCTTCCAGAAGTCAAGCACGGCTTTTTCGCGCTCGACAAAGTTCATGTCCGTGGGTACTTTACGGTACATCTGGGGTTTCCTCCTTTGGAAATGGACTCGATTCGGGGAAGAAAAAATCCGCCCCGTTTGCTGAAACGGGACGGAAAAAACGCATTATTTTCCGCGGTACCACCCATTTTGACGGCAGATGCTGCCGCCCACTCGTTGGCTGCTCTGTCACGGGAGCACCCGATCCGGCTTACGACCTGGGTCATCAGGCGGATGGCTCCGAGGTGATCCGACGTACCGCTGCAGCGCCCGGCTCACACCGCTTCCGGACTCGCTTGGCTGCGCTGGTGGGACGTCCGTCCTCATCATAGCCGCTATCAATCATCTTACCACAGATCTGGCCGGTTGTAAAGCCAAAAACGTCAATTCTCACCGCGTTTTGCACGCAGGAAGGTCATGCAGAAGCAGGCGGCGGCGAATGCGCTGGCCATGAGCGTGCGCGAGGTGTAGAAGGCGTGGTTGTAGGTGTGATTCTGCGTGCAGAAGAACCATGCAAAGGGCAGCACAGCCACGCCCAGCAGGATCACGCGGCGCGTGAACTGGCCAGTCAGCGCCGGATGACGGCGGCTGCGCAGCCATGCGCAGACATAGGCGATGACGGCGGCAAAACCAGCCAGCACATAAGCGCGCTTGAAGAAGGGGGAGAGCACCATGCGCAGCACCTGCACGAAACTCAGCTCGATATCGCCGCTGGTTTCAGAGGTGCGGGTGGTGATGGTGGCCACCAGATTGGGCCAGAACCACTGCTCGCTGCCGAAGATGCCGGCCAGAATCCACTTGCCGGCCCACATGCCAAGGTAGCCAGCCACCCAGCACACGCCAAGCGCAACGGCGCGCTTCCATTCATCTTTGGCGGAGACCGCCGGATACGCAAACAGGCACACCACAAACGGCACGCAGAAGGTGACCAGCGGATAGGTGAGGTAGTCCACATAGCTGGTCAGCATGCCGGTCAGCAGGAAGAAAATCATCTGCCCGTGCAGGCTGAACCATTTCTTCGGCAGATACAGCAGGCCGATCATGGCGGTCAGCATGGTGTACAGCGCGGTGGAAAACTGCAGCGAAAACCCGGTGACCGAAGGCGTGACGCACAGCAGCGAAAGCAAAAACGGCGCGATCAGCTTTGAAAGGTTCCTCCGGCACAGCCCGGCGATGACAGCAGCCAGCAGCACGCTCTGCACCATCATCATCACCATGCGGATATCCAGATAGCTCATCACCAGCAGAAGCGGCTTGAGCACCACCAGATAGCCGTGCCAGTAACGGGCGATGGGGCCGCTTTCCAGCGTGGCGGGATCGGCTTTTTCCCAGGCCAGCAGGGTGTAGTAGGCGTTGGCATGGCCGTGGTAACGGTGGTTTTCCGCAGCACGGGTGGTGAGGGGCAGGTCGCTTTCGTGCACCGCGGCCAGCAGCATGGCGGCGTCGGTGCTGTTGTCCAGCTGCGTGGTCACGTAGCCGGGAATGAGCTGCTCGTAGGAATCCTCCTTGCTCCATTCGCCGTTGAGGGCCGGAATGGAAGCGCGCACATTGGCAGCCATGGGGGCTACCGGCAGGGCGTACACGGCCAGCAGCAGCGCATAGCCCGCGATGATGCCGCACAGCAGGATGCACAGCAGCTTCGATGCAAAAATCAGGTGTTTCTTCATTGGTTATTTCCCTTCTGTCAGGGCATAGACAACGGTCATGGGCGTGCCGTAGGGCGCGATGGTTACCACTGGAGTCATGGTGTCATCCGCCTGGAAGCCGCCCATCACGGCGTAGCTGAGGTTGGCAAGGATGTAATCCGGCTGGTTCACCGTATCGGTTTCCGTGACCACGAACAGGCGGTCATCGCCGATGTATTCCGCACCCATGCTCAGGCCGCTGCGGGTGTAGCGGTCGCTGGCGGCCACTTTGATCTCGCCTTCGGTCTGTGCAAGCAGCGCGTTCAGCGCATCCACGCAGCTCAGGTTCCAGTAATCCAGCTCGAAGATGGCAGCGCGATTTTCTTTGGGCACCAGCTGATTGTAATAAGCGTACTGATAAGGATGGTTGACGGCGATATTGACGCCGGTCAGAACCATGCACAAAGTCATCACGCCAGCCAGCACGCGGCGCAGCTTCCACTGCGAAAGACAGTGCAGGCCGTACATCAGGCAAAGCATCATCGGGCCGTACAGGAAGTACACATGCCGCCAGCCGTTGTACACCAGCATGCGCACCAGCATGCCCGCGCCCAGCGGCAGCACCCAACTGAGCAGAGCCGTCGCCAGCATCGCACCCTGACGGTCGGCAGGCATGCGCAGCTTTTCCTTCCATACGCGGCGCAGCACGCAGAAGCATCCCACCGCCAGCAGCGCCACAATCCACAGCGGCGTGGTGATGGCGATGAACGTGGGCAGATACTGGCGCGGCGGGTGCAGATCCGCCACGGCGTAAATATCGCCCCAGAACAGCACGTTGCCGTGCCAGCGCGAGAAGCCCACGGCGTTTTTCAGCACGTACTGGAGGAAGCCGAGCGGATCGGCCAGAAAGCTCGGCGTGAGCAGAATGTAGATGACGGCCGTCGCGGCGATGGTGGCAAGGCCTACCCACACCACGCGCAGGTTCATGCGCTTTTGCATAATGAGGTGGATGATCACCATCAGGCCGCCCAGCCCCACAAAGGCCACGCCGATCACACGCGTGGCTGCGCAGAAGCCTGCCGCCAGCGCAAAGCACATCCCGCGGCCGAAGGACGGCTTTTCCATCAGCCGCGCCGTCTGCCACAGCACCATCAGCGTGAGCACCATGAGCGGAATATCCTTGTTGTTATAGTGGCCTTCGGCAAAAAGACGGGGCGAAAGCAGCATGATCAGCACCCCCGCGCAGCACACCGTGCGCGAGAAACCCATCTTCCGGCCGGTGGCATACAGTGCAAACAGTCCGGCGGTAAAGATGATCCACGTATGGATGCGCCAGATCTGCGTGAGGGTCTGATAGGGCATGCCTTCATTGCACACCGCCCAGAACAGCGGATAGTACATGCAGATGCCGTGGTCGCGCTCGATGCTTTCGGAAATGCGCGGCAGCGTGCTTTGCTGCAGATAACGGCTGTACGCCGTGTCCGCGCCCAGCAGCGCGTCGTACTCCTTCAGCGCCATGCGCAGGATGTTCATTTCGCCGCCGTCATCCCATGCGCGGCCATAGGTGGGGGTGGTGGCAAAACCAAGCAGCAGGATGGCCAGAAAGAAAAGCGCAATGGCCGCCTTTGCGTGTTTCTGAACAAAAGAGCACAGGCCCTTCAAAGCAGATTCCTCCAAAAAAGCAGAGTATCACAAATAAAAAGTATAGCATGCAGGGGATAGGGTGTCAAGAAAAGCAAGCATCTGCGCCGTTTTGCACGGTTTGGCCGGATGAAAAAAGATTCAAAAAAGGGTTGACAGCCACCTGGTCATCCTGTATAATGCAATCAAGGTTAGATTTAACTAACTGATTGATGAGAAGGAACCGCTCCCATCAGCCAGACCAATGGATGATTTCCCTCATCCCCCTCCAACAAGCAGCGCCCGGGTTTAGCCAGCCCGGGCGTTTTGCTTGTTCTTTTTCAGATGAAATCCTTGCGCATGGGGGTGAAGATATCCAGAAGCACGCCCGCTTCCAGACAGAGGGTGCCGTGCAGAATGTCCGGCGGGAAGGCAATGGTATCGCCAGCGGCCACCTCGGCGTCCTGACCGTCGATGGTGAAACGGAAGCGGCCGGACTGCACATAGGTGCACTGCGTGTGGGGATGGGTGTGGGGCGCGCCCACGCCGTCCTTTTCAAAGTGGACTTCCACAATCATCATGTTTTCGTTGTACGCCAGCACCCTGCGCTTTACGCCTCCGCCCAGATCGGTCAGCGGAATATCCTTTTCATATACAACAGACGCGTTCATATTCCATTTCTCCTTTGGTTTGAAGATTCTGTTACTATTGTAGCACATGCTGAAGGGCACATACAAGGAATATTTGACTTTTGCAGGCAGGCCGGGTATAATAGCGCCCGGTCCATCAAGACACGCAAAGGAGAAAGTACGTATGTTTTCGTTTATCAAAAAGCTGGACAGGAACAGCAGAATCATCCTGTACACCTGCTTTTTCGCCTTTACCTGCAACGGCATGTACACCCTCACCATGGGCTCTGCGCTGCCTGACCTGAAGGCTGCCTACGGCCTGAGCGACACCCTGAGCGGCCTGATGCTTTCGGCTCATTCTGCAGGCAACATGATTGCCGGTTTTGTCAGTGCGCTGATTCCGCTGTATCTGGGCGAGCGCCGCTCCATCACGCTGCTGGCTTCCCTTCAGGCCATCGGCTTTGTGATGATGATCATCAGCGGCAACCCCGTGTGGCTGTTCATCGCTTACGTGTTTGTGGGCTTTGGCCGCGGCAGCGTGAGCAACTTTGACAACCGCACCGTCAACCGCGTATCCGGCGGCAGCCCTGCTGCGGCCAACCTGCTGCACAGCTCCTTCGCCATCGGCGCAATCGTGGCTCCCATGCTGTTTCTGGTGCTGCGCAATACGTTTGGCTGGCGCGTGGCAGTGGGCGCTGTGGCCTTTATCGGCCTGATCGGCGTGTGGCGTTTGTCCTGCATGAAGCTGGCCTACGACCGCCCTGACCGCAAGGACAAGACCAACAGCACCCTCGTGTTTCTCAAGAACCCGTCCTTCCTCATCTTTGCCATGATGATGTTCTGCTACCTCTGCTCTGAGTACGCCATCAACGGCTGGCTGGTAACCTACATCCAGAACAAGGAAGCGCTTCTTTTGAGCGTGGGCGGCGCGGAGGGCCTGCGCGCCTACAGCCAGTCCATGGCGACGCTTCTGTGGTTTGTGATGCTGCTGGGCCGCCTGTTCTGCGCGGCGCTTTCGTCCAAGGTGTCCCAGAAGATCATGATGCTGGTGGCCAGCATCGGCGTGGCCATCTTCTTCGGACTCATGCTCGTGAGCAGCACCATGACGGTGGTGACCATCTGCGTGGCTGGTCTGGGCTTCTGCCTGGCCGGCATCTGCCCCATGATCTACTCCGACGCCGCTGTGTTCACCAACACCTATCCCATGGCGACCAGCATCATTCTGGCCATCGGTTCCTCCGGCGCCATTCTGATGCCCACGCTGGTGGGCGCACTGGCGGAGCGCTTTGGCTTTACCGGCGGCATGAGCGCCATCATGGTGACCATCGTGCTGCTGATGATCTTCTCCCTGCTCAATGTGGTGGTAAAGCTGCGCATGACCCCTGAAATGAAAGAAAAGCTCAACGCCTGATTGACGCATAGCAAAACCGCTCCGGAGTGCGATACTCCGGAGCGGTTTTGCTATGCATGGTTCAGGAAAGTGCGGATGTTTTCTCTGGCGGCAGCCCAGTCACGCTGGGGCTGATCCACCACAAGGATTTTCAGCGGCAGCTTTTGCAGAATGCGCAGCTCGCGCTCCTGCCTGTCTCTGAGACAGCGGATGTATCCGTCAAAGCCCGCTGCGGCGATGCTTTTGCCATAGCCACCCTGTACATGGTAATCGATCACAGCGTCCAGCCAGCCCGGCCTTTCCGGGGCTGCGCGCTGAACAGAAGAAGCGATGTCATCGTTTTTCAGATAGATCACAACAGGATTCATCGGCTGGATGATCTGCGCAATCTGTTCAATGTGTTTCAGCGATTCCTCTTCCGGAAAGCCAAAGCGCATCATGGTTTCGCACATGGGATTCTGCAGAAACACGCAGTTGAACACATAAGCGGTGTCCACATCTGCCGTTTGCACAAACTGCCGCCATTTGTCCAGCATCAGTGGTTGCTCGGTTTCCCAAGGCAGCATGTCATAGATCTTGAAGGGCAGAAGCTGATCGAAAAGATCGCCGCTGTACTCTGAAAGAGAAACGACCTGCGGCTTTTCTCCAAGAAAACCGGCAGGCGCCAGTGCATGAAACTCGTAATCCGCAGGATGATTACCGCCGCCTTCATCCACGAAGCACACGTTGGTCTGCTCTCTGAGCACTTCGGACACGAAGGCAGATACGGTGCTTTTGCCGCTGCAAGGCAGCCCCTCTACCATGAACAGGCGATGCTTCACAGGAAGCCCTCCTTACAGAATCAGCTTTTCAGCCAGCTCGGTCAGCGTGGAGGCGTGCAGCTCGGCAGGATAGCCGGAGTAAAAGCCTTCCGGATCAAACAGGAAGCCGCTCATGCCCGCATTGTGGCCGGCTTCGATGTCGATGTCGCGGTCGCCCACCATGGCGCACACATCCGGCGTGAGGTGGTTGCGCGCCATCAGCGCCAGCAACGCGTCGGGCGCGGGCTTGCTCGGAAAACCGTCAGTGCTGATGACGGCGTCCTCAAACAGCTCCCACAGGCCGTCAGCCTTGAGCTGCACGATCGCCGCGCCATCGCGGTGCGTGTAGAGATAGTGGCGATATCCAGCCGTGTGCAGGCGGCGCAGACAATCCGCCAGCCCATCGTAAGCCGGAAATTCCTTTTCAAGCTTGTGGAAGCCGCGGTAGCTGGTCATGATCTCCTGCACGTCCACGCCGGAATGCTCTGCGCACCAGGTGGCGGCGTGGAACACGGATACCTTGATCAGCTTCATCAGCGCTTCATCCGTGACCAGCTGTCCCAGCCCCATGGCGTTCAGTCCGCTGCGGAAGGAGTGGTGCAGCAGGGGATAGCTGTTGTACAGCGTGCCGTCAAAATCCCAGAACAGGTGGCGGATGGTGCTCATGCTTCCTCCTGCGCTTCGGTGGATTCAGCCGTTTCCTCCTGCTGCTCCACCTTGCTGACAAGCGCTTTTTCAATGCGGTGATCGCAGATGTTTTCCACCTGAATATGCAGTCCGTGCATGGTGACCTCGGGCTTCGCGCCGTCTTCAGGCAGACGGGCAAAGGCGCTGAACACCATGCCGCCCAGCGTGTCGTATTCCTCGTCCAGCGGCAGGTCGATCTCGAGCGCTTCGCCCAGCTTTTCCAGCTCCACCGTGCCCATCACGCGCCAGAGATTGTCCTCCAGCTTTTCGATCTCGATCTCCTCGTTGGGATCGAACTCGTCGTAGATATTGCCCACGATCTCTTCCAGCAGGTCTTCCATGGTCACGATGCCGCTCATGCCGCCGTATTCATCCACCACGATGGCCAGATGCACCTTCTGCTTCTGCATGTTGCTGAAAAGCGTATCAGCAGGAACGGTTTCGGGCACCAGATAGGGCTTGCGGATGAGCTGACGGGTGGGTTTGGGCGCGTCAGACTGGGCGTTGAGCAGGAACACGCGGGTGTTGAGGATGCCCACGATGTCGTCGATGTCCTCATCGTACACCGGGAAACGGCTCAGACCGCTTTCGCGGATCGTCTGCAGGATTTCCTCATCGCTGGCATCCACGTGCAGCGCCACCACGTCCATGCGGTGCACCATCACGTCGGCGGCGGTGGTGTTGTTGAACTCGAAGATGTTTTCAATCATCGTGCGCTCATCCTGCTCGATGGCGCCGCTTTCACTGCCAATGTCCACCATCATGCGGATTTCTTCTTCCGTTACTTCCTCGCCGGTCTCGTTGGGGTTGATGCCAAACAGACGCAGCACGCCGTTGGTGCTCACGGTGAGCAGCCATACCAGGGGAGTGAACAGGCGGGACACAAACAGAATGACGCGGCAGGAAAAACGCGCCACCTTTTCGGGGCCCTGCAGGGCGATGCGCTTGGGCACCAGCTCGCCCAGCACAATCATGAAGAAGCTGAGCACCAGCGTGATGAGGATAATGCACAGGGTGTTGATGAACGAAGGGGAAAACAAAACAAAGCCAGAAGCCACAATGGCGTCGGCCAGTTTGGATGCAAAGCTGTCTGCGGCAAATGCGCTGGCAAGGAAACCGCTCAGCGTGATGCATACCTGAATGGTGCTCAGGAAGCGCGTGGGCGATTCAATCATCTTCAGCATTGCGGCAGCGGCGGCATCGCCGTCTTCAGCCTGCTTGCGTACTCGGTTTTCATTCAGCGAAACAGCAGCGGTTTCGGTAGAGGCAAAGAATGCGTTGACAAGGATCAGGATCAACTGAACCAGCAGCTGACTGCCTATGGGGTCGTCCAAGGATAGCCCTCCCTTTGATTTGCGGTTTGAACCGCATGATTGTTTCATTATATCATAAGGCGGATAAAAAAGCATCTGAAAACTGTAAAAGAAACGTAAAAAATCCGAGCCGGGTGATCGGCTCGGATGGATTCAGCGGTCGTCGGTGCTGAGAATGGACATGTTCAGCTGCAGCGCGTCTTCGCCGTCGCGCAGCTTGCGCGCCATGACCAGAAGACGCTTGTTGTCGTCCGTGCCTGTGCAGGTGGACAGGGTAAGCAGGCGGTCGCCGGGCTGCACATCCACATTGCACCGGTAGTGCGACAGGCTGCGCGCCTTGTTTACGTAGTCGGTGAAGGAATCGACCGTGCTGAAGCGCACATCGCGCCAGAAGGGCAGATAATCGTGTTTGCCGTAGCGCAAATCCACTTCAGCCACCGCAAAGATCACGTAGCGGCCGTTTTCGTACACGGTGTTGAAATCAATGAAGGGGTGCGCGCGGTAGAAACTGGCATCCTTGACCTTGTACTTCTTCAGGGAGCCGAACATGGCGCCTTCCTTCATGTTGTGGCCATGGATGAGCATCTGCGTGGGCACCTTTTTCAGGTCGCAGCTTTCATCCAGGAACAGCGCGCCGGTTACGCTGCGCTGCTTGAGCGCGTTGTGCGTCAGATAATAGCTGTTGTCGCGCTGCACCACGGCTTCTTCCAGCACGCCATCAATCTTCAGCCAGCCCACGATGTCCGGATTCTGGCGCTGCAGCTCGTAAAACACGCTGGATACGCGCAGACTGGGGTTGGACGGATAATGAGCGGGCCAGATTTCGGAAGGAGAGGGTGCAGGTTCGGGCAGCGCTGCAGGCAGCGGAACTGCCGCAGCCTGAACGGCTTCGGGCGTTGGAGTGGGGGAGCTGGGCGCGGCAGGGACCTCAGTGTTCTGCATGGCGGCAGAATAAACCTCTTCCAGCTGCTGCGAAGCCTGGCGGCTTATGATGATATTGGAAAAGTAACGAACCAGCAAAAAGCTGCAGGTTACGAACACACCCGCACAGACGATCAGCATGATCAAACGTGCCGGAATGCGCAAGGGCGGCTTGCGGTGCGCGGTGCGCGGCTGCTGTGCAGCGCTGCGGGCAGTGCGGGTGGGGCGCTGCGGGGTGGCGTACTGCGAAGCGGGGCGCTGAACATCGGCATATGGAGAAGCGGGCTGCCGGGGAGCAGGGCGCTGCGGCTCGGCTGCCTGCTCAGGGTTGCGCTGTGCGCGTCGGCGCGGCGGCGGAGTTTGCGGCGCAGGCTGTTCCTGCTGCGGGAAATAGCCGATTCGCTGGGAAGGGGGCTGCTGTTTCAAAACAATCGCCTCATGTAAAATGATCAACCCTTATTATATCCACACATGCAGAAAAAGTCAAAACAAAGTGCGGCACATGACAAGTCTTCAGCGGTGGAATGCTTGCAGGGAAAGGAGGGGACAGAAATGCGGGAAAAACTGGAACACAGAATCGATACGCCCATCCGAGAGGTGGAGGACCTGGCCAGCGCAACGGAGTGCACAGGGCTGATTCCTGCGGGCGTGCAGACGCAGGCGGAGGCTGAAAACTACGCCGAGCTCTACGCCATCCACGAGCAGAAGCCTGCGTGGAAGAAGGAAACCAACGGCAAACCCCAGCCGCGCAAAGAGGACTGAACACAAAAAAGGAGCTCCGTTTGCACGGAGCTCCTTTGAAAAAACAAGGTTTTTTCGAAATTACTTGATTTCGACGGTGGCGCCAACTTCGGCCAGCTTCGCCTTGATCTTTTCGCACTCTTCCTTGGAAGCAGCTTCCTTGATGGTCTTGGGAGCGGATTCCACGAATTCCTTGGCTTCCTTCAGGCCCAGGCCGGTCAGCTCGCGGATGACCTTGATGACCTTGATCTTCTCGGAGCCGGCATCCTTCAGGACGGCGTCGAACTCGGTCTTCTCTTCTTCAGCAGCAGCGGCAGCGGCGCCAGCACCGGGCATAGCGACGACGGCGGCAGCGGCGGAAACGCCAAAGTGCTCTTCCAGAGCCTTGACCAGCTCATTCAGCTCGAGCACGGTCATATTTTCAACCATGGTGATAAGTTCCTGGTGAGTCATGTGAATAGCCTCCATTCAATTTCAAATAGCTAATTTAGCAGGATAGGGGTAGAAGCCGGCGATTAGGCTTCGGGAGCGGCAGCTTCGGTGTCCTTCTTCGCGATGGCGTCCAGAACGCGCACGAAGCCGGCGATGCTGCTCTGCAGGCTGCCGATGAAGCGGGCCAGCAGGACTTCGCGGCTGGGGGTCTCGGCCAGGGACTTGATCTGGTCCATGGTCATCACTTCGGTGCCCAGCAGGCCAGCCTTGATGGAGATCACTTCGCTCTTGCTGTTCTTGGCGATGAAATCGCTCAGGATCTTAGCGGGGCTCACAGGATCGCTCATGCCAAAGGCGAAAGCGGAAGGGCCATTCAGCACCTCGTCCAGACCTTCGATGTTCAGCTCCTGCAGCGCGCGGCGAACCAGGGTGTTCTTCAGAACAACGTATTCAACGCCGTTGGCACGGAACTGGGCACGCAGGCCAGTCACCTGTTCCACGGTCAGGCCGCTGTAGTTGACGATGATCACGCTCTGCGCATCCTGAAACTTCTTCACGATGTCGCTAACGACCTGCTTTTTCAGTTCGAGATTCTTGCTCATTGGGGTTGCACCTCCTTCTTGAAAATCTGCGATTCCAAAAAGAAAACCCTTGCAGGCGCAAGGGCGAACTAGTCGCAGGGGAGATTACTCCCGCCTTACACCTCGGCAGGAATGTTTACGGGGTTTTTACGCCCAACCTGCTGTCTTCGGCATAGGTTTCCAAAGAATCGTGTATTATTATAATCATGTTTGGTGAAATGTCAAGTGCTTTTTCAGTTTTTTTCAAACTTTCCATGAAAACTATTGGCAGTGTATTTGATGCCCTCCGGGCCAAAATAGCGTTGAATCCACTCAGGGGAGGTGAACCACGGATGAACGCACAAAACAGCAGCAGCCGGCCCGAGGTGCCGCAGGCAAAGGCGGCGCTGGACAGCATGAAGTATGAGATTGCCCGCGAGCTTGGCATCAATCTCAAGCAGGGCTACAACGGCGATCTCAGCTCCAGAGAAAACGGCTACGTAGGCGGCTATATGGTGAAGCGACTGATTGAGCAGGCCGAGCGCCAGATGGCCGGCACGCAGCACTGACCCCTGAACCAATTTTGATGATGAGGTGGAAAGAATATGTATCAGAATCAGCAGAGCAATACCTCCAACACCAACCGCGCCATGGTGCCCGAGGCCAAGCAGGCCCTGAACAACATGAAGTTTGAAATCGCCAACGAGCTGGGCATCAACCTCAAGCAGGGCTACAATGGCGATCTGCCCAGCCGTCAGGCCGGCTACATCGGCGGCTACATGGTCAAGCGCCTCATTGAAAATGCCGAGCGCGCCATGAGCGGCAGCACCCAGCAGCAGTAACAGGTGATCCTCAGAGGCGGCTGATGATTCAGCCGTCTCTTTTCTGCATTTCGGCAGGAAAACACCGCTTTTGTCACGAAATGAGAAGGAACGAAAGGCGGTGCTTTTTTCATGAATCAATTTCCCCTGATCGGCGTTTCCGGATCCGTTGACGAAAGAGAACGCGAGAACGTGATGATGCGATGCTATGCGCGTGCCGTTCTCAGCGGCGGCGCGATGCCGGTGCTGCTCAGCCCCGATATGGACGATGATATGCTGGACAGCTGCCTTGCAAGGCTGGATGGCATTTTGCTGGCCGGCGGCACGGACGTGGATCCGGCGCTGTATGGCGAGACGCCTGTTTATGAGCTGGGCGAGGTAACCCCTCTGCGCGATCAGTTTGAAATGCGCCTGGTCAAGAAGGCCTATGCCCTTGGCATGCCTGTTTTGGGCATCTGCCGCGGCATTCAGTGCCTGAACGTGGCCATGGGCGGCACCCTGTGGCAGGATCTGCCCAGCCAGTTCCGCACCGAGAAGGGCGAAAGGCCCCTGGCTCACAGCCAGAAGCGCCCGGACTACTACCAGAGCCACAGCGTATATGTAAAGGAAGGAACCAAGATGCACAGCATCGTGAAGGCGGACAGCCTGCGCGTCAACTCCTTCCATCATCAGGCGGTCAAGGATGTGGCGGAAGGCCTGATCGTCAGCGCCGTATCCACCGATGGCGTGATCGAGGCGGTCGAGCATCCGAATTATCCCTTCTTTGTGGGCATCCAGTGGCATCCCGAGCGCTACTTTGACCGTACGGAGGACGCCAAGGCGGTATTTGCCGCCTTCGCACAGGCCGCCAGGGAATATCGCGCGTGAACAAAAAAGTTCTTGACAAAGTACGAACTTTCGTGTATACTCATGAACTGTGTTTAGGGGCATGGTGTAATGGTAACACGTGGGTCTCCAAAACCTTTGTTGAGGGTTCGAATCCTTCTGCCCCTGCCAGAAGAACCGATTTCGAAAGAAATCGGTTCTTTTTTTATTTTGATTTACCCCTTGACAAGGTAGGTTGATGGTACTATAATAACACCAACCTAAACGGTAGGTAATTACTGGAGAGGAGGATGCGCTCATGATCAGCCAGGTGACCGTGATGATGATGGAGATGTGCATGTGGTCCTGCTGCATGTGCGCTGCTTTGTGTATGTTTCTTTCCGGTGTACGGTCTGTTTCGGGGTAAAGTATTTGCCGCATGATTGGTGCGCGCTGCAAACGCTTGCAACCGGAGGGCTCCATCGGAGTCTTCCGGTTTTGATTTTTGGGAAAGAAGGTGAGCCTGTGGCAGACTATCTTGAAAGGCTCGTCAGAGCCAATTTCCGCTTCGGCCGAATGTGCAGCTGTATCAGATCAATCTGGATACCAGCCACATTTGAACAGGAAAGGAAGCAGAAACAATGTCTGATTACCGCTTTGAAACCCTTCAGCTCCATGTAGGCCAGGAAAATCCCGATCCCGCTACCGACGCCCGTGCAGTGCCGATTTACGCCACCACATCCTATGTGTTCAAAAACTCTGCGCATGCGGCAGCACGCTTTGGCCTGGCCGATGCTGGCAACATCTACGGCAGGCTGACCAATACCACGCAGGATGTGCTGGAAAAACGCGTTGCTGCGCTGGAAGGCGGTGTGGCGGCGCTGGCGCTGGCCTCGGGCGCAGCAGCCATCACCTATACGCTGGAAGCGCTTGGCCAGAACGGCGGCCACTTTGTGGCGCAAAAGACCATTTATGGCGGCAGCTATAATCTGCTCAAGCACACGCTGCCGGGCTTCGGCATTACGGCCACCTTCGTCAACATTCATGATCTGGCAGAGGTGGAGGCAGCCATCCAGCCCAATACCCGCGCCATTTATATTGAAACGCTGGGCAATCCGAACAGCGATATTCCCGATATAGACGCGCTGGCGCAGCTGGCCCACCGGTACGGGCTGCCGCTGGTGGTGGATAACACCTTCGGCACGCCGTATCTGATCCGTCCCATCGAACACGGTGCGGATATTGTGGTGCACTCGGCTACCAAGTTCCTGGGCGGTCATGGCACGACGCTGGGCGGCGTGATTGTGGATTCCGGCAAGTTTGACTGGGAGGCAAGCGCAAAGCACTCTGCCATCATCGATCCCAACCCCAGCTACCACGGCGTTTCCTTTGTGAAGGCGGCTGGCCCTGCGGCGTTCGTCACCTATATCCGCGCCATTCTGCTGCGCGATACCGGCGCTACCATATCGCCTTTTGCGGCGTTTCTACTCCTGCAGGGCATTGAGACGCTCTCGCTTCGTTTGGAGCGCCATGCGCACAATACCCGCAAAGTGGTGGAATATCTGTCCGCCCATCCGCTGGTGGAAAAGGTCAATCATCCGTCCCTGCCGTCGCATCCTGATCATGCGCTTTATGAAAAATACTTCCCCAACGGCGGCGCTTCCATTTTTACCTTTGAGATCAAGGGCGGTGTGAAGGAGGCCCATGCCTTCATCGACAATCTGCAGATCTTTTCGCTCCTGGCCAATGTGGCGGACGTCAAGAGTCTCGTCATCCATCCGGCTACCACCACGCACAGCCAGCTTTCCGAGGAAGAACTGGCTGATCAGGATATCCGGCCCAATACCATCCGCCTGTCCATTGGTACGGAACACATTGACGACATCATTGCTGATCTTGAGAAAGGATTTGAGGCGATCAAATGAATACGACAAAGCGAGTGGCAGTATCGGCTATGTTTGCAGCCCTGTGCTGCGTGGCTACGATGATGATTAAGATTCCTTCTCCCCTGAATGGCTACCTCAATCTGGGCGACTGTGTGGTGCTGCTTTCCGGCTGGCTTTTGCCGCCAGCCTATGGTTTTCTGGCCGCAGGCATCGGCTCGGCATTGGCGGACGTGTTTTCCGGCTACGTGGTGTATGCGCCTGCCACCTTTGTGATCAAAGGCCTGATGGCGCTGGTTGCTTTCAAAGGATTCGCAGAATTCAGCCGTCTCAGGAATCAGACGGCAGGCCGCGTCATCAGCGGTGCGCTGGCGGAAGTGCTGATGATTGTCGGATACTATGTATTTGAAGGTTTCCTGTACGGCTGGCTGCCGTCTGCGGTCAATATCCTGCCCAATGCGGTGCAGGGAGCGGTGGGACTGGTGCTGGGCATTGCGCTCGCCCGGCTGTTTGTAAAGAACCGAATTGTGGAATGAAAAGGAGATGACGCCTGTGTCACGCATTTATACCTCTGCTGATCAGCTGATCGGAAGGACGCCCCTGCTGGAACTGAGCCATATTGAAAAGAACCTGGGGCTCAAGGCCAAAGTGTTGGCCAAACTGGAGTATTTCAATCCCGCAGGTTCTGTGAAGGACAGGATTGCCAAGGCCATTCTGGATGATGCGGAAGCATCCGGCAAGCTCGGGCCCGGCTCGGTGATTATTGAGCCTACCAGCGGCAATACGGGCATCGGCCTTGCATCGGTAGCCGCTGCACGCGGATATCGCGTGATCCTCACCATGCCGGAAACCATGTCGGTGGAGCGCAGACAGCTGATGAAGGCATACGGCGCGGAAATTGTGCTCACCGATGGCGCGAAGGGCATGAAGGGCGCGATTGCCAGGGCGGAGGAACTGGCAGCTCAGACGCCCGGCAGCTTTATTCCCGGCCAGTTTGTCAATCCGGCCAATCCGCGTGCACATCGCGAAGGCACAGGCCCGGAAATTGACGAGGATACGGATGGCAAGGTGGATATTTTTGTGGCTGGCGTTGGTACAGGAGGAACCATCACCGGCGTTGGCGAATATCTGAAATCAAGAAATCCTAAGGTGAAGGTGGTCGCGGTCGAACCCGCTTCCTCTGCTGTGCTGTCCACCGGCGTTCCCGGCCCGCACAAGATTCAGGGCATCGGCGCTGGCTTTGTGCCGGAGGTGCTCAACACCAGCGTGTATGACGAAATCATTCCCGTAACCAATGAGGACGCCTTTGCGGCAGGCCGGCTGGTTGGCCGCAGCGAGGGCGTGCTGGTGGGCATTTCGTCCGGTGCTGCGGTTCATGCCGCCATCCAGCTGGCACAGCGCCCTGAAAACGAAGGCAAGATCATCGTGGTGCTTCTGCCCGATACCGGCGACCGCTACCTGTCCACGCCGCTTTTTGCGGATTGATCCACAACAGACTGAGGTGACATGCCATGCTGATATCCACCCGGGGACGCTATGCGCTGCGCATTATGCTGGATCTGGCAGCCCATCAGAGCGAAGGCTACATTGCCATGAAGCACGTAGCCGATCGACAGGGTTTGTCCCTCAAGTATGTGGAAAAGATCATGCCGGTTCTGTCCCGCAGCCGCTATGTGGTGGGCGTGCACGGAAAGGGCGGCGGCTATCAGCTGGCCAGATCGCCGCAGGAATACCGCGTTGGCGATATCCTGAGGCTGGCAGAAGGCGATCTGGCGCCTGTGGCCTGCCTGAGCTGCAGCGCGGAAAAGTGCGAACGCGCTCCTCATTGCCCAACACTGCCCATGTGGAAGGAATTCCACAGCATGGTGAACAACTATTTTGACGGAATCACTTTGGCAGATCTGATGACACAAAACAACCCCACCCTGTAATCGGGTGGGGTTATGCTTTACCATTCCATGGCGACTGCCAGCTTCATCACCAGCAGTTCCACACCGGCAACATCAGCCGCGGCCTGAATCTCCGCCAGCGGACAGCCGTTATTAAGGAACAGATCATAATGCGCAGGGATCAGCACCGCGCCGCAGTCCTTTGCCAGCTGTGCTGCCTCCACGCAGGTTGTGTTGCCGATGATGTTCTTTGCCGTGCGTTCTTCATCGCGCCCGTTGCAGGGCAGGATGAGGTGCGAAGGATGATCGCGCAGGATACGCTGTGCCAGCCCGTCGTACAGGCTCAGATCGCCGCCGAAAAACAGTGTGCCTTCCGGGCTTTCAATCATGTAGCTCAGCTCACGGAAGCGCCCGGCGTCATCGGTGTGCGGCTCGGTGTGCGCACACATGATGGGCGTAAGACGCACGCTTCCCACGGTGAAGGGCTGCTCGGCGCGCGCTTCGATCACGCCGGAAAAGCCCATCTCGTACAGCGGAGCGCACTCGGGCGCAGGCGCAGCGATGGGGCAGTCTCCGCCGGATGCACGGTAAGCCTCGAGCGTAGGCAGATTCATGTGGTCAAGGTGGCTGTGGGAGATGATGACAAGGTCGGGCTGAAGATCCGCCAGCGTGCAGGGGGCGGGATATTCGCGTTTCCAGTTGTACAGGGTATTGTACAGGAACGGATCGGTCACGATGCGCACGCCAGCCGTTTCAATCAGAAATCCGCATTGGCCCAGATAGGTCAGCTTCATGGCTTGTTCTCCTTTTGAATAGCTCACATTTTCCTTATCCTACCATGAACGGACAGCCTGCGCAATGCATAAATCCAAATCATTCGTCAAAAAGGGGGTTGACAAAGAAGAAAACCGGCGGTATGATAGTAGCCGTCACCTAGGGGCATGGTGTAATGGTAACACGTGGGTCTCCAAAACCTTTGTTGAGGGTTCGAGTCCTTCTGCCCCTGCCAAAGCCGCTTTCTCATTTTCGCCGATGAGAGGCGGCTTTTTTGTTGCCCTGTAAGGCTTTGAGCATATACCCGACTAATTTGCTCGGTTATAACATGCGTTATCTAATGTGTTATACTGTGCTATATTGTTCCCTTCTGTTGCCTACACGGTTGCCTACAACCTATGGATAATACAACTGCCAAAAGCTATGCGCTGTACCACTCCTGACGTCAACCTGAAACTGCACCGGAACCAACCTGATCCAGACCCGAACCTTACCTGCCATAGACCTCTATTAGACCTGCCGGTGCAGCGTTCGGATGAACAATCGCGTTGCAAATACCTCTGATTCTTCGCAGAAGTGTATTTATTTTGTTTTTTTATTCATAGGATGAAGATTTACTCGACTTGAAAACAAAACCGCTCAAATCGCTTAAAATGCGCCTTTACATTGAAATGAAGTTTTGAAGCGCCCAGACCATACCCCCGCTTGCAAATAGAGAAGCCCTCCGACCCGATCCGACCGAAACATATATTTGCGCAAAATAAAAACTCGGCGCAACCGTCAAACGCCGAGTTGAAAAAAGGAGGTGCCTCATGAAGTGTCCCGTACACTCGTCTGGCACCTTTATTATAACACGCTGCCCACAAAAGAGAAAAAGGGTTTTTCGGCAAGTTGCGCTTTTTCTCGCCTACTGGAAATATAGGGGTGTTTGGACGGAAAGGGCTACTCAGCGGGAAATAAAAAATAGCAAGCGCCTTCCCAACTGAAAACCGGGGGGGACTCATCTATGTTACATTATAGCAATAAAGGCATGCAATTTTTATTGGAAGGGTGGTCGATTCCTTGCATCAGGAAGAAGGGAAAAGAAGCAAAAAAGAGGCTCAAACCCTTATATTATAAGGGTTTCCGGGTAATTGGGCCGTCTCTTTTATAGTTTTCTCTTATAGAAATACCTGTTTATAGTATAAGACAAGTTTTTTATATAGATCAATTGAGTATACCCGGGATTATATTATATATATTATAATATAGGGAACGGGGGACGCGGAGACGGAGGCGGGGGCGAGCTGCTGCGGGGGTGTCTGGGTGTCTCCGGGCTTGTTTGGGGCTGCTCGGTGTGCTTCCGGCTTATAGTTGTATGCATT
Organism: bacterium; assembly: GCA_029009515.1. Classification (GTDB taxonomy): domain Bacteria; phylum Bacillota; class Clostridia; order Christensenellales; family Aristaeellaceae; genus Limiplasma. The sequence goes on from JAQXJZ010000016.1 coordinate 23,224, forward strand.
ACAGTATAAATACTCTTATGCATAGGTATATATATTATATTATAGGGGCGCGGGAAAAGGGGACGAAATGCGGCAGCTTTCCGGGCGTTATCGGCAGCAGATGAAGGAGGCCGGAACCGGCGCAGAGGATCGCCGGATATTTTTATTTATTCGGGGTAAATAATAAGCGGGATCGCCGCTTTTTTCTTTGCGCAGATGTCCGGGTGTGCTGCGCTGCTTGTTTGCGCTGCTGCTTGCGTCCAGACGCGCAGAGGCGCGGCGTTGTATTTCCGTAGACAGCGCCGGAGATATACGGCGGCGTTTCTGTCTGTTCGCCGGTTTTATTTCGGCGGCAGGCGCGGCGGGCTGTTTGTCTCCGGCTCCGGGCTGTCAAGCGGCTGCAGCGCTTCGCCGCGTCGCTGCTGTTTTCCGGCTGGATCGCTGCGCGCCTGCTGCCCGGTACACTTTCGCGCAGAGGGCAGGCCGGTGCAGATCATCGCAGATCATAGCAGATCATCGCGGGCTGATTCCAGGCGGTGGCGCGGCTGCTGCCTGGTATTCGGCGCGCCTGCCCGGTTGCGTTGCTGCTTTATTCGCTGATATACACCTAAATCAGCGTATATAAAACATGATATTATGGTATTAAATCAAGCCAAAACAAACATATATTTTTATCGAAAAATCAAGAAATTTATGGCCCGCAAAGCCTTGATTTATAAGGGTTTGCGGGCTTTGCTGCTTTTACAAGTGCGGCGTTTTGTGATATACTTTAATCACGGGATCGGTTAACGGTTCCGGATAGCTTGACAAAGGGGGAACGACAATGAAACAGTGCAATTTGTCCCGCGCTGTAGAACGTTACAACAGCATTATGCTTTGCGTGGGCGCTGATCATTTGACAATTGGTTTATCTTGCAGCGAAGAAACCGAAAAATGGAACCTGCGCGATATGGTTTCAGAATGTGCTTATATTCTAAGCACCTACTACGATCACAATCATAGCAATTATGACTTAAAGGCAGATGGAGACGCGGAGCTGATCAAAATATGGAGATCTGAAACAGGGAAATTACGTCGTTTCATTGCTGCGTATGAGCCGTTTATCTCTAATCTGTGTTGTGCTGAAGAGCACGGATCAAAATATGATAATCCCGAAGACATAGCATTTTCAAAGTCTATTCTGTGCAAAGCTCTTG
>JAQXJZ010000017.1 GCA_029009515.1 bacterium
TCTTCCGTGGAGCCTTACGGCGCAATCAACGCAATGGCGCGCACAGGCGAACCGTCCGCGTCCACGTGTTTGAGCGGCAGCGCGGTAAAGATGCACAAAGCTTTGCCGATGCGGTCAAGATTGCACAGGTTTTCAATCACAACCATCTCGTTGTGGGCAAACAGTTTTTTGTGAATGGTCAGGCTGGCGTCGGCAATGGGGTCAACGCCCATCACGTCCACGCCCACGCCCTTTTTCTTCTGGCTGATGATCCACTCCACCGCCTCGTCGCTGAGGGTGGGATAATCGCCGAAATACTCGGGCGTGCCCCAGCGTTTATCCCAGCCGAAATGCAGCAGGATGAACTCCGCCGCTTCGGCCAGATTTCCATACCGGGTGATGCGCTCAAGCGGCACCTTGCTACCCTCGGGCAGATCGGCGCAGTCCACCACCAGCCCGAGCCCGCTGAACTGATCCACCGGAAACTGGTCCAGCGTGATGCGGCCGGGGAACAGATGCGCCGGCGCATCCATATGCGTGCCGGTGTGGGTGTACATGGAAATCAGCGTTTCCTTGAATCCGTCACGTTCATAGGTATTGGCCGGGGTGAAGCGAGGGCCTTCCGTGCCGGGGTAGACGGGCATGGAGGGAGCAATGAATTGCGTTAAATCGATGAGCATGTGGTTGCGTCTCCTTCCGATGTGGGGGGGTAGAGTGATGATAGCATTTTTCGGAAGGAGACGCAAGTGAAGTGCGCCGTCGGCGCGGGAAGTTACCGGCCGGAGGCCGGAAGTGAAGCGTGCCTTCGGCACGTGAAGTTTTCCGCCTTTGGCGGAAAGATTTTAGTTTGTGGTGCGGGGGAGGAGCTGACGCATTATGGCCAGCGGGTCGACAGCAGGTACAGGGTTCCCATGATGAGGGAAAAACCCGCGCACAGATGAAGCACGTCCAGAAGCATGTCTCATTCCTCCTTCAGCCTCACTCTATGCAAAGCAGCAAAAAGAATTGCTACAAAGAGAAACGCCAGCCTCGCCGCCGCACCGCTAACCAAATCGTTTCGCGCCTGCGCGAAACACTTCACGCGCCGCAGGCGCACTTCACTTGCCGCAGGCAAACTTCACGCGCCGCAGGCGCACTTCACTCTATTATCCATCATCCGTTCTGTGAAACAATTAACATAATCTACTTGCCACATCAGAACGGATGATGTATAATGTAATTCGGGATGTTTTTGGTCAAGCGGGACGCGAAATGTCCCAATGAGGAGCGTAGCCATGCAAGACGATTACTTTGCCCTGATTGAGAGGCTTGCGCCTGATCTGGCGCAGGAGATCGAGCGCAGAGCGCTGGTGCTGGAAAGAATCGGCGCGCTGCAGCCGGTGGGCAGGCGTCAGCTGGCTGCGCGGCTCAATCTGCCGGAGCGCGAAGTGCGCACGGTGGCCGGGCTATTGCGCGATCACGGACTGGTGGAGCTGGATGCCGCGGGCATGAGCCTCACCCCCCAGGCCGAGGACATCCTGCCGCTGGCACGGCTGTTCAGCCGCGACCTGCGGGGCTTGACCAAGCTGGAAATGCAGCTGGCCGAGCGCTTGCGTGTTGAGAAAGTGTGCGTGGTGGCCGGCGACGCTGACTGCGACGACCATGTGCTCAGCGAGGTGGGGCGCAACGCCGCCATCCGCCTGCGCAGCTTTCTGCAAAGCGGCTCCACGCTGGCGGTCACCGGCGGCGGCACCATGCGCCTGGTGGCGCAGAGCATCCCCCACAGCGCGGCCATGAACGTGATGGTGGTGCCCGCGCGCGGCGGCATGAGCGGCGCGCTGGAAACCCAGGCCAACACCGTGGCCAGCGAAATGGCCAAAAAGCTGGGCGGCCATCACAGGCTGATGCACCTGCCGGACTATCTGGACGAGCAGGCGCTGGGCGAGATGCGCAAGCTGCGCGAGGTGGAGGAAACCCTCGCCCTGCTTCAGCGCGCGGATGTGGTGCTGCACGGCATCGGCCGGGCGGATGAAATGGCGCAAAGGCGCCAGCTGCCCGCTCACGTGGCCGAGATGGTCATGCGCAAGGGCGCTGTGGCCGAGGCCTACGGCGGCTGGTTTGACCCAAGCGGCAAACTCATTTATTCCGCCTCCATCGCCGCCAATGATCTGGGCGCGCTCAAGAGCAAATGCGCGTGGATCGCCGTGGCGGCAGGCGCGCGCAAGGCGCAGGCCATCGCCGCCGTCATGCGCAGCAGGCCGCACGCCATGCTGGTGACGGACGAGGGCGCGGCCAAGGCCATCCTGCAGATGGATGGCATGTGACAATGTTTGCTTGCTCCCAAACGGAGCTTTGCAATACCAACAAAGGTTCAATTTAAGGAGAGTGTGCACCATGGCAAAGAAGACGATTGACGATATCCAGGTGTCCGGTAAGAAAGTTCTCGTGCGCTGCGACTTTAACGTGCCCATGAAGGATGGCAAGATCACCAACGACAAGCGCATCGTTGCTGCCCTGCCCACCATCAAGAAGCTGATTGCCGACGGCGGCAAGGTCATCCTGTGCAGCCACCTGGGCAAGCCGAAGAACGGCCCGGAAGAGAAGTTCTCCCTGGCTCCCGTTGCCGAGCGCCTGAGCGAGTACCTGGGCAAGCCCGTTGTGTTCGCCAATGACGACAACGTTGTGGGCGAGAACGCCAAGGCTGCCGTGGCCGCCATGAACGACGGCGACGTGGTGCTGCTGCAGAACACCCGCTTCCGCAAGGAAGAAACCAAGAACGTCGAAGAGTTCTCCAAGGAACTGGCTTCCCTGGCGGATTGCTATGTGAGCGACGCCTTCGGCTCCTGCCACCGCGCGCACTGCTCCACCGCCGGCGTGACCGAGTTCCTCAGCCCCAACGTGGCTGGCTACCTGATCGGCAAGGAACTGTCCGTGATGGGCAAGGCCCTGGAGAACGCCGACCGTCCCTTCGTGGCCGTGCTGGGCGGCGCCAAGATTGAGGACAAGCTGAACGTCATCAACAACCTGCTGGAGAAGGTCGATACCCTCATCATCGGCGGCGGCATGGCTTTCACCTTCCTCAAGGCCAAGGGCTACGAAATTGGCAAGAGCCTGCTGGACGAGAGCAAGATCGACTACTGCAAGGACATGATGAAGAAGGCCGAGGAGAAGGGCGTGAAGCTGCTCCTGCCCATCGACACCGTGTGCGTGCCTGAGTTCACCTTTGATCCCGCTGTGGTCACCACCGTCTGCGACAGCGACAAGATTCCCGCTGATCAGGAAGGTTGCGACATCGGCCCCAAGACTCAGGAACTGTTTGCCGAGGCCGTGAAGGCTGCCAAGACCGTCATCTGGAACGGCCCCATGGGCGTGTTCGAGAACCCCACCCTGGCCAAGGGCACCCTGGCTGTGGCGCAGGCCATGGCCGACAGCGAAGCCGTGACCATCATCGGCGGCGGCGACAGCGCTGCTGCGGTTGAGCAGATGGGCCTGGGCGACAAGATGACCCACATCTCCACCGGCGGCGGCGCCAGCCTCGAGTACCTCGAGGGCAAGGTCCTGCCCGGCGTTGCTGCTCTGGACGAGAAGTAATTTCACACCCGGTTGAAGCCATCAACCAACGCGCAGGCTGCGTTATTTGCGGCCTGCGCCGCTTTGCGAAACCGGCCTGCGCCGGAGGCATATCCACAAAGGTACGGAAAAGTCAAGTTCGTCTTACGACCCGGCTTGACTTTTTCTCGGCAAAAGCCGTTTCGCACATGACAAATGCGGACACAACATATCTGTGCCGCAAATGAAAAGAAAGAGGTACATGTACTATGCGTAAGCCCATCATTGCCGGCAACTGGAAGATGAACAAGACCCCCGCCGAAGCCAAGGAGCTCGTGCTGGCCCTGACCGAAACCGTGAAGGACGCTGAGTGCGACGTGGTGGTGTGCGTGCCCGCCACCAACTTTGCCGCCGTGAAGGAAGCCGCTGAAGGCACCAACATCAAGCTGGGCGCTCAGAACGTGCATTTCGCTCCCTCCGGCGCCTACACCGGCGAGCTGAGCGCTGACATGCTCAAGGCCTGCGGCGTGGAATACGTGGTCATCGGCCACAGCGAGCGCCGCCAGTACTTCGGCGAGACCGACAAGACCGTCAACCTGCGCACCCGCGCTGCCGTGGCTGCCGGCCTGATTCCCATCATCTGCGTGGGCGAGCTGAAGGACGAGCGCGAGAGCGGCTACACCGACATCATCGTGGAGTATCAGACCCTGATGGCTCTGCACGGCCTGACCGAGGAAGAAATCAAGAACGTCGTCGTCGCCTACGAGCCCGTGTGGGCCATCGGCACCGGCCTGACCGCCACCGATGAGCAGGCCAACGAGACCATCGGCGTCATCCGCAAGGCTGTGGAGCGCAAGTATGGCAAGGATGTGGCCGACGCCCTGCGCATCCAGTACGGCGGCAGCATGAACCCCAAGAACGTCAAGGGCCTCATGGCTCAGCCCGAAATCGACGGCGGCCTCATCGGCGGCGCTTCCCTCAAGGCCCCCGACTTCACCGCTGTTGTGATGTACAACAAGTAAGAAGGAGCATTTACTGCTATGGATAAGACCATGACTGCTCTCATCATCATGGACGGCTTTGGCATCAATCCCGCCCACGATGGCAACGCCATCTTCCAGCAGGGCACGCCCAAGCTGGATGCGCTGATGGCCAAGTATCCCACCACCCAGCTGGGCGCCAGCGGCATGGATGTTGGTCTGCCGGACGGCCAGATGGGCAACAGCGAAGTGGGTCACCTCAACATCGGCGCTGGCCGCATTGTGTATCAGGAGCTCACCCGCATCACCAAGGACATTCAGGACGGCGTTTTCTTTGAAAAGAAGCCCCTGGTCAAGGCCATGGACACCGCCATCGCCACCGGCAAGGCCGTGCATCTGATGGGCCTTTTGTCTGACGGCGGCGTGCACAGCCACAACACCCACCTGTACGCCCTGCTTGAGATGTGCAAGCAGCGCGGCGTGAAGGACGTGTACGTGCACTGCTTCCTGGACGGCCGCGATGTGCCCCCGTCCAGCGGCATCGACTACGTGAAGGAACTGCAGGCGAAGTGCGAAGAAATCGGCGTGGGCAAGATTGCCACCGTCATGGGCCGCTACTGGGCCATGGACCGCGATAACCTGTGGGACCGCGTGCAGAAGGCCTACGACGCCATGGTGCTGGGCAAGGGTCAGGCGACCGCCGAGACCGGCGCTCAGGCCGTGGAGCAGAGCTACGCCATCAAGGAGACGGACGAATTCGTCAAGCCCACCGTCATTCTGGAAAATGGTCAGCCCACCGGCATGATCAGCGAAGGCGACAGCGTGATCTTCTTCAACTTCCGCCCCGACCGCGCCCGTCAGCTGACCCGCACCTTCATCCAGCCCGATTTCACCGGCTTTGAGCGCGGCAACGGCTACTTCCCGGTCAACTTCGTCTCCATGACCCAGTACGATGAGACCTTCACCGGCCTGGAAATCGTCAATCCCCCTGAAACCATGCAGAACACCCTGGGCGAGTACCTGGCCAAGATGGGCAAGACCCAGCTGCGCATTGCCGAAACCCAGAAGTACGCCCACGTCACCTTCTTCTTTAACGGCGGCGTGGAGAAGGAAAACGAGAACGAGGACCGCGTGCTGATTCCCTCCTCCAAGGTGGCTACTTTCGACATGAAGCCCGACATGAGCGCCTACGAGATCACCGAGAAGGCCGTTGAGCTCATCAACGAAAAGAAGTACGACGTCATGATCCTCAACTTCGCCAACTGCGACATGGTCGGCCACACCGGCATCATGGATGCCGCCATGAAGGCCGTTGAAGCCGTTGACGACTGCGTGGACAAGGTGGTTTCCGCCATCCTCGAAAACGGCGGCCGCGTGTTCGTCACCGCCGACCACGGCAACGCCGACCAGATGGTCGACCCCGCCACCGGCGAGCCCTTCACCGCCCACACCACCAACCCCGTGCCCTTCATCGCCGTCGGCGAGGACATGATCGGCAAGGAGCTGCGCGAAGGCGGCCGCCTGGCGGACATCGCCCCCACGATGCTGACCAGCATGGGTCTGGAAGTGCCTGCTGAGATGACGGGTACGAGTTTGATTAAGTAACGGGGACGAAGGGGGACGCCAAGGGCTCTGCCCTTGGATCCCGGCAGGGGGCTGAGCCCCCTGCACCCCGCACACCGCACACCTTTTAGGTGTGCGGTGTTTGTGTATGGGGAGGGCTGCTGCTAAGACCGCCGCTCCTCGGAAGGAGTCGCGGCTCGCTTGA
>JAQXJZ010000018.1 GCA_029009515.1 bacterium
ACAGGGGAAACATCGAGGTTTCCCCTATACCCCTTGGATCCCCTGACCCTTTCTCCGACCAGGGGGAACCCCTGGACCCCAGCGAGTTGAGTGTATCTTTCTTTCGGGTTGCTCCTGTTTGTTGAGCGCTATCTAAGACGCAAAAAGCCATCAACACCAGCCTTGCGGCTGACAGTTGATGGCTTTTTGCTGCTTGCGTGGATAAGGAGCAAAGCTACTCCGGCACGTTCGTGCACGGGCGCACACATAGGTGCGCCCCTACGGTGATATCGGGATTGAATTTGTAATGCAGACAGGTTTGGTTTCCTTGCACGTATGGTACCGGGGCTGTATTGAAATGCAGACCAACTTGGCTGGCTTGTAGGGGCGCACCTGCGTGTGCGCCCGTTGGCGACAGGTAACTTAGTTCATTCCCTATGCCTTCATATTGCAGCCTCGCTTTGCCTTTAGGCAAAGGTGAGGCGGGTCTAATGGCGACAGCTGCTTGATAAGTTCCGTTCCTATTCCCTTACCCCTCCCGCACACGGGGGTCCAGGGGTTTACCCCTGGTCGTTTCAAGGGGGATACGGGATTCCTAAGGGGGTAAGGGGGGAAATCGAAATCCCCCCTCCCCCTTAGGCCCTAGCGGAGCGGGCCCCGACGCACGCGCCTAACTAAGAACCCAAGGCCAAAATCGGCCGTCAAGTTAACAAAATAACAAGGAGACAACCGCCATGAAACTGTCTTATCAGGGCATTCAGGACAAACAGGCCTTTGCCGCCGCCGGCATCACCCTGCCCACCTTCGACTGGAAGGCCATGTGCGCTGCTACCGAAGAAAAGCCCGTGTGGGTGCACTTCGGCGCCGGCAACATCTTCCGCGGCTTCATCGCGGCGCTGCAGCAGCGCCTGCTGGAAAGCGGCGAGGAGACCAGCGGCATCGTGGCTGCTGAAACCTTCGACTACGAAATCATCACCAGGATCTACGATCCCTGCGATTCCATGACTCTGCTGGTGGCCCTCAAGCCCGACGGCGACACCAACAAGGAAGTCATCGCCTCCATCGCCAAGGGCGTGCGCGCCTGCAGCGCCGAAGCCGACCAGTGGGCGCAGCTGAAGAAGATCTTCGAAAATCCCTCCCTGCAGTTCGCCAGCTTCACCATCACCGAGAAGGGCTACGCCCTGCGCGGCATGAATGGCGACCTGATGGGCGTTGTGACCGCCGACATCGCCGACGGCCCCGACAAGGCCCGCCACGCCATGAGCGTTGTGGCCGCCATGATGTACTACCGCTTCCTGGCCGGCGCTGCCCCCATGGCTCTGGTGAGCATGGACAACTGCAGCCACAACGGCGAAAAGCTGCGTGCCAGCGTGCTGGAGATCGTCCGCGGCTGGGAAAAGAACGGCTTTGTGCCTGCTGAGTTCGTGGCCTACATGGAAGATGAGACCCGCGTCAGCTTCCCCTGGAGCATGATCGACAAGATCACCCCCCGTCCCGCCGACGTCATCGAAAAGCAGCTGACCGAGCTGGGCGTGGAGGATATGGCGCCCGTCATCACCAGCCGCAACACCTACATCGCCCCCTTCGTCAACGCCGAGATCCCGCAGTACCTGGTGGTGGAAGACCGCTTCCCCAACGGCCGTCCTGCGCTGGAGAAGGCTGGCGTGTATCTCACCACCCGCGAGGTCGTGAACATGACCGAGCGCATGAAGGTGACCACCTGCCTCAACCCCCTGCACACCGCTCTGGCCGTGTTTGGCTGCGTGCTGGGCTATGAAAGCATCGCCGCTGAGATGAGCGACGCGGAGCTCAAGAAGCTGGTGGAGCGCATCGGCTACGTGGAAGGCCTGCCCGTCGTTTCCGACCCCGGCATCATCAGCCCCAAGGGCTTCATCGATGAGGTCGTGGGCCAGCGCCTGCCCAACCCCTTCATCCCCGATACCCCCCAGCGCATCGCCACCGATACCTCCCAGAAGGTGGGCATCCGCTTTGGCGAGACCATCAAGAGCTACATGGCTCACGATGAGCTGGACGTGAACAGCCTCACCGCCATCCCGCTGGCTCTGGCCGGCTGGCTGCGCTACCTGTTGGCTGTGGACGACAACGGCGAAGCCTTCACCGTCAGCGCCGATCCCATGATGGCGCAGCTGCAGGAGGCCATGAGCGGCATCGAGCTGGGCAAGCCCGAGACCATCGGCGACAAGCTGCAGCCCATCCTGTCCAATGCTTCCATCTTTGGCGTAAGCCTCTACGAGGCCGGTCTGGCCGAGAAGGTGCAGGGCCTGTTTGCCGAGCTGATCGCCGGCCCCGGCGCTGTGCGCGCTACCCTGAAGAAGTATCTGTAATGGGGGCGTTCCCATGATTATTTCTCCCCGTGACCTGCGGGAAACGGGCCGCGACTACGCCATGCGCGTGCTCAAGGAGAACATCCTGCATCTGGAGCTGGAGCCCGGCAGCAAAGTGAGCGAAAACGAGCTGGCCGCTCAGCTGGGCCTGAGCCGCACGCCTGTGCGCGAGGCGCTGATGGCGCTGGCCAAGGTGCGCCTGGTGGAGATTTATCCCCAGAAGGGCAGCGAGGTTTCCCGGATCGATTACGATCTGGTGGAGGAATCCTGCTTCATGAGGCGCATTTTGGAGTGCGCGGTGGTGGAGCTTGCCTCGCAAATGATCACTCCGGAGCAAAAAGTGGAGCTGGAGGACAATATAGCCCTGCAGGAGCGCTGCCTGAGGGGCGGGCGCATGGGGGCGCTGATGCAGCTGGATAACGAGCTGCACCGCCTGCTGTTCCGGATTGCGCACAAGGAGCAGACATGGGAGCTGATGACCGGCTTCACCGTCCATTTCGACCGTGTGCGCAGCATGGCCCTCAGCACCGCGCTCAACGAACGCAACGTGGCGGATCACCGCGCCATCGTGCAGGCCGTCATCAGCGGCGACGCTTCGGCGGCGCATCGGCTGATGGAGGAGCATCTGGGCCGCTACCGCGTGGACGAACAGGCGCTGCGCGACCAGTATCCCGCAACGTATTTCAAGGAATAACAAAACCGCTGGTTCCCGGAAAATGGGAATCAGCGGTTTCGTTTATGGCAGGATGTGTACTTCGTCAATCTGATCCCGCAGCGGGAACAGCCGGTCCATGTCGGCGCTTTCCAGCGCAATGCAGCCCTGCGTCCAGTCGCTTTGCGCGCCGCCTTCGTGGATGCAGATCTCGCCGCCCATGGGCGAACCCCATGGCGGGCGGCGGCGCTCCTCGCTGGCAAGGCGGATGTTGTTCAGCGTGCGTTTGTCGATGCGTCCCTCGTCAAAGGCGAGCTGCGCATCCGCCGTGCCGGGGTAGCTCAGCCCCAGGCTGCGGCCGTACTTGCCCGCCTCCTTGATCAGGCAGATGAAGTATCTTCCTTCCGGCGTGCGGCCATCGCCCTCGCGCTGCTTGGGGCCCACGGGCTGCGCGCCCAGCGCGACGGGGCAGCGCAGCACTTCCTGCCCGCCGTCGTACACCGTGAGGCGGCGCAGGGATTTTTCAATGCGGATCATCATGGTCAAACTGCCTCTTTATCCTTTATTCACCAATGGGTGATCGATATGTGAATACTCTGTAACATTCTGCCCCGAACATCACAATCCCTTGCAGAAAGTTCATTTCTGTGTCATAATATTTGCGATGTGCAGTGATCCTGAGGGATCAAACCCACTGGAAAGGAACGTTGAACAAAATGAAAAACCTGCGTAAACTCGTGTCCCTGCTGCTGTGCGTATGCATGCTGCTTGGTATGACCGCTCTGGCCGAGGAAGCCGCTGCGCCTGCCGAAGAAGCGGCTGTTGTTGAAGTGGCCGAACTGGCTCCCGAAGCCGTGCTGGCGACCGTGAACGGCGAAGAGCTGACCTGGGCCGATGTGGAACCCATCTATGAAAACCTGGCTGCCCAGTACGCCAGCTACTATGACCTGAACCAGCCCGAAAACGTGGAGCTCTTCCGCGCGCTGGCCATGGATAACGCCATCGTGGAAACCCTGCTGATGCAGAAGGCCGTTGAGTTTGGTCTGGCTGAGCTGAGCGCCGAGGAAATCGCCGCGCTGGAAGCCACCGCTCAGGCCGACTGGGAAGGCGGCATCCAGAACTATCTGGATTACATCTACCCCGATTTCAGCGAGGAAACCACGGAAGAGGAAATCGCCGCTGCCCGCGAAGAGGCCATTGCCTACTACAACGCCAACGGCTACAGCCCCGAAAGCCTGTCTGAAAACTACAAGCGCTACGCCGTGATGGATAAGGTGCAGTCCATGATGCTGCAGGATGTGACCGTCACCGACGAAGAAATTGAAGCGCTGTACCAGTCTCTGGTGGCTGCCGATAAGGAACTGTACGAAAACGACATCGCCGCTTACGTGGCTTACAACCAGCAGGTGGACATGATGGCCTACTACGCCATGATGTACGGCTCTGCCAGCGAGATGGACTATGCCTGGTACAAGCCCGAGGGCTTCCGTGCCGTCAAGCACATCCTGCTGCCCGTGGATGAAGCCCTGATGGCCGCCTACACCGATCTGCAGGCTCGCTATGAGGAGCAGCAGTCCGACGCTGCCGCCGAAGAAACCGCTGAAGAAACCACCGAAGAAGCTGCCGAGCCCGTGACTGCCGAGCAGGTCAATGCCGCCAAGGCTGCCGCTCTGGCTTCTCTGGCTGAGAAGATTGACGAGATCATGCAGAAGGTCAACGAGGGCGCGGACTTTGACGAGCTGATCGCCACCTACGGCGTGGACGCCGAAGGCAACCCCAGCGATCCCGGCATGGCCAACGAGCCCACCAAGACCACCGGCTACGAAGTGTGCGCCGCTTCCAGCAACTATGTGCCTGAGTTCGTGGAGGCTTCCATGAGCATCGCCGAGGTGGGCGGCGTGTCCGCTCCCTATCTGAGCGATTTCGGCGTGCACATTGTCAAGTACATCGGCGATGTGGCCGGCGGCCCCATCGAAATGACCGACGCCCAGCGCGAAGCCAAGCGTGCCTCCCTGCTGTACACCAAGCAGAACGAGCTGTACGTGACCACCATGGAAGGCTGGCTGGCTGAATCCGCCATCGAGTACACCGGCGTGGTGACCGATGTGAACACCCTGCAGGCTGCTCAGTAATGTCAAATGCCAAAGGAGCCGCTGCCCGAAAGGGCGGCGGCTCCTTTTATGCTGCATTTATTTCAGATAGGACTTGACCTTGGCCACAACATCCTCCAGGTTGCCGGGCAGGTCGGCGGCGGAGAGCTTTTCGACAAAATCCTTCGCCTTCTCCAGCAGCGCCTCCAGCTCGTCATTGGCCTTGAACTTTTCCAGCGCGGGCTTGAAGGAAGCCAGCGCGTTCTGGGCGATATCGTCCAGCCTGCATTCGCTGCCGAAGCCTTCCAGCTTGTCAACGAGGCCTTCCAGCGCGTCCGCCAGCTTGTCGTCCAGCCCCAGCTGATCCGCCAGCTGCAGCGCCTGATCCTTCAGATTGTCAAACAGACCCATGGTGAAAACACTCCTTTGCAAATGATGAATTCATCTTAGCGAAAACGGAAGGGTTTGGCAAGGGGGTTCACCAAATCTTCACAAGGCTTTCAGAATCGTGCAAAAGCAAAACGCCGCTCCGGTCTTGACGACCAGCGCGGCGCGGATGTATAATAAGGGCAGGAAGGTGACGCCTTCAAGGTGGGTCTGCTCTCCCGGCAGTATCCATAGGAAACCGTCAGTAGGTTGCAGCTACTGGCGGTTTTGCTTTATCGTTCTTTCTTGCCCAGCTTATAAGCTGCCAGCAACAAACCGATCACAGTGAACACAATGGAAAGCAATTCAATGAGGAGCAGTTACTCCCTCCACCATTCATCGGGGATCACGTCCATGCTGGTGAAGCACTCCCTGTCGTGCGCATACACCCTGGCGGTCACGTCGAAGATGGCGTTGGCGTCGCACAGGATGCACGCAGCATCGCCGAAGCGCACGTCTCTGGCCGCGCCCAGCTCCTCGTAGCCCTTGCGCAGCTTGTCAAACTGCAGCGATACATGGCCCTTGTGCGGATAGTAGGTGCGGGGCAGAAGGGTGCCGTCGGGCAGCTTCACCTTCAGGGTGATGGGCGTGGACACCAGACGGTCCGGCACGTCGAAGGCCTCATCCACCACGTGGATGAAGGTATTGCACACATGCGTGGTGCCGATGAGCAGAATTTTGGCGTTAATCTGGCGCAGACGGTCCCACGCAAAGCCGGGCTGACAGGGGGCGGTGGCATGTTCCTCGCCGCGGATGAATTCCGCAGCGCCCTTGCCGTACACGGCCATGCTGTGCGTGGGATGAAGCGAACGCACCACGCCCGGGCGCTTCATGAACAGATTGGGCAGGATGCCCACGCAGGCGGGCTCCACCTCCGGGTCGAACACATCGTGCTCGCCGGAGTTCATCTGCGCCCAGGTGTGGGTGGGCAGCATGACCATGCCCTCGCTGAAATATTCCATAAACGCGTCCAGCACGGTATCGGCACGGCCTTCCACCTCGCCGATGGACTTCATGGAGGAGTGAATCATCACGGCGTCCGTGGGCTTGAGCCCCATATCCGCCAGCTGCTGCTTGAGCTGTTCCTTGTTATACATCGGTTTCGTTCCTTTCCTGCCAGCGGCCCAGATTGCGCTGGTGCTTTTCGTGATAGACGGTTTCGATCTCCTCGGGCGTAACGCCGTAGCAGAGCATGATATCGTTGAGATACATCAGCGTGTCGCACGCTTCCTCGATGAAATGACGGCGCGCGGATTCATCGTGCAGGATGGCTTCGTCGCCCTGCTTCTTGATCACGTCCGCCATCTCGCCAGCCTCGATCATCATCCACAGCAGCTTTTCGCGGGCCTTGGCCGGGGATAATCCGCCCCATCTGGCAAAGTGACGGGCCTGAAGCGCCTGCTGCATGCGCTGCATGGCGGCCAAATCGAGCGGTTCCTTTTCCATGGTGATCACGCCTGCGCAGTGGGAAATCTGCTCAAAGCGCACGCGGCCGGGCATGAGGGCGCGCCATTCGTCGGCCACGAAGTAGATTTCCTCCTCGTCCCATTCCTCGCCGGCTTCCTCGCGGCAGGCTTCCAGCGCGGCGCGGTTTTCAAAGGCCACGTCGCCAATCATCAGCACGCCGCCGGGCTTGAGCTGATCCATCAGAATGCCTACAAAAGCAGCCTTTTCAGCGTCCGTCAGGTGGTGCAGCGAGTAGGAGGCGAGGATGGCGTCGTAGCGCTGACGGCGCAATTCCGGCGCAAGTCCATCCGCAAAGTTGCCGCAGTACAATTGCGCACCCGGCAGCTTGCGCTGGGTGACCTCCACCATGCGCGGCGAAAAATCCTGCCCCCAGATGCGGCAGCCGCTCTGATACAGCCGCTGCGTCAGCACGCCCGTGCCAAAGCCGATGTCCAGCACATCGCCGCCGCCGCGCACCATCACCTCGCGGTAGATGCGCCCCAGCACGTCCTTGTAGCCTGCAAAGGGGTAGGTGTTTTCCTCATCGGACAGCCCCACGCTCTGGTCGTAGCCATCCGCCCACAGGTCAAAGCCCTGCGCGCTCAGCATGCGCATCCCTCCTGATGCAAAAAATCATCTCATGGCGCTATCTTACCATGAGATGATGCAAATGGGAAGGGGATCATGTTTCTTCGGGCTGATATTCCAATATGTCGCCGGGCTGGCAGTGCAGCGCCTCGCAGATGGCTTCCAGCGTGGAAAAACGGATGGCGCTGACGTGGCCGTTTTTGAGCTTGGACAGGTTCACGTTGGCCACGCCCACCTTTTCGGAAAGCTCGTTGAGCGACATTTTGCGGTCGGCCATCATGCGGTCCAGACGGAGGATGATGGGCATGTGCGTCATCCTCCTTTACAGCGTTTCATCGGACAGCTGCTGCAGCTCTGCTCCGTAGCGGAAGATGTAAGAGATGAGCAGGAGCAGGAAGAAGCCGATGAGGAAGGTGAGATCGAGGGAGTAATTGACGCGCACGGACAGGATCTGCCCGCCGTCCACCAATTGGTCCAGCTTGAACAGGAACACGCTCACCAGCGCCTCGCCAAAGGCAGCGATGTTGTGCACAATGCCCAGCGCCAGCACCGCATACGCCAGCTTGCGGATGTGATCCGCCGCCTCCGGGCGGAAGGGCTCGCCCTGCGCCATGCACTGGAGGATCTGCCTCAGCCTGCCCAGCGCATAGCAGATGGCCACGGCGCAGGCAGCGCCCAGCACGGTGTAGATCCACGCATAGGTGAGCACGGTGCGGTTATCGGGGGAATACTGCTGCGCCAGCTCAAAGGAGATGGGGCCGATATCCACCATGTTGAAGCCGGTGCCGATGATGGCGTTGGGGTTGATCAGGTTCACAACGGTGAGCACGGCAATCACGCAGATCACCACCAGCATGCTGATGGTGACAATGCGCTGCACAACACGGAAGAAAGTATCCAGCTTTTTGGCGGTGGTCATCATTTTTTCGCGGTTCATGGTCAAGCCTCCCAAACATCAAAAAATTAACGTTTGTCGTTAAATGCAGTATAACAAACGACGCAATGTTTGTCAACAACTTTTGAACGACAAACGTTAAAATGTTTATAGCACCATCAAAAGCGTGCCTGCGCCGATCAGAACGCAGCCGATGAGCGACTTGATGGTGAAGCTTTCGTGCAGAAACACGGCGGCCAGCACCAGCGTGATCACCACGCTCAGCTTGTCCACCGGCACCACTTTGGTGGCGTCGCCCAGCTGCAGCGCCTTGTAGTAGCACAGCCACGATGCGCCGGTAGCCAGACCGGACAGGATGAGAAACAGCCAGCTTTTGCGGCTGATGGCGCTCAGCCCGCTCTGCGCATGGGTGAGAAACACCATGCCCCAGGCCATGATCACCACCACCACCGTGCGGATGGCAGTGGCCAGATTGGACGATACGCCTTCAATGCCCACTTTGGCCAGGATGGACGTAAGCGCGGCAAACAGGGCGGACAGCAGTGCAAGAACAAGCCACATCGTATGAAACCTCCGGAACAACGATTGTTTATTTCTGCTGGGCTTCGGCCTTCTTGCGGAAGATCTCCTTCAGGCTCTCGGTATAGGGCGGGCGGGCGATGCCGTACTCGGTGATGATGCCGGCGATCAGCTCGTGATCCGCAAAGTCGAAAGCGGGGTTGTAGACCTTCACGCCTTCGGGCGCCATGCGCTTCTTATACCACATCTCGGTGACTTCCTCGGCGGGGCGCTGCTCAATGTGGATATCTTCGCCCTTTTCGATGGACATGTCGATGGTGGAGGTGGGGCCGAGGACGTAGAAGGGGATGCCGTAGTACTTGGCGAGGATGGCCACGCCGGAGGTGCCGATCTTGTTGCAGGCGTCGCCGTTGGCAGCCACGCGGTCGCAGCCGACGAACACGGCGTTGACCCAGCCGTTCTTCATGACCTGAGAGGCCATGTTGTCGCAGATGACGGTGGTATCCACGCCGTCAGCGTGCAGCTCGAAGGAGGACAGGCGGGCGCCCTGCAGCAGGGGGCGGGTTTCGTCGGTGTAGACGCGGAAGTTCATGCCGCGCTCACGGCCCAGATGGATGGGGGCCAGAGCGGTGCCATACTTGGAGGTGGCCAGCTGGCCGGCGTTGCAGTGGGTGAGGATGCCGTCGCCGTCCTTGATGAGGCTCAGGCCGTACTCGCCGATCTGGCGGCACATCCACACGTCCTCGTCCTTGATGGCAACGCATTCCTTGTGCAGCAGTTCCTTGATCTCAGCCACGGTCTTGTCCTTGTTGTCCAGCACGACCTTCTCCATGCGGTTGAGCGCCCAGGAGAGGTTGACGGCGGTGGGACGGGAGGAATCGAGGTATTCCTTGGCCTTCTTGAACTCAGCGTAGAAATCGTCGTAGTTGTCGGCCTGGATCTGCTTGGCGGCCAGATACACGCCGAATCCGCCGGCCACGCCGATGGCGGGCGCGCCGCGCACCTTGAGCAGGTAGATGGCTTCCCAGATGTCCTTCTGCTCAGTCAGCTCCAGCACTTCCACCTCATAGGGCAGGCGGGTCTGGTCGAGGATAACAAGCGCGCTCTTCTCATCGTCCAGCGCGACGGTTTCGTAGCTCATGATGTTCTTGACTTCAGACACGAGGTGGGTCACCTTCCTTATCAGCGTTGAAAATGACGTCGGTCAGATTGCTGGCATGAGCGGCGCCAATTGGAATGCCGCCGCTGGCAGTACCCAGCCTGCGGCGGATGTCCACCAGCTCGGTGATCTGATCATTGCTCAGCACATTCGCCCGGCCGATCAGGCTGCCGGTGTACATGGTGATCATGGCATAATGTTCGGTGGATTCCAGCCGGTACCATGCCTCCATCAGGTCGCGACCCCACGCCACCGCGCCGTGATTGGCCAGCAGCAGCGCGTTGTAATCCCGGCAGTAGGGAGCGACGCTGTCCGGAATGCCCTGAGAACCCGGCGCTTCATAATGCACGCAGGGCACCACGCCCAGGTTGACGAGAGCTTCGGGGTAGATGGCGCGGTCCAGGCTCATGCCGGCGATGGCAAAGGACGTGCTGACGGGCGGATGTGCATGGCACACCCCGCCGACGTCCGGGTTTTCCTGATAGATGCGCAGATGCATCTTGATCTCGCTGGAGGGGCCAAGGGTGCCTTGGTGCAGCACGGTGCCGTCCAGCTTCATTTTTACCATCATCTCTTCGGTCATGAAGCCCTTGGATACGCCGGTAGGCGTAGCCCAGATGACGTCATCGGCCACTCTGCAGCTGATATTGCCATCGTTGGCTGCAACAAAGTTTTTGGCATACATCCGCTGCCCGATCTCCACAAGCAGCTTTTTGGCTTCTTCATCCGTCGGATAACGGCGGTCGGTCATGGCTTTCACCTGCTTTGCTCAGATCTCCACTTCGGAGGCGTAAGGAATGCTGTCCGCAGCGCCGGGGCGGCTGACCGCGATGGAGGAGGCCTTG
This sequence comes from bacterium, assembly GCA_029009515.1. Taxonomy (GTDB): domain Bacteria; phylum Bacillota; class Clostridia; order Christensenellales; family Aristaeellaceae; genus Limiplasma. The sequence goes on from JAQXJZ010000018.1 coordinate 10,945, forward strand.
GCGGCGCGCTTCATGACCGTCGGCAGGTCGTCGCCCTTGGAAATGCCGGTGACGAAGTAGCCGGTGAAGGTATCGCCCGCAGCGGTGGTATCCACGGCCTTGACCGGGAAGATGGGCTGGAACACCTTTTCGTCGCCGCGCACGCAGAACGCGCCGTCGCCGCCCAGCGTGAGCACCACATTGGCCTTGGGGTACTGCACCTTGAGGGCCGCGAGGATCTTTTCGGGATCGGTCTCCTGGGTGAGGGCTTTGCCTTCAATTTCGTTGAGCAGGAACCAGTCCACGCACTCCAGCGGATAATGCTTGAGTCCCTCGTTGACGGGCGAGGGATTGAACACGATGGTCATGCCGCGCTCGGAGGCCATGCGCATGATGGTGGGGGAGTTATCCAGCTCGTTCTGCAGAATCAGCAGATCGCCCTTTTCAAAGCCGGACAGGACGTTGGCGATATCCTCTTCCAGCACGCGCATGTTTTCGCCGGCAAAGACGATGATGCTGTTCTGGCCGTTCTTGTCCACCTGAATCACGGTGTGGCCGGAGGGGCCGGACATGTGCTTGATGTAGCGGGTATCCACGCCGCCCCTGGTGAGCGTATCCATCAGGATAGCGCCGTCCTCGCCCACAACGCCCGCGTGATACACCGCGCCGCCGGCCTTGGCGATGGCGATGGACTGGTTGAGCCCCTTGCCGCCTGCAAACACATTCTTGGCGCTGGCCATCTGGGTTTCGCCCGGCTGAATCATATGATCCATCTGGTACACGTTATCGATGTTCATGGAACCGTAATTCAGAATTTTCATGCGAAAGACTCCTTGTGAAAGAATATGTTGCTGTGAAAAAGGTACGTTCAGTATATCATCGCGGGATGCAACCGTCAATCACAGGCGATCCTTCCCACTCGGGCGATGCATCCGCGCCCATCAGGGCGGCGATGGTGGGCGCGATATCCAGAATGCTGCCGCCTTCAAAGCGCTTGCCGGGCTCGAAGTTCCTGCCGAAGTAGAACATGGGGATGGTGGTATCCTCGGGCAGATCGGTGCCGTGGGTGTGGTACGAGCGGCGCATCATGTCATGGATGAAGGGGTTGCCGCAGGCGAGGAAACCGTCCGGCCGCATGCCGTCCACCGAGATGAGAATGACTTTGTTTTTCATGGCTGATGCTCCCCCGGTTATGCTTCGTCCGGCTGCTGGCCGTCGTGCGCCTTCCACTGGCATTCGGTGACGGCCATGTGGGTAAAGGCGGCGCGGAAGGAGGAATCCTCCGGGCTGCAGGCGTACACGCCAAAGCGGATGGTTCCGCCGCCGTGCCACATGTGGCACACGCGCATCTGGCTGAACGCAACGCCGTCCTCCGAGCACTCAATGCAGTAGTCGTCCTCTCGGCGGCTCAGGCGGTACCACATGCTTTTTACCGACGCGCTGATGGCGGTGGTGGCCCAGTCGGAGTAGCCGTTGTTGGTGACCACGCTGCCCAGGTGCTGGAAGGATTCGTTTTCGTATTCGATGGAAGCCTTCAGCCAGTTATCGCTGTCCAGATACATCACCACGCCGCACTGGTCAAAACGGTGCTTGCTTTCAAACTCCGTCCTGACCACGAAGGAGAAGAACGGCTCGTCCGTTTCCACCTGAAGCACGGGCGCGTTGTCGTTGCGGAAGTGGTAGTAGGTGCGCTGCCACAGGTCGGTATGGGGCCTGGTGATGATTTCAATCCTGTCGTCCGTGATGGCATAATCCGCCGGTTCACGGGTCCACTGCCAGTTCATCATGGGTTTATCTCCTTTTCAGCGCGCGCAGAAGGGCGTCGGCGGTTTCGATATCGTTGGAGGTGAACATGCGGCAGCCCAGCTCCAGCAGCTTGCCGTCGCGGGTCATGTGCACGTCGGTTTCAATCATGTCCGCGCCCATGCGAAGCGCCGCTTCAAAGGCGGGCATGTTGTTTTCCGGAAAATGCTTGCGGTCGCCGCGATGGGCGGCCAGGATGACGCGTCCGTTGTAGTTCACGCTTTGGTTCCACCAAGATAGGCCAGCAGATAGTCGTTGGCCTGCTTCAGCACCTGCTGCGTGCGCTCGTAGGGCAAAAGCGCCATGGCTTCCTCATAGCTCACCAGACGCACGTCGCAGCATTCGCCCTCCTGCGGAATGACGGTCTGATCGCCGTCGTAGGTGGCCAGAAAGTACGTGACATGCTTGAGCGTGTCCTTCTTGGACTGGAGCATGTATTCAATATCCGCGCGGAAATCGCCCACCAGACGGATGTGCACATTGGTTTCCTCGCGCACTTCACGCAGGGCGGTTTCAATCTCCGTTTCGTTTCCTTCCATGTGTCCCTTGGGGAAACCGTACACGCCCTCCATGCTGCACATCAGCAGGTAGCGCACGCTGTTGTTTTCGTTGACAAACACGACCGCACCGCAGGATTTTTCAAAATTCATGGCTGGTACCTCACGGAATATTTTGATTCAAACCGGATCAGCTGCTGCGCCTCGGCGGCGGACTGGCAGCGCCCGGATGCGATGAGTGCGTACAGAGCCGCGCCGAAGGCGGCCTCTTCCTTGTGCGCCGGGATGCGCAGCGGCATGCCGAACATGCGCTGTGCAATGCGCTGCAGCGCAGGATTGCGGCGGATGCCGTTGCCGGATGCAATCAGCCTGCCGCAATGGGCCTGCATGGCGCGGTACAGGCCCAGCAGCTCGTCCACCATGCCTTCCAGCACGCCGCAGGTGAGGTTTTCCGGCGTGAAATTGGCGGTGGAAAGGCCGCTGATGCTGCCGCGCAGGCTTTGATCGGCGCGGGTGCCTTCAAAGCGCGTATCCACCCGGAGAGAGCTTTGATCCATGCCCTCCAGCATGCGGTCCATGATGGCGTACACCTGATCATCCGTCCAATCTGCGGCATAGCCGAGCACCCGGGCGTAGAAATCCTTGAGCACGGCGTAGGCTCTTCCGCCGCACAGCGCCGCGCCCACCGCCAGATAATCGTCGTCCAGATAGGGTCTGGTTTCGATGCCGTCACCTTCAATGATGGAATCCGACACGACGGAAATCTGGCTGCCGGTGCCGATGTTCAAGAGCGCGTCATCCGGGCTGGCCAGGCAGGAGAACACGCTGGCCTGATTATCGCCGATGCCCACGCCGACCGGCACGCCGCGGTACTCGCCGGCCACGCGGAAGCCGCGCACCACCTGCACATCGCATTGGCAGGTGAAGGCGCGCTTTTGCAGATCAAAGCAGCCAAAGCTGGCGGCGCTGCTGACGTGAATCTGCGCCTTCTTCAGGCCGCAGAGCTGCATGACCAGGTAATCGTGAATGGTGCAGAAGCCATCCGCCTGCGCAGGCACCAGCCCGTTTAAGCTGTTGTACAGATGCGTCACATGGCCGTAGCCGCTGTGGCTGTGCAGATAATCCGCGTAGGTGCCGCCCTGATAGGGCTGATGGCCGCGCCCGTCCTGCCACGTATACAGCGGACTGACCGCCTTGCCGGTGCGGTCGGTGTACACGATGCCGTGCATCTGCCCGGTCACGCCGATGGCGGATACATCCGCACACCAGAGATCCTCGAGAATATCCATGGCGAGCGCAATGATCCTCTCAGGCGACTGCAGGCTTTCCCACGGGTGCTTTCCGGCGATGAAGGCATGGCTGGCCTCGGTGCGCGAGCGCAGCACAGCGCCGGTGTGCGCGTCCATGAGGATGCCGCAGATGCTGGTGGTGCCAAGATCAAGACCGATTGCGCGCATGGTATGCTCCTTTTCCGAAGATGGTTCCTTGCATACGGGTGTATCTCATTATATCACAAAAAGCAGGCAACACAATGAGATGCTCACTGCATTGCCTGCGGATTGCTGTATGGATGCGGCGCTTACAGGGTGCTCGCCAGAGAAGCGTTTTTGTAGGCTTCGTCGTCCGTCACTTCCTTGATCACGCGGATCTCATC
>JAQXJZ010000019.1 GCA_029009515.1 bacterium
ACAGGAGTCCAGAGGATCTAGGGGGGGAAATCGAAATCCCCCCCGATCCTCTGGCCCTAGCGGAGCGGGCTCCGTCGGCGTCAACCAACAAGGGAACCAACGCGTGTCTCGGCCGTCAACTCAACCTCACACTCAACTTCCCCTCTGCCACCATCTCCCCCGCCAGCACCGGCCTCAGCGCCTCCAGCGCATCCAGCGAATACTCATACGCCAGCAACCCGCACACACCCTCGGGCAGCTTCATCAAATCATATGGATCGCGCATGGCGCATACCACCATCGGCTTGCCCAGCTCCGCCAACGCGCGCATCAGCACCAGCTGCTGCTGCTTCATATGCGCGTTGAACGTGCACAGCACAATGCAGCTGGCGTCCTTGGCCGCCTTGTACGCCGCAGCAATGCTGGCAGATGGCGGATACACCTCCGTCACCATGCAGGTGCCTCCGAACTTCTGCTGCATCCACTCCGGGAAGCACACGCTGCGCTCGATGGGGCTGGCCACCAGCGACGGTACGAAGGGGAAGCAGCCCACGAAGAAGGGGTTGCCGCCCAGCTTCGGCACCTGCGCACCCACGCGGGTGATGGACGCCGCACGCATCTCGCGGTTGCGCGCGCGATGCGCTTCGCAGCCCACAATGCTCACATCCCCAGCCGCCAGCAGTTTTTCTTTGGCCGCAATGATGCGCTCCGCCGCCGCATCGGTCATGGAGGAGTCGCCGTTTTTTACGACCTCTGCACAGGCCTGACCGGTCAGAGCGGGATCGTGGCAGATGCAGATCATGTCCACACCGGCATTGCACGCGGCCAGCGTGCCGGGCACGGGACCGTAGAACTTGGCGATGGCGTCCATCATCATGCAGTCGGACACAATCAGCCCGTCATAGCCCAGCCTGCCGCGCAGCACATCCTGCATGATGGTTTTGCTCATGGTGGCGGGCAGATTTTCCTCTTCCAGCTTGGGGAAGAGAATGTGCGTGGTCATGATGGCGCTCACGCCAGCCTCGATGGCGGCGCGGAAGGGGATCAGCTCGCAGGCTTCCAGCTCCTCCAGCGTCTTTTCCACCTTGGGCAGGCCAAGATGAGAATCCACCGCGGTATCGCCGTGGCCGGGAAAATGCTTGGCGCAGCTCATCACGCCGCCTTTTTCAAGGCCCTTGATCATGGCCGAGCCAAAAGCGCTCACCACCGCAGGATCGTCGCTGTAGCTGCGCGCGCCGATGACGGGGTTCATGGGGTTGGAGTTCACGTCCATGACGGGCGCAAGGTTGAAGTTCACGCCCAGCGCGTTCAGCTCTCTGGCGGTGATCACGCCCGCGTCGTACGCGTTCTGCGGATCACCCGTGGCCGCCAGCGCCATGGCCGTGGGCACGATGGCGCAGTCGTCCGGCAGCCGCGACACGCAGCCGCCCTCCTGATCGATGGCGATGAACGCGGGCAGACCGGTTTCCTGCAGGATCAGCTCCTGCAGGTCATCGCACAGCTTTCTGAGCTGCTGACGGTTTTCCACATTGCGCTTGAACAGGATGATATTGCCCACCTTGTGCTCCTTCACAAGGCGGCGCAGGTCGTCGGGCACGGTGGTGCCTTCAAAGCCGGCGATGAAGCGCTGGCCGCATTTCCAGGCGAGATCACGGATCATGAGGATTCCTCCTTGCCAAAAACAGCCGACCCGCGGGCCGGCTGTGTGATATACGGCTGATCAGCCGTGGTTTTCGATGGCCTTGCTGATGTGGCCCTGCGCCGTCTCCAGCGCCTTGCGCGCTTCATCGGGCGAGATGCCCAAAAGCAGCATGGTGATGGCCGTCTTGCAGTGGAAATCGCACTGCTTGAGGGCGGCTTCGGCGGTTTCGGCGTCCACCTCGGCGGCGGTGGACACGATGCGCACCGCGCGGTTGTACAGCTTTTCGTTGCTGGCCTTCATGTCCACCATCAGGTTGGAGTACACCTTGCCCAGCTTGATCATGGTGGCGGTGGACAGCATGTTGAGGATCAGCTTCTGCGCGGTGCCGCTCTTTAAGCGCGAAGAGCCGGTGAGCACCTCGGGGCCGGGCACGGGATCCATGGTGATATCGGCATGGCGGCTCATTTCGCTGTTGCGGCAGCACACCACAGCCATCACAGGCGCGCCCAGCTCGCGGGCGTAGTCCATCGCGCCGATCACATAGGGCGTGCGGCCGCTGGCAGCGATGCCCACCAGCGCGTCATTTTTGGAAAACTGAATGTTGATGAGATCCTGCCGGCCCTCATCGTACTTGTCCTCCGCGCCCTCCGCAGCCTTCACAAAGGCACCCGGGCCGCCGGCGATGAGGCCCACCACCAGCTCATACGGCACGCCGAAGGTGGGCGGGCATTCCACCGCGTCCAGCACGCCCAGACGGCCGGATGTGCCTGCGCCCACGTAGATCAGGCGGCCGCCGGCGGCCATCTTTTCGTAAATGGCGTCCACGGCCTGCGCCACCTGGGGCAGCACTTCCTTCACAGCCTCCGCCACGCGGTGATCCTCGGAGTTGATCAAAGTCAGCATGTCCAGTGTGGACAGCTGATCGATATTCAGGGTTCTGGGGTTGCGCTGCTCGGTATCGATATGACGAAGTTCAACCATGCAGATTTCCTCCTCCCACATGCGCCAAAAAGGGGCGGCTGCGTCGTTTGCATATGTTTTTTTCAACACCTCAGTCTGCCACACAGTATAGTCTTTTTTGTGCTTTTTGTCAAGGAAAAGGGCTGCCGCATCAAAACAAGTTCGCGCGGGCTTGACTTCATCCACCGTATATCCTATACTGAAACAAAGCGAGGCGATTCAACAATGAAATACGTATGCGGATGGGACGGAGGCGGCACCAAAACCGAGGTGCTGTGCGTGAATGAACTGGGCGACGTGCTGGCCAACGAGAGCTTTGGCCCGCTGAATATCAACGGCGTGGGCCGCGATGTGGTGGCTAAGTCCGTAAAGGACTGCGTGGCGTTTATGGTATCGCTGCCCGGCGGGCTGGAAGATTGCCAGGCGCTGGTGATTGGCGTGGCGGGCGTGAGCAATGTGGAAGTGAGCGGCTTCATCACCGGCTGCGTGCGCGCATGCGGCTACACCGGCAGGCTGGATCTGCAGGGCGATCAGGACATCGCGCTGGCCGGCGCGGTGGAAGGCCCGGGCGCTGTGCTGGTGGCCGGCACCGGATCGGTCTGCTGCGGCCGCGATGAAAACGGCGTGAAGGGACGCGCGGGCGGACGCGGGCATCTCATCGACGATGAGGGCAGCGGCTATGCCATCGGGCGCGACATCCTGCGTGCCGTGGTGCGCGCCGACGACGGACGCATCCCGCCCACGGTGCTCACCGCCATGGTGTACGAGCAGCTGGGCGTGAGCAGCATTCCGCAGATCATCACCTGGCTGTACAGCCCGGACACCGGCAAGAAGGACGTGGCCGCGCTCACGCCGCTGCTTCTGCGTGCGCTGGACTTGGACGACCACGCGGCCAGAGCCATCGCGCACAAGGCGGCCAGCGAGCTTTCGCAGCTGGCATGCGCGCTGTGGAAAACCCTCCATCTGGACCGGGGCGAGCTGGCGCTGGTGGGCAGCATCCTCACCCGGTGCGAAGTGATCCGCGAAGAAGTGAAGGCGCTGTGCACGGCGCAGCATCCCCATATGGACGTGCGCTTTGCGCGCGGCACGCCCGCCCAGGGCGCGGCGCAGCTGGCGCTGATGATGAAGGAGTGAAAAAATCATGGCAGATATGCTGGTAAACCTGATGACCCTTCCGCCCGTGGAACCCGTGATTGAAAAGCTGGACGCCCAGGGCATCCACATCCGCCGCCCCATTGCGCCGGACAAGCTGCGCATTGTGGACTGGGTGAAGGAGCACTCCAGCGCCAGCGCCGCCGGTGAGATGGACGTGTGCTTCGGGCATTATCCGCCCAGCTGCTTCATCGCCACGCAGCACGGCGACATGGTGGGCTATGCCTGCTACAATGCCACCGCCAAGGATTTCTTCGGCCCCACCCGCGTGCTGGATGAGCTGCAGGGCAAGGGCGTTGGCAGGGCGCTCCTGCTCAAGTGTCTGTGGGCGCTGCGCGAGGAGGGCTATGCGTATGCCATTATTGGCGGCGTGGGCCCTGCGGCGTTTTATGAGAAGTGCGTAGGCGCGCAGATGATTCCGGGGTCTACGCCCGGGGTGTACAAGGATTTTCTGGTTGCGCTGAAGAAGGGGATTATGGGGGTTGAGGTGGAGGAGTGACGAGGTGGGGTTGACGGCCGATTCACGCATTGATTCCCTTGTTTGTTGCCGCCGTCGGGGCCCGCTCCGCTAGGGCCAGAGGATCAGGGGGGATTTCGATTTCCCCCCTTAGATCCTCTGGACTCCTGTAACCCCCTTGAAACGACCAGGGGTAAACCCCTGGACCCCCGTGTGCATAATGGTAATGATTCCGAAACTGGATTTATCAAGCGGCAGTCGCCGTTTGACCCGCCTCACCTTTGCCCAAGGGCAAAGCGAGGCTACAATTTGGACGCATAGATAATGAACTAAGTCACCTGTCGCCAACGGGCGCACACGCAGGTGCGCCCCTACAAGGCAGCCGAACCTGTCTGTATGAC
>JAQXJZ010000020.1 GCA_029009515.1 bacterium
GGTCAGGATGCGTATGACGATTCCGCCTATTCCGGCGAAGGCGAATATGAAAGCTACGAATCCTACGATGACGGTTATTACGCCGAGGACGAAAATGTCCAGTGGGACGAAGAAGCCGTCTACGAGGACGAGGAGCCCCAGCCCGAAGACAACGGTTCCGCCGCTGCCTATGACGACAGCATGTTCCGCCGCCCGCAGGAGGAAAGCGAAGAACCCCGCGCAGCCTCCCGCCGCACCCGCCGCTCCCGCAGCGTGGATGCATAAAACCAAATGATTTTGATGGACGCGTTTCACTTTGCTGAAGCGCGTCCATTTTTTGTGTGTAACTTTTGTGAAAAGTTGGGAAATTGCGATATTCGGTCGAACGCTGGTTCTTGAAATGGAAGCCCAAATGGGCTATAATAGACAGATGAAAGGATGAGGTATGACAATGTTTCAGGGGTTTCCTGAGGAGACAATCCGCTTTTTTCTGGATTTGCGTTTTCACAACGAAGTGCCGTGGTTTCATGCACACCGCGAAGAGTACGAAGCCTATGTGCGCAGGCCCTTCCGCGAGCTGATTGAGGCGCTGGCGCCCACGGCTTTGCAGATTGCGGATGACATCGACACGCGGCCCAACAAGTGCCTTGCACGTATCAACCGCGATATCCGCTACACGCGCGATAAATCCCCCTACCGCGATCACATGTGGTTCCTCTTCCGCAGAAGCGGCGAGGCGAGGGAACACTCCGTGGTCTACTGGTTCGAGCTTTCGCCCGAGGTGGTGGAGTGGGGACTGGGTTTCTGGAGCGATAACCGCCCGGCCATGGACGCGCTGCGCAGGCGCATGGTGGAAAAGCCCAAAGAGGTGCAGAGAGTGCTCACCCAGAGCGGCATCCCGGATGATACCCTGCACATCTACGGCGACCGCTACGCCCGCATGAAGCCGCCGGATGGCATGCCGCTCAATCTGGCGCTTCTCTACCCCATGAAGGAAATCTACGTCAAACGCATCGGCACTTCGCTTTCGGAGTGCTACAAACCCGAACTGGTCGACATTGTTTCAAAGGACTTTCTGCGTATGAAACCTTTGTACCACCTGCTCAGAAGGGCGGCGGATGAGGGTATGGCGCAGTTGGACGCATAGGAGGATGGATCATGGATATTCGTAAACTCAAGAGTGGCTCTGACGTGCGCGGCGTGGCCGTTGGCGAAGACGCTGTGCTGACTGTGGATGTTGCCCGTACGCTGGGCATGGCATTTGCGCAGTATGTAGCTGGCAAGTGCGGCAAGGCTGTGCAGGAGATCAGCATTGCGCTGGGCCGTGACAGCCGCGTTTCCGGTCCCAGCCTGCTTCAGGCGGCGGCCGAGGGCATCGCTGCTGCTGGCGCCAAGGCGGTTGATTACGGTATGTGCACCACCCCCGCCATGTACATGGCCATCCTGACCGAAGGCTTCCAGCCCGAAGGTTCCATCATGATCACGGCCAGCCATCATCCGTGGAAGCTCAACGGCCTCAAGTTCTTCACCGAGGCTGGCGGTCTGGGCTTCCATGAGCTGGATGAGGTGCTGGAGATTGCGCTTGGCATCAACGAAGTGCCCGCTCCCAAGGGCGAGATCGTGGCCATGCCCTTCCTGCCCACCTATCAGAAGCACCTGCAGCAGATCATCATCAACGGCATCGATCCCGAGGTGCAGAAGCCTCTGCTGGGTCTGCATGTTGTGGTGGACGCCGGCAACGGCGCCGGCGGCTTCTATGCCACCATGCTGGAAGAGCTGGGCGCCTGGGTGGAGGGCAGCCAGTTCCTCGATCCCGACGGCCATTTCCCGAATCATATCCCCAACCCGGAAAACAAGGAAGCCATGGCTTCCATCTCCGGCGCTGTGAAGAAGTACGGCGCTGATCTGGGCGTCATCTTTGACACCGACTGCGACCGCGCTGCCATTGTGGACAACACCGGCAAGGAAATCAACCGCAACCGCCTGATCGCCATGATCAGCGCCATCCTGCTGGAGGAAATGCCCGGCGCGACCATCGTGACCGACTCCGTCACCTCGTCCGGTCTGGCTGATTTCATCAAGGAGTGGGGCGGCGAGCACTACCGCTACAAGAGAGGCTACCGCAATGTCATCGACGAGGCCGTGCGCCTCAACGAGGCTGGCATCAACTGCCCGCTTGCCATCGAAACCAGCGGTCACGCCGCTCTGCGCGACAACCACTTCCTGGACGACGGCATGTATCTGGTTACCGTCATGCTCATCAAGGCCATGCAGCTCAAGCAGCAGGGCGAAAACCTGAGCAAGCTGCTGGAAGGCCTGCGCGAGCCCGTGGAAAGCACCGAAATCCGCCTCAAGGTTCTGGAAGAGGACTTTGCGCCCTGCGCTCGTCAGGCTATCGAGTCTGTGCTGGAATACGCCTGCGAGCATGAGGACTGGCACGTTGCGCCCGACAACCGCGAAGGCGTGCGCATCTCCTTTGATGTGGATGGCGAGCTGAACAGCGCATGGTTCCTGCTGCGTCTGAGCGTGCATGACCCGGTTATGCCCCTCAACGCTGAAAGCGATGTGCCCGGCGGCGTAAAGACTGTGCTGGGCAAGCTGTACGAGGCGCTCAAGACCCAGCAGGGCATCGACCTGAGCCTGCTGGAAGCGGCCCTGTAATCATTCCAAAATAACAAGCGCGGGAAGGCTTTTACGCCCTCCCGCGCTTTTGCAAACGGAGGCAAACCATGAGCAATTATGTGATGGACATCCGCAAAAAGATCGGTCATGACCCGCTGATGATCTGCGGCGCATCCACCATCGTTCTGAACGAAAAGAACGAAGTGCTGATGCAGCGCCGCACAGATGACGGCACCTGGGGCTATCCCGGAGGCTCGGTGGAACTGTATGAGCCGGTCGAAGAAGCCGCAAAGCGCGAGCTGTTTGAAGAAGTGGGCGTGATTGCGGACAATCTGGAGCTGTTGGGCGTGTTCTCCGGTGAACGCTTGCGCCATGTCTATCCCAACGGCGATCAGGCCAGCATTGTGGATATCGTGTTCGTCTGCCGCCAATACCACGGCGACCTGATCTGTCAGGAAGGCGAAGTGGAGCAGATTGGCTTCTTTCCGCTGAATCAGCTGCCGCAGCCCGTTTCGCCCACCTGCATGCCGGCATTCGAAAAAATGCGCGAAATGCTTTACCACAAATGATTTCTGTGTTATCATGAACCCATCAAAGAAAGGCAGGTGAACAGCAATATGAAGGTTTTCTGCTTGAGGAGAACGGGAAGGAATGTCTGTTTGCCGCGCCTGCACAAGCCCATGCGCCTCTGATGCGATCTGCAGCTGACAAATCCGCACTTCCGGTTTTCCGGAGGTGCTTTTTGTTTTTGTGGGAAGACGGCCAAGGGCCACCTGCGGTGAGCACATATACAGCGAAATGTGCCGTGCGCAGCACCCCTTGGATCCCGCTTAAGGGCCTAAGGCCCTTCAGAATCCCGTATTTGAGGCCGCAAAGTGGCCTCAGGGACAAAAAAGAAAGGGATTGAAATATGCAGATTGTTGATTTTGATAAGAGCTGTTTGGAAAAAGCAAAGCGACTGGTTTTTGAGAATTACGATGAGGAACGAAAGATGGTGCCTGTGCTTCCTGGTGATGCGGGATTTCCGCCGCTTGATGTGCTGGCAGAGAATGGACTTGGCGTGGCTGCTGTAGAAGATGGCAAACTGCTGGGCTTTCTGAGTGCGTATGGGCCGTTTCAACCGGCGTTTTATACGCAGGATTTGCGCGGCGTGTTTTCGCCTGTGCATGCACATGCGGTGCAGAAGGAAGAACGGATCAGGATCTGGCACAGACTGTATCAGGCGGCTGCAGAAAAGTGGGTGAAAGCAGGTGCGTCCAGCCACGCCATCGCCCTGTATGCGCATGATTCAGAGGCGCAGACGGCGATGTATCAGTATGGTTTTGGCATGCGCTGCATGGATCTGATCCGCGATCTGTCCCCGGTTGCAGCGCCTGAAATCTCTGGGATTGCGGTCAGAGAAGCTCATTCGCTGGAAGTCCGCTTGCTGCGTGTTGCGCTGGCGGATCATCTCGCTCAGAGCCCAGCCTTCATGCTTGATGACGAAGAGGATCTGCAGCGATGGCTCGACAGGAAAGAGAACTCTGACGATCGTGTCTTTGCCGCGTACAAAAACGGAAAGCCGATCGCTTACATGGAAGTGTGCGCCAACGGAGAAACCTTCGCAAATTATGCGCCCTCCATGGCCAACATCTGCGGCGCATATTGTATGCCGGAAGAACGCGGCGCAGGCGTTGCACAGGCGGTGCTGAACCAAATGATCCGCGCCCTTCACGATGAGGGCTATCAGCAGCTGGGTGTGGACTGTGAAAGCTTCAACCCAACCGCCGCGGCTTTCTGGCGAAAGTATTTCACCCCATACACCCACAGCGTCGTTCGCCGTATCGATGAAAACGCATTTAAAAAACCGCAGAATCACAAATGATTCCGCGGCAATACACCTTGAGGCCGCCATACAGGCGGCCTCAATACATGGGATTCCAAAGGGTGAAACCCGTTGGCGGGTGCAGGGCAGAGC
>JAQXJZ010000021.1 GCA_029009515.1 bacterium
AAGCGGCTGCGCGCGCCGGAAGCATCCGACGGCATGGCGGATTTGATCTCCTCAAAGGCGCTCTTGGCGGCCTCGGCGCTCATGAGCAGCTGGGGCAGATAGACCGTCTTGTTTTCAAAGCCCACGCCCACCGCATTCAGCGCCGGGATGACCTCCTGCTGCACAATGTCCAGCGGCTGCATGGTGCTAAGCAGCTGCTTGGTGAGCTGCGCCGCCTGCTCCTTCAGTCCCTTGGCGATGGCGCGCTGCAGGGCGCTGGAGGCTTCCTCCGCCGTTGCGGCCACGGGCGCGGCGGATACCGTCTGCATCTGCGGCATGCGCTGGGTGAAGGCGATGTAATCGGCGCAGTTTTCATCCATGCCGCGCAGTGCACGGAAGGCGAAATAAGCCTTCATCATCTCGGTGGAATGCGGATTCATGATGGCGGCGGACAGGCCGTTTTCCAGCGCCAGCGCAAAATAGGTGCTGTTGATAAGGTCGCGTGCAGGCAGACCGAAGGACACGTTGCTCACGCCCAGCGAGGTATGGCAGCCCAGCTCCGCGCCGATGCGCTTCACGGCTTCCAGCGTGACGTTGGCCGCGCTTTGGTCGGCGCTGATGGTCATGGCCAGCGGGTCGAAGATGAGATCTTTCTTTTCGATGCCATACTTCTCTGCTTCGGCCAGAATGCGTCTGGCGATCTCAACGCGCTTTTCCGCCGTGTCCGGAATGCCGCTCTCGTCCAGCGTGAGCGCCACCACCACACCGCCGTATTTGGCGGCCAGCGGGAAGACCGCGTCCATGCTCTCCTGCTTGCCGCAGACGGAGTTGATCATCGCCTTGCCGTTGTAGCGGCGCAGCGCCTGCTCCATGGCGGCAGCATCGGCGGTGTCGATCTGCAGAGGCAGGTCGATGATGGCCTGCAGCTCGCACACGGCCTCGGTCAGCATGGCGCGCTCGTCAATCTCCGGCAGGCCCACGTTCACGTCCAGCACATGCGCGCCGGCCTCCTGCTGGCTCACGCCTTCGCGCAGGATGTAGTCGATATCATGCGCGCGCAGGGCTTCCTTGAAGGCCTTCTTGCCGGTGGGGTTGATGCGCTCGCCGATCAGCACCGGCTGATGGCCGAAATACACCGCATGGCTGTAGGAGGACACGCAGCTTTCATTCTTCGGCACAACCGGCACGGGCTGCACATTCGCAGACGCAGTGGTGAGCGCCTTGATATACGCAGGCGTGGTGCCGCAGCAGCCGCCCGCCAGGTGCACGCCCTCTTCCAGAAGCGCGGTCACATCCGCCGCAAATTCATCCGGCAGCACGTCATACACCGTTTTGCCATCCACCGAGCGCGGCAGTCCCGCATTGGGCTTGAGCAAAACCGGCACGGAGGCGTGCTTCAGGTACTGACGTACCACACCGGCCAGCGCCTTGGGCCCCAGCGAGCAGTTCACGCCGATGGCGTCCGCGCGCATGCCTTCCAGCATGGCGACCATCGCTTCGGGCGAAGCGCCGGTCATGAGCTTTCCGTCCGCGCCGTAGGCGTTGGACACGAACACGGGCAGATCGCTGTTTTCCTTGGCGGCCAGCAGCGCGGCCTTGGTTTCGTAGCTGTCGTTCATCGTTTCGATGAAGATCAGATCCACGCCGCAGTTGACGCCGATGCGGATGGTGTTGGCAAACACGCTCACAGCGTCCTCGAAATCAAAGTCGCCGTAAGGCTTGAGCATGCGGCCGGTGGGGCCGATATCCAGCGCTACCCACTTGGGCTGAGCGCCCGCGCTTTCCTCCGCCGCCTTGCGTGCATTGGCAACGGCGGCAGGAATGATCTGCTCCAGCTCCTCCTGCGTAAACGCCAGCGAGTACGCACCAAAGGTGTTGGTGTTGACGATGTTGGAGCCCGCATCGTAATAATCGCGGTGGATTTTGGTGATTACCTCAGGATGGCTCAGGTTCCAGCGCTCGGGCTCCTCGCCGGGCCTGAGCCCCTGCGCCTGCAGGAGCGAACCCATGCCGCCGTCCAGATAGAGGATGTGATCCTTCATGTATTCTCGGATGTTCATATGCTTCTCCTGTATGTGCAGTTGATCTGTGTGCAGGTCTGGCAGCCTGTTTTCTGTGCGCACGGCGCGCCCATGCCCACGATGGCGGTCACGGTTTTTCTGGGGGTCATGAGCAGGCTTTCGTTCAGGCTCACGCCGATGTGCTTCGGGCAGTCCAGCGCGGCGAAAATCTCACGCTGCAAAGAAAGCGGCACATCGCCGTAGCCGGGGCTGAAGCGCGGGCGGGCGTTTTCAATCTCTGCGCAGAAAAGGTCGCACAGGCTTTCGATGCGCTCGGTGCCGATGGCCTCCAGCATATGGGCACGCGCCGGTGAAAGCCGCGCCTGCCGGGCAATGAGCCGGTCCATCTCCAGCCCGATGGTGGCTGCAAACAGCACGATGCTTTGGCAGCCTTCCAGATTGCGCATGAGCGAACGCGAAACCACCTTCGCAAAACTCAAATTCAGCCTTTCACCCTCTGCGGAAACAGGATATTCCGCCCAGCACACGCGCCCGCGCAGTTTGCCGTCCGTCAGGCGGATGCACTCGCGCATCAGCGCCTCAATCTCCGGCGTGGGCTGCTTTACGCCTGCGTAGCGCAGAATCTCGCGCTCATCCGGCGCAGGCAGCGGTATTTCCTTCAGCTGCACCATGCGCATCACCCCAGAATATCCGACAGGTTTTCCATGATCTTCTGCGCCACATCCGGCTTGTTCATGGAATACACATGCACCAGCTTGATGCCGTTGGCGAACAGGTCGATGATCTGGTCGGTGGCGTAGGCGATGCCGGCCTGCTTCATGGCGGCAGGCGAGGTGCCGAATTTGTCCACAAGGCTCTTGAAGCGCTGGGGCATGAACGAGCCGGACAGCTTCACCGCGCGGTCCACCTGATTGGCGTTGGTGATGGGCATGATGCCCGGCACGATGGGCACGGTGATGCCCGCCTCGCGGATTGTGTAGAGGAAGTTGTACAGCAGGTGGTTGTCAAAGAACATCTGCGTGGTCAGAAAATCGCAGCCGGCATCCACCTTTTCCTTCAGGTAGCGGATGTCTTCCTTCTGGTTGGCGCTCTCCGGGTGAATCTCCGGGTAGCACGCGCCGCCGATGCAGAAATCCGCGCCGCTTTGCCGGATATCGCGGATGAGCTCCACCGCGTGGCGGTAATCCCACTGGCTGCGGTCGGCGTTTTGCATCTCCGGGGTCAGGTCGCCGCGCAGGGCCATCACGTTTTCAATGCCGCTCAGCTGCATATCGCGGATGCGCTCGCGCACCGTCTCCTTTGTAGATGACACGCAGGTGAGATGCGCCAGCGTGGGCACGCCGTAGCGGTACTTGATGTTCTGCGCAATCTGCAGCGTATAACGGCTGGTGCCTCCGCCCGCGCCGTAGGTGACGCTCATGAAGGCGGGTTTCAATTTGGCAATCTCCTCCGTGGCCTCCTTCACGCTGTCAAAGGCGGTATCGGTCTTGGGCGGAAACACTTCAAACGAAAGCGCCAGCGCGTCTTTATTCAAAAGCTCGGTCAGCTTCATGGCCTTTCATCCTCTCATTTCAGGATCCCGCGTTTGTGCAGGTCGTTCAGGGCGTTGATGAGGGTGGTGTTGTCCTCCTTTGTCAGCGCGCCGATGTGACCCACGCGGAACACCTTGTGCGCCATCTCGCCGCCATTGGGGCAGACCCACATGCCGTACTCATCCTTGAGGATGGTGAAAAGATCATACGCCGATGCGTTCAGCGGATGCAGCGCGGTGACGGCGTTGGACATGCTTTCGGGAACCATCTCAAGCGGCAGATGGCCGATGCGGCTGCGGAAATCCTCCGCCAGCGCAGCTGTGCGGCTCACTTCGCTCTCCACGCCGCCAGCGGCTTCGATCTCCAGAAGCCTTGCGTGAATCTGCAAAAGGATGCCCACCGCAGGCGTGAAGGGGGTCTGGCCGCGCTCGCCGTTTTTCAAAGCGGATTTCAGATCCAGATACATGCACTTGCAGCGGCGGCTTTCCACGCGCTGCACGGCACGTTCCGACAGCACGATCAGCGAGATGCCGGGCGGGCAGGCCAGCGCCTTCTGGGAACCGGCGATCATCACATCTGCGCCGTAAGCGGCCATGTCAAACTCGTCCGCCAGGAAGGAGCTGATGGCGTCCACCACCAGCCACAGACGGTTGCGGCGGCAGAAGGAGCTGATCAGCTCCATGTCGTAGTGCATGCCGCTGGAGGTTTCGCCCACGTTGACCAGAAAGCCGGTGAAGCCAGCATTTTCATAAGGCGCAAGGTGCTCCGCCTTCAGCGACGTGCCAAAGGGCAGCGCGACGACCTCGTGCGGAATGTCGTGCAGCTCGCACAGCTGCACAAAACGCTCGCCGAAGCTGCCTCCGTTCACCACCAGCACGCGGTCGTTTTCGTCAAACAGGTTCATCACCGCCGCCTCCATCGAGGCCGTGCCGGAGCCGGTGAGAAACACGGCGCGGGCGCTTTCCTCCGCTTTGGCAAAGCGCTTGACCAGCCGTTCGTTTTCCAGCATCACACTGGAAAACTCCGGCGTGCGGAAATACGGCACCTGCTCGGCGCCAATCTCACAAACCCTTTCGCCGGACATGACCGGCCCGATGGTAAAATTCAGCATGGGTGTTTCTCTCCTGTATTTCATATGGACAGCGCATTTCCGGCGGACAGATAGGCAAGCCGGTCCTGCATGCGTTTTTTCAGATAATCGTACTGCGCAAGCCCCGTGCAGTGCGCGGTATAGTACTGCGTGGGCAGCTTGAGCAGATCGTCGGCGATCAAATCCAGTTCGCGCTCATCCTCCACCTTCATCAGGTGGAAGCCGCCAATCAGCACGTCCGGCTCAAACCAGCGCGCGATGTTCACCACGCCCTTGTGCGAGCAGCCGCTGATGAGAATCCGGCGGCCGCCTTCGCGGATGAGCAGGTACTGCTCGTGCCGGAAGGTTTCCTCCTGCCAGCCGTCCGGCGTGCGGATGGTGAGCCCGTGCGCACAGATGGGCTGATGGCAGGCGCGGTCGTTGCAGTCATGCAGGGACAGATGATCGTCCAGCTGCACATCCCCCTGAACAAAGCGCAGCCTGCCGCTTTGCCTGAGCGACGCATCCAGCCCGATATATTTCTCTTCGCCGTGTCCGTGATGGCCAAAGGCCAGCGCGTGCACATACACCGGCGCATGATCATTCAGCGCCAGAAAGCCCGCCATGCCGCCGCCATGGTCGTAATGGCCGTGGGACAAAACGGCCAGATCCGCCTTTTCCAGCGCAACGCCCATGAGCCGGGCATTCTGGAGGAACGCATCCGTCTGGCCCATATCAAACAGAATGCGGTGCTCTCCGCTTTCGATGTACAGGCTCAGTCCGTGCTCGGCGCAGATGCTCTCCTGCGCAGATGTGTTTTCCATCAGCACGCTCAGCCTCATGCGTCCACCTCCTTCCGCCCATTATACCACAACAGGCCGGACATGCATCCGGCCTGTGGAAAAAATGCAATTTTTACTCAGCCAGTTCCTTCACCAGCGCGTCCAGCGCCGCCTCGCTCTCGGCGCTGAGCGCGGAGCGGATGCTGACGGTGTTCTGGGCGTAGGTCAGGTTTTTGGCTTCTTCCAGCATCTTGAGCATGGTCTTGGCGGCAGAGGGCGCCCACGTGCCGTTTTCCATGATGGCCACCTTGCGGTTCTGGAAGTTGCGCGCGGTCAGGTGGTGGATGAAGGTGCGCATGAAGGGGAACACATCGGCATTGTAGCTGGAGGCAGCCAGCACCAGCTTGCTGCAGCGGAAAGCCTGTGCAACGGCCTCGGCCATGTCGCAGCGGGCCAGATCAAACACCTTCACATTCTGGCATCCACTCTGACGCAGCTTGTCGGCCAGCAGGTGCGCGGCCTTCATGGTGTTGCCGTAGATGGAGGCGCAGGCGATGGTCACGCCTTCCTCTTCCACCGCGTAGGAGGACCAGGTCTGGTACTTGTCCAGATAATAGCCCAGGTTCTCGGTCAGGATCTCGCCATGCAGGGGGCAGATGATCTGAATATCCAGATTGGCGGCCTTTTTCAGCAGCGCCTGCACCTGCGCGCCGTACTTGCCCACGATGCCGATGTAGTAGCGGCGGGCTTCATCCACCCAGTTTTCCTCGGTGCCCATGGCGCCAAACTTGCCAAAGGCGTCGGCGGAGAAGAGCACCTTGTCCTTGCTGTCGTAGGTGAGCATGACCTCGGGCCAGTGCACCATGGGCGCGGTGATAAAGGTGAGCTCGTGCGCGCCCAGGCTGAGCTTGCTGCCCTCGGCGGCCACAATGCGGCGATCGGCAAAATCGGTGCCGAAGAACTGCTTCATCATGGCAAAGGCCTTCTGGGTGGCAACAATCGCGGCCCCGGGGTAGGCATTCATGAAGGTGAGAATGTTGGCGGAGTGATCCGGCTCCATGTGCTGCACCACCAGATAATCCGGCTTGCGGCCCTCCAGCGCAGCCTCCACATTGCCAAGCCATTCAGCGCCGAAGCGGGCTTCCACGGAATCCATCACGGCAATCTTCTCATCCAGAATGACGTAGGAGTGGTACGCCATGCCGTTTGGCACCGCATACTGTCCCTCAAAAAGATCAATCTGGAAATCATTCACGCCCGCATAGCGGATCTCATTGGTAATGTGCATAAGCCAAAACCCCTTTCGTAGTCATCGCACGCTTTTTCGCGCCAAAGAAGCGCGAGCCACTCTGGCTGCGCGCTTCTCCGTGCCGTTTTTTGTGTGTCAATCAGGCTTCCTCAGAAAACTGATCCTTGCCAACGCCGCACAGGGGGCACTCGAAATCTTCAGGCAGATCTTCAAACTTGGTGCCGGGGGCAATGCCGTTGTCGGGATCGCCGATGGCCTCGTCGTAAACATAACCGCAAACTTCGCAAACATAACGCATATGTGTTAATCTCCTTTCGATGGCCGGAACCCTTTTTTTGTTCCGCAATGATAGTATACACCACATTGCGTATTTTGAAACCTTTTTTCAGTAAAAAAATGAACAAAATCTTTCCGGCTATCCTCAACATTAACGTTGACGCTGGCGGCTTGTTTCCGTATACTGGAGATAACAGCATTCATTGACTGCCTCACCAAAGGAGGATCACCATGAACATCCGTGAAGTTCCCATGAACCGCGTTCACATCACCGACCCGTTCTGGTCCGCACGCCAGCGGCTGATGACGGACGTCACCATCCCCTACATGGAAAAAATCCTGCGCGACGAAGTACCCGGCGCGGCCAAATCGCACGCCATCAGCAATTTCCGCATGGCGGCAGGCGAGGAAACCGGCATGTTCTACGGCATGGTATTTCAGGATTCCGACGTGGCCAAGTGGCTGGAGGCGGCGGCGTACTCGCTGGCGCTGAAGCCGGATGCGGCGCTTGAGAGCCGTGTGGACGACGTGGTGGCGCTGCTTAGCCGCTGCCAGCAGGAGGATGGCTATCTCAACACCTACTACACCGTGCGCGAGCCGGGCAACCGCTGGACCAACCTGCTGGAATGCCACGAGCTGTACTGCGCCGGACATCTGATCGAGGCGGGCGCGGCGCTCTTTGAAGCGACGGGCAAACGGAATCTGCTGGATCTCTGCATCCGTCTGGCGGATCACATCTGCCAGCGCTTTGGCGAAGGCGGCGAGGAGGCCATCCCCGGCCATCAGGAGATTGAAATCGGCCTGATGAGGCTGTACCATGCAACCGGCTGCGAGCGCTACCGCGATATGGCGCTGCGCTTTCTCAACCTGCGCGGACAGGACCCGCAGTGGTTTATGAAGCATACGCCCAAACACCCGGATATCCACTACGGCGATTATGACATCCTGCCGGAAGATACCGCCTACAACCAGTCCGACGTGCCTGTGCGCGAGCAGACCGTGGCGCGCGGCCATGCGGTGCGTCAGGTGTACATGCTGACCGCCATGGCGGATGCAGCCGCCTCCACCAAAGATGCAGAGCTGCTGGCCGCCTGCGAGCGCATGTTTGACAACATCACGCAAAAGCAGATGTACGTGACCGGCGCCATCGGCTCCACCAGCCACCGCGAATCCTTCACCGTGGATTACGACCTGCCCGCCGACCGCTGCTACGGCGAAACCTGCGCGTCCGTCGCCATGTGCTTCTTTGCGCGCGAAATGCTGCGCACCAAGACGTATGGACGCTATGCCGACCTGCTGGAGACGGAGCTGTTCAACGCGGCGCTGTCCGGCATGCAGCTGGACGGTCAGCGCTTCTTCTACGTCAACCCGCTTCAGGTCGATCCCGCCGTCAGCGGCAAAGCGCCCGGCTATCAGCATGTGCTGCCCGAGCGTCCGCAGTGGCACGCCTGCGCCTGCTGCCCGCCCAATCTGGCGCGCCTGCTCACTTCGCTTGGCAAATACCTGTGGAGCGAGGACGAATCCACCGTCTACAGCCACCTCTTTGCCGGAAGCACGGTGCAGACCGCGCTGGCGGAGATCGCGCTGACCACGGAATACCCGTGGAATGGGAAAGCCAGCTATGTGATCGAAGCCTGCCGCGCGGATGCCTTTGCGCTGGCCATCCACATTCCGGCGCATGCCAAGGGGCTCCGCGTCACCCTCAACGGCGAAGAGATCAAAGGCGAATGGCGCGACGGCTACTTCTCTATCCGCCGCACATGGCAGCCGGGCGACCAGGTGGATGTGACCTTCGACATGCCGGTGCGCCGCCTGCACGCGCATCCCAGGGTACGCGACTGCGCCGGAAAGGCTGCGCTGGCGCGCGGCCCCATCGTGTACTGTCTGGAAAGCGAGGATAATCCCGCGCCGCTCTCCGGCCTGTACCTGAGCGGCAGGGTCGAGGCGCTGCCCTATGATCCCGATTTGCTGGGCGGCGTGGTGCCGATCAGGGCCGAGGGATTCCGGCGCATTGAAACGGACGACCTGTACAGCGAAGCCGAACCGCAGTACGAGCCCGTCACCCTCACCGCCATCCCCTACTACGCATGGACCAACCGCGGCCCTGGCGAAATGACCGTGTGGATCAACGAAAAGTAAACACAGCAAAGCGCCTCCGTACCGTGACGGAGGCGCTTGCTGATCTGCTTGATTACACGGTGGCCCTGGCGGCGATGCGGTAGATCTGCGCCACATCCTCGCTGGACAGCTGCACGAAGCCGCCGGTGCGGCCATCGCCCAGACCCAGCTTTTCCACCAGCACGGGGATGTCCTCTTCCTTCGCGCCCAACTCCGCAAAGTTGATGGGCAGGCCCAGTTCCTTCAGGAAGCGGCGGAAGCAGCGGATGCCTTCCATGGCGGTGGCTTCGGGGTTTTCAAAGTTCATGGCGCAGCCGAACACGCGGGTGGCCATCTGCGCAAAGCGCATGGGGTTGTGCGGCATCACAAACTCCATCCAGGAGGGCATGATGACGGCCAGACCCGCGCCGTGCGCCACATCGTACAGGCCGGAGAGCTCATGCTCGATGTTGTGGCTGTTCCAGTCCTGGCTGCGGCCTACGCCAACGATGTTGGTGTGCGCCACGGTGCCCGCCCACATGATGTTGGCGCGCGCCTCGTAGTTGTTGGGATCGGCGATGACGCGGGGCGCTTCCTTGACCATGGTGCACAGCACGGCCTCGCACAGGCGGTCGGTGATTTCCACCTCCTGCGTGTTGGTAAAGTAGCGCTCAAACACGTGCGCCATGATGTCCGCCGCGCCGCAGGCGGTCTGGAAGGCGGGCAGGGTGCAGGTGAGCTCGGGGTTCATGATGGAGAAACGAGGACGGAGAGCGTTGCTGCCAGCGCCGCGCTTGAGGCCGGTGGATTCCTGCGTCACCACAGTATCGCCGCTGCCTTCGCTTCCGGCGGCGGCAATGGTGAGCACGGTGGCCACGGGCACGGCCTTTTCGATGACCGCCTTGCCGGAATAGAAATCCCAGAAATCGCCGTCGTACACCACGCCCGCGGCGATGGCCTTGGCCGAGTCGATGACGGAGCCGCCGCCCACGCACAGGATGAAGTCCACGTTTTCCTTGCGGCACAGCTCGATGCCCTCATACACCAGCGTATCGCGGGGATTGGGCTTCACACCGCCAAGGCTCACATAGGGCACGCCGGCCTTATCCAGAGAGGCGGTCACGCGATCCAAAAGGCCGCTGCGCACCGCGCTGCCGCCGCCAAAGTGCACCAGCACCTTGCTGCCGCCATGCTTTTTGACCAGTTCGCCGGCCTCGTTTTCACGGCCGCGGCCAAACACAAACTCCGTGGGGCTGTAGAAGTTGAAATTGTCCATGCTCATTCTCCTTATCTGTCTTTTGCTGTAAACCTTTTGGATCGCGGATAGAAAAAGGAATTCCGTCTTTTGTTCGAAAGGGTACCGGCTCAGCCGGTCAGGCGATTCCTGCCTGCTGCAAAGCGGAAGACTGGATTTCGTTCATCCGGGCGTATACGCCGCCTTTGGCCACCAGCTCGTCATGGGTGCCGATGTCCTGACCGTCCGGCAGGATGCGGCCGGAGGAAGGCTCGTAGAAGCGGGAGATGAGCTGCGTGAGCGTGATTTTGCCAACGCCTGTGGGGCCCACCAGCGCCAGCATCTTTCCGGCCTCGCAGTGGAAGGACACGTCCTTCAGAACCGGCGTGCCCTCTTCATACGAAAAATCCACATGTTCAAACGTCAGGCTTCCGGAGGCTCTGCCAGCATCCTTTGCGCCGGGCCTGTCCTGAATTTCAAACGGCGCGTCGAGGATGTCAATCACGCGCTCGACTCCAGCCAGAGACTGCTGCATGCTTTCCAGCAAATTGGCAAGCCCCGCAATGGGCGTGCAGAACAGGCTGAGATACAGCACAAACGCCACGATATCCGCCACGCTCAGCCCGTCGCGGAAGGCCAGCCAGCCGCCGAAGGCCACCACATACAGGGTTTTGTACCGTTTCGCCTCCCGGCTGAGCCGCCACAGCCGTTTCATGCAGAAGGTCTCCCTCATTTTTGATAGCGCACAATGGAATCGCTATCAGTATATCATGAATGAAGGAGGAAAGGAAAGATTCTTTCCAAACATTCCTCACATCAAAAAGTTGTTTTTCAGTTCATCACCGGCAGGGCTTTGCATGCCCTGCATCGAAGGCTTACAGCGTAAGGAGGGAACAACCTTGTTTGCAAAGAAACGCCGTTTTTGGATCATTCTGCTTGTGCTTGCCGTGCTGGCAGGCGCCTGCGCCCTGTACGCGGGTGATTATTACCGCGCCGATCCGGCAGCTATCGCCGCTTTTCCGGCATCGGCTGTGCCGCAGCCGCTTTCCGATGGCTCTATCGTCTATGCGCCCGATGATCCCATCGCCGGCTTTATCTTCTACCCCGGCGGCAAGGTGGAACACACCGCCTACGAACCGCTGATGCAGGCGTGCGCCGCACGCGGCGTGCTGTGCGTGCTGACGCAGATGCCGCTGAGACTGGCCGTGCTGGATGTGAACGCCGCCGACGGCATTGCGCAGCAGTTTCCTCACATCGACCGCTGGTATATCGGCGGACATTCGCTGGGCGGCAGCATGGCCGCATCCCATCTGGCCAAGCACGTGCAGGAATACGAGGGACTGGTGCTGCTGGGCTCCTACTCCACCGCCGACCTGAGCGCAGGCGATGTGGATGTGCTGTCCGTATACGGCAGCGAGGATCGGGTGCTGAACGCCGAAAAGTACGCATCCAACCGCAGCAATCTGCCTGCTGATTTCACGGAGCTTGTCATCGGCGGAGGCTGCCATGCGTTCTTTGGCATGTATGGTGCGCAGGAGGGCGACGGCACGCCTTCCATCACCGCCGAAGAACAGATCAGCCAGACCGCCGACGCCATCGCGCAGTTTGTCACCACTCGCTGATTCTGGGCTTTTCCTCACGCACAAACACCAGCGTATCCCCTGTGGAATCCGCTGCCGAATATGCATAATCCAGCCGGTCGAACGCGCGCAGTTCGTCCGGCTTTTCCAATGCGTTTTCGGCCATAAAGCGCACCATCTCGCCGCGCGCCATCTTGCACATGGTGCCTTTTTCGATGATTTTGCCGCCCTTCCTTTCGCCGAACACGCAGGTAACAAACTGCACATGTTTAGGCAGATGGCGCGACACGCACTGGCTGTACTCTTTGGACGCAAGGTTGATGATGCAGTCCGTCTCCTCAAACAGCGCCTGTGCAAGGCTGTCGCCCCAGAAATCGTACAGATCCTTCTGCCCGTCCACGCTCAGCTTCGCCTGCATCTCCAGCCGGTAGGGCGTCACGCCGTCCATGGGGCGCAGCAGCCCGTAAAAGCCGGACAGGATGCGCAGATGATCCTGCACATAGGCCATCTGCTGGTTGGTGAAAGCTTCCGGGGACAGGTACTGGTACTGGATGCCCACATAAGCCAGCACCGCAGGCGTGAGATTGCTGTGCAGATCCATGTGCGCAAGGCGCTGGACATTCAGCTCCGCAATGCTGTTGTTGCACTTCCACAGCTTTTGCAGGTCAGCGGCGGACATGCTGCGCAGCGCTGCCAGCAGCTGCTGGGTTCTGGGCAGGAAGGCGGGCAGATTGCGCCAGTCGAGGCTGTCCGGCTGCTCCTGCATTTTCTTGGCGGGCGAAATGATGACTTTCATGCTTCGCCGCCGTTCAGATACGCAAGGATCTCCGCCGCGTTGGTATCGGGCTTGACCTTGGGCATCACCTTTTCGATCATGCCGTTTTCATCAATGATGAAGGTGGTGCGCACCACGCCCATGCTCACTTTGCCGTACAGCTTCTTCTCCTGCCACACGCCGTAGGCCTGAATGGCCTGCAGATCCGGATCGGAAAGCAGGGTGAAGGGCAGGTCATACTTCTGGGCAAACTTCACGTGGGAGGCTGTGCTGTCCTTGCTCACACCGATGACGGCCACGTTCTTTTCACGGAAACCGTCGTAGCTCTGCGCAAACGCGCACGCCTGACGGGTGCAGCCAGGGGTGTTATCCTTGGGATAGAAATACAGCACAACCTTGCGGCCCAGATAATCAGCCAGGCGCACTTCGTTTCCGTTCTGATCGTTCAAAACAAATTCCGGGGCTTTCATGCCTTTTTCCAGCATTGCCATCTCTCCTTTGGAATGAGGATGTTTTCATTATACACGCTTTTGTGGTTTCAGAAACCTATGGTTGCAATGCATAACTGCAAATGTTAAAATATTGTCAGGAGGTGGACTATCATGAAAAAGGTCCTTTCCTGCAGCGCCGAGCCCTACGGCAGCGTGCCCCCCGCCGCCGAGGCTGCCTGCGCCGACTAAGCGCCGGTCTGTCACAATTTCATACATGCAGGAGGAGCCATGCGCTCCTCCTGTTCTTAAGCATTCCTTTACCGGGCAGAACGGTTGATATCTGCCCGGTTTTCCTTCATAATTGTCACGATTATTCCAACAGAACAGGAGCCTGTTCTTATGACGACAGGAATGAACCTCTGGGATGCCACTGTGTGGAACTTTGTGATCACCATGACGCTGCTCTTCAGCGCCATGCTCATTGCCAATACGCTGTGCACCACCATTCCGGCGCTGCGCCGGCTGATGATTCCCTCCTCGGTGCTGGGCGGATTCATCCTGCTGATTGTGAATACCATCTTCAAAAACTGCTTCCACATTGAGCTGTACCAGACCAGCCTGCTGGAAATCCTCACCTATCACGGTCTGGGTCTTGGCTTTGCGGCCATGGCGCTGCGCAATGTGGACAAGAAGCAGGACAACCGCTCCAAGACCGGCGCTTTCGACACCGGCATCACGGTTGTGAGCACCTATCTGCTGCAGGCAATCCTTGGCCTGGCTGTAACCATTATCCTCTACTACGCCATCGGCAGCTTCTTTGCCTCCGGCATCCTGCTGCCCATGGGCTATGGCCAGGGCCCCGGACAGGCCTACACCTGGGGCCACACCTATGAAGCCTCCTACGGCTTTGCCAACGGCACCAGCTTTGGCCTTGCGGTTTCCTCCATGGGCTTTGTGTCCGCCTCTCTGGGCGGCGTGGTGTACCTGAGCCACCTGCGCCGCAAGGGCCGCTTCAGCGGCGAGGCCGGCAAGGACGCCATGGACAACATGACGCTTGATCAGTACGCCGGCAGCACTGAAGTGCCGCTGTCCGAATCCATGGACAAGTTCACCATTCAGGTGGCGCTGGTGTTCATTGCCTACATTCTGGCCTTCCTGTTCATGAAGGGCGTCAACACCCTCGTCGATACCGGCGTGCTGGGCGGACTGGGCAACACTATTCAGTCCATGGTGTGGGGCTTCCAGTTCCTCTTTGGCACCATCTTTGCCATTCTGGTGCGCACCATTGTGCTCAAGCTGCGCAAGAGCGGCATCATGAAGCGCGACTACATCAACAATTTCATGATGAACCGCATCTCCGGCTTCATGTTTGACATCATGGTCATCGCTTCCATCGCCGCCATCAATCTCAACGCCTTCCTCATTCCCAGCTTCATCATTCCGCTCACCATCATCTGCGTGCTTGGCGCTGTGGCCAGCTACATCTATCTGCGCTTTGTGTGCCGCCGCATCTTCCCCATGTATGAGGATCAAGCCTTCCTCTCCCTGTACGGCATGCTTACCGGCACTGCCTCTACCGGCGCCATCCTGCTGCGCGAGGTGGACCCGAAGTTTGAGACGCAGGCCTCTGACAACCTGGTTTACCACCAGCCCTGGGCCATTCTCTTCGGCTTCCCCATCTTCCTGCTTTTGGGCGTTGCGCCGCAGAGCATTGGCAAGTGCATCCTCACGCTGGGCCTGGTCATTGTTCTCTTTGTGGTGATGAACGTAATCCTCCAGCGCAAGGGTATCTTTGGAAAGAAAAAGCAGAAATAACACATATGCAAAAGCCCCCGCACAAGGGGCTTTTTGCATTGGCGGAATTTGATTGCGGCGCAGGCAAAAAACCTGCTATAATAAATGCACCTTTCCACAAGAAGAACGGAGGAAAACAGCATGTTTCTGAAATGGACTCATCCATCCATCCGCCTC
The DNA here is from genome assembly GCA_029009515.1 of bacterium. Lineage (GTDB taxonomy): Bacteria > Bacillota > Clostridia > Christensenellales > Aristaeellaceae > Limiplasma. Next base: position 14,997 of record JAQXJZ010000021.1, read on the forward strand.
ACCGGCCGCTGGACCCCGTATAATGAAGCGCTGGGCGACGTATCCGCCTTCCTGCAGCAGGACAACCACTCCACCTCCACCACCGCCGCCGGTTCCTCGCTGGAGATCGCCTTCTCGGGCCGCATGGCGGAGCTGCACTTTGACCTGCGCTACCGCAACACGCAGCCCATGCCGCATGTGTGGCTGCAGGTGGATGGCGGCGCGCGCGTGGAAGCGGCGCTGGACCGCATCCTGCGCGTGGACGCCGGCTGCGAAGGCACGCACGTGGTCAGGCTGGTGTACAAGAGCGCCATGGAGGTGCTGCACCGCTGGTACCTGCCGCTGCAGGGCGTGGTGAGCTTCATGGGCGCGGAGGTGGATGCGCCTGCCGAGCTTCCTGCGGATGACCGCCCGCTGATCGAATTCGTGGGCGATTCCATCACCGAAGGCGTGTTGACCGATGCGCTCTACGGCGACGAGGTGGATTTTGCCACCCAGCAGTGGCGCCGCCCCAACGACGACGACAACACCGCCACCTACGCCGCTCTCACCGCCGAGCGCCTGAACCTGCGCGCCATGTTCCAGGGCTACGGCGCGGTGGGCGTCACCCGAGGCGGCTGCGGCAGCGTGCCCAGGGCCGCGCTCATCTATCCCTACGTCATCGACGGCGTACCCTACAAGGGCGACGTGCCGGATGTGATCATGATCAACCACGGCGCAAACGACCGCGGCAACGGCGCTGCCATGTACCGCGAGGGCTATCTGGAGCTGCTGGACGTCATCCGCGGCATGAGGCCGCATGCGCTCATCATCTGCCTGAGCGCCTTCTGCGGCGGCTTCAATACGGAGCTGAAGGACATTGTGGACGAGTTCAACCGCACCCGCGGCGATCAGGTGAAGTACATTTCCAGCTTCGGCTGGGTGCCGGAGGAACCGCTGCACCCCCTGCGCGACGGTCATCGTACCATCGCCGATCATCTGGCGCCCATCGTGGCCGGCCTTCTGGGTGAAGCCGGCATCGCCCACAGCTGAAAAACGTTTTCATAGTTCCCTTTTTGATGCCAAAAAGATAATAGATTCCATTTTGCTTTGCCTGTATGCGTGCTATCATGCATACAGGCAAAGCGCTTTTCACAGCAGAATCATCTGTTTTTCTGTGCAAGATGTCACAATTTTAGAGATAAAAATGTGAGATTTCTATTCTCAGGGCGCGGATTTGGCTGGTATCATATAGAAAAGCATAGCAGAATATGGATATTGGCATCACAGCAGATGTCGGTGTATTCCCTATTCGCTGCGGACCGTTGACCAACATCGAAGGAGGAAAACAGAATGAAGAAACTGGTATCTCTGGTTCTCGCTCTCATGATGCTGCTGGGCATGATGAGCCTTGCCACCGCTGAAGGCAAGAACATCCCCACCCTCACCACCGAGCCCATGACCATCCTTCTGTGGGACATCGCCACTGAAGAGCCCACCAAGGGCATTCAGGAAGACGCCGTTGCGCGCTTCATGGCCGACTATCCCAACATCAAGGTTGAGCAGGTTCACCTGCAGAACGACAACTACAAGCAGCAGCTCGTCATCGCCATGTCTTCCGGCGCTGCTCCCAACATGTACATCCACTGGGGCGGCGGTCCCATGGCTGAGTACTACAAGTCCGGCTTCGTGAATGACATCACCGAAATGTTCGCCAAGTACGATCATCCGGATTACTTCGACGCCGCTATCGCCCAGGCTTCCTACCAGGGCAAGCTGCTGGCCCTGCCCTTCGGCGGTCTGTCCGGCTGCGCCCTGTTCTACAACAAGACCATCTTTGCTGAGTGCGGCATCGAAGTGCCCACCACCATCGATGAGCTCGAGGCTGCCTGCGAAGTGCTGAAGGCCAACGGCTACGTGCCCTTCGCCCTGGCCAACGGCTCCAAGTGGACCGGCTCCATGTACTACATGTACCTGGTCGCCCGCCACTCCGGCAACGAGCAGTTTGACGCTGCCTACTCCCAGGCCAACGGCGGCACCTTCACCTCCGAAGCCTTCGTTTGGGCTGCTGACAAGATTCAGGATTGGGTCCGCAAGGGCTACTTCCCGGACGGCGTGAACTCCCTGTCCACTGACGACGGTCAGGACCGTCAGCTGATGTACGACGGCACCTGCGCGATGATGCTGCATGGTTCCTGGCAGGTTCGCTCCATGAGGACCGACAGCGTTGAATGGTACGAAGAGAACATCGACATCATGCCCTTCCCCAAGGATGCCGAGGCTGAGGCCCGCGGCGTTGACCAGCACGTGGAAGTCGGCACCGCCATCGGCAACGGCTTCTCCTTCAACTGCTTCAACGAGGACGGCTCTGTGAACCAGCCCATGCTGGACGCCTGCTACGTGCTGGCCACCCAGTACTACAACGATTCCATCTACAACGACAAGCAGATGGCTTCCGGCACCATCCCCTCCATCAAGGGTTATGAGCAGCTGGTTGAGGAACCCACCAACAAGAAGGTTGTTGACATCTTCTTCAACGCCTCCAACGTGCAGCTCTGGTACGACCAGTATCTGCCCGCTTCCGTCACCGAGGTTCACAAGAACAGCATGATCGAGCTGTTCGGCCTGACCAAGGACGGCGCTGGCATCGGCGCGGATCACGACGCTGCCATGCAGGCCGCTCTGGCTGAATAAGACGGTCTGACGGCCTCTGCGGCCGCGCACAACGTCTGACGATATGGGAACTGCCCTTCGGGGCAGTTCCCTGTCGCTACATTTATCTTCTTTTAACGGGGTGGGATTATGCAAAACAAGACGACTACCGTTGGCACCCTGGCGCAGACAAGGGCCAAAAGCACTCGCGTTGCCGCGACGGTTTTCCTGCTGCCTACCATTCTGCTGGTTGCCGTATACATTATTTATCCCATTTTTGATACCTTCTATCTGAGCACTTTCAAATGGAATGGTCTCAACGTCAAGCTGATGGAAAACATCGGTTTGAACAACTGGAAGTTCCTGCTTACCGATAAGCTCTTCTGGGGCTCCTTTGCGCACAATCTGGTGGTGATGGTGTGCTCCATCCTGCTGCAGTTGCCCATCGGCTTCCTGCTGGCCACCTTCCTGGATGCGCTGAACAAGAAAAAGCTGGGCGGCGCCTTCAAGACCATCTGGTTCCTGCCCAACCTCATGTCCTCCGTCGCCATCGCGTTCCTGTTCACCTATGCGCTGGCCACCAACGGCGGCATCTTCTCCTCGCTTGCCACGCTGATTAACGGCAAGCGCACAACCATCGACCTTCTGGGCCGTGCACCCCATGCCCTGTTCACCATCATCGGCATCATGGCGTGGCAGTACACTCCCTTCTACATGGTCTACTTTATCGCCGGCTACAACAACATTGACGTCAGCCTGTATGAATCCGCCATCATTGCCGGCGCTACCCGCGGCCAGTATATCCGCAAGATCGCCATCCCCATGATGGGCCCGATCTTCAAAACGGCCTGCACCATGTCGCTGATCGGCTCTCTGAAGTATTTCGATCTGATCTGGAACATGACCCAGGGCGGACCCAACTACTCCACCGAGCTGATGGCAACCTACATGTACAAGCTGTCGTTTAACCAGTTCAACATGGGCTACGGCTCCTGCGTGGCTGCCGGTATGTTCATCCTGATCACAGCGATTGCCCTCCTGTTCCAGAAAGTCTTTGTTGTGAAGGAGGACTATTGATATGAGCACCATTCGCAAAGCTGCTGAAAAGCCTGTGGCGGACGAGTACCGCGGCAGCAAGGTCAAATCCACCATCGCGTGGACCTTTGCATGGATCTTTGCCCTCTTCCAGGTGGTTCTGGCGCTGTTCCCCTTCATCTTCATGCTGATCAACTCCTTCCGCAAGCAGTTTGACATGCTGCGTCAGGGCGTGTTCCACCTGCCGGATCCCTGGTACTTCAACAACTACGTGGAAGTGGTCACCAACGGTTTCTTCGGCTACTTCCTGCGCAGCGTGATCGTGGTGGCGGTAAGCCTTGTGCTGCTGCTGGCCATCGCCTCCTGCGCGGCGTATCCCCTTTCCCGCATGGAGTTCAAGCTGCGCGCGCTGCTGTACGCCGGCATTGTGGCCTGCATGTCCGTTCCCATGCACGTTACCCTGATTCCCGTGTTCAAGCTGACCCAGTCCATGAACCTGTACGACAAGCTGTGGTCGCTGGTGGGCCCGTACGTCACCTTTGCGCTGCCCATGTCGGTATTCATTCTGGTGGCGTTCATGAAAACCATTCCGAAAGAGCTGGAAGAGGCGGCGGAAATTGACGGCTGCAACCGTTTCAACAACTTCACGCTGCTCATTCTGCCCCTGGCCAAGTCCGGCCTGTCCACGCTGGCCATCTACAACGGCGTGTCCATGTGGAATGAGTTCGCCTTCGCCAACACCCTCATCATCAACCCCGGCAACAAGACGCTGCCCCTGGCGCTGGGTCAGTTCAAGGGCGAGCACTCGCTGGACATTCCGATCATGCTGGCCGTGCTAACGCTGTCTGCCCTGCCCATGATCATCCTGTTCATCATCTTCCAGGATAAGCTGGTCAAGGGTATGATGGCCGGTGCCGTCAAGGGATAATGAAAAAAAGATTTGATGAAAAGCGGCTGGATGAAAAGCTGCGCATCATCTTTACAACGCTCATGGCCGTACTGTTGACGGTGATTTTCACCCTGTTCCTGGTGACGTCCTACACGTCCACCAGGCAGCAGGTGGAGAATCTGGCCCGTTCGCAGGTTACGGCCTCTGAGCGTTTGTATCGTTCCTGGTTTGCCGAGGCGGAGCACACCGCCCTGTCGGTGATTCTGGACACAAGCGTGCAGCAGTTCTGCGCTTCCTCATCCACCCAAACGGATTACGCTCTGCGCAACCAGGTCAAAAACACGCTGTCCAACGCCATCAACATGAATGACGACCTGCTGTTCTTCGCCGTGATCAACGATGATGACGGCGAGGACTTTGTGTCCCGCGGCGAATTTTCCGTGCAGAACGCAGCGTTCAAAAGCATCTACCGCGAGGTGCTTACCCAGGCCCGCCGCGTGAAGGAAAGGGGAGCGCTTTCCTTCTTCTATATCGATGGATTCTCCCAGCGCGATGAGGCTGGCTTTGTCATGCTTCATCCCGTTTTTTCCACCGAAAAAATCTTCAAGCGCACCGGTACGCTGCTCATCTATCTCAGCGGCCGCCAGTTTACCGACAGCGCGCCATCCGGCCAGTCGCTGGTGCAGAACACCATGCTGACCGCCATGGACGGCAGGGTGATTGTGTCCTCCTCGCCGCTGGCGAATGGCTTTGCAGCCGTTGATTACGCCGGACAGGAGGAAGGCGTGGTGCGTCTGGGAATGAATGATTACTATTTCAAGCGCATTGAGGATACCTATTTCTACGTGCTGTGCCAGATCAGCCATCTGGAGCTGATGCGTCCCGTTTTCCATAGCGCATTGCTGATGGCGCTGCTGGCTTTGCTGCTTCTCATCGTCTCCATCTTCATCACCCGCCGCATCATATCGCGTAACTACAAGCCGCTGGAGATCGTTGTGGGTGCCATGAAGCATGTGCAGAACGGCGAGGTGGACTATCGCGTGCGCACCGAAGACGCAGGCGAGGACTTCCGCGCGCTGGAAAACGGCTACAACGATATGATGGATACCATCAACGATCTCTTCGCCCGCATCCGCGAGGAGCAGCATCAGGCGGAGCAGATCAAGTTCAACGCCCTCCAATCGCAGATCCAGCCGCATTTTCTCTACAACACGCTGGAATGCATCCACTGGCAGGCCCGGGCCGACGGAGACACCCGCACCTCCGAGCTGGTGCAGGAGCTGGCCAACTACTACCGCATGTGCTTAAGCAAGGGCAAGGAGATCATCCCGCTTTCGCAGGAGCTGGAGCATGTGCGCCTGTACCTGAGCATTCAGAAAAAACGCTACGGCAACATCATCACCTACTCGGTGGATGTTCCCGATGAGCTGATGGATATTCCCATTCCCAAGCTCACCCTGCAGCCGCTGGTGGAAAACTCCATCTACCATGGCATACGCGTCAAGGAGGGACTGCAGGGCGAGATCCGCGTGTCGGCCTACGCCACGGAGGACGGCTGCTGCATCGAGGAATCGGACAACGGTCTTGGCATGACCGACGCCGATATTGACGCCATGAACGCCTCCATCTCCGATTACAGCCGCGACTTCGGCTACGGCGTGCGCAACGTGAACCGCCGCATCGAGCTGTACTTTGGCAGCGGATACGGATTGAAGTACTCGCGCAATCCGTCCGGCGGCATCACCACCACCATTCGCCTGCCAAAAACATTCGCAGGCTCCTCTGTGGATCTGTGAGGAAGGATTTGCATGTACAAACTGCTGATTGTCGATGACGAAGAGATCATCCGCCAGGGCATGAAAACGCTGATTCCCTGGGGTGAGCTGGGCATTGAAACGGTGCTGACCGCTGCATCGTCCCGCGAAGCCCTGCGGATCATGGAGGCTGAGGAACCTCAGCTGGTGATCACCGACATCAACATGGGTGAGATGAGCGGCATCGAGATGCTGGAAAAAGCCTACCAGATCATCCCGGATCTGCGCGCCATTGTGCTGACTGGCTACGATTACTTTGAGTATGCCCGCGATGCGCTGCGCCTGCACGTGCAGGACCTTCTGCTCAAGCCCGTCAACGAAGAGCTGCTGTACGAAAGCGTGCGCAAGCAGATCGTTTCGCTCGATGAAAAGCGTGCGGTCAGGCGCAGCCTGCGTGCCAGCAGCATTCAGGAGCAGTTCGAGCTCAAAAGCCGCATCCAGTCCCTGCTCAAGGGCAGAGACGTTGACGCCACCGCCGACTCGCTGGAAGCAGAATACCGCATTGCGCCGGATGCGCGCTTCATGATGGCTGTGCTGGTGCCGGATGTGGATTACGCCATGCCCTACGAGGATCGCGCGCTGATGTACCACCAGCTGCACATCTTCTGCATGGGTGAAGTGGACAACGAAAACCTGGGCTTCACCATCTTTGATGAGCACAGCGGCGCCATCCTCATCCTGTATTCGGTGGATGCGTGCCCGCTGGGCGGCGAGCGCACCTTCCGCGAGCTGCTGGGGCTCATCCGCAGCGAGTTTTCCGGCTTTCTGCGCGCTGCCATCGGCGCAGAGGTAATCGGCCTGCGCAATATCGCCCTGTCCTATCAGGAGGCCCTGCAGCTGCTCAACCGTGATGATGAGAAATACGAAAAGGAGCTGCGTCTGCCGCAGAACCTGGCCAGCCGCAACCGCCATTTCTCCGAGCTTTTCGGCGAGATGAAGGGCGCCATGTGCGCCCATATCTCCAACCCTTCCAAGGTGCTCAAGCTGTTTGACACCTTCTTCCGCGCCGCTGATGAATACGGCAAGCCGGATACGGACGTGCGCAAGGGCGTGTTCCGCATGCTCAGCGACCTGTACTACACCTGCATCATTTCCGGCATTCCGGTTTCCGAATCCTTCATGGGGCAGGCTGCCGCATCGCTGGCCGTCGCCAGCCGCGAGGACTGCCGCGAACTGGGCCAGCAGTACATCCTGCACATGCTGACCTCGCGCGAAAACGAAATCAACAAAATGGTGGCTGACGCCCGCGACTATATCGACCAGCATCTGGCTGACGACCTGACCGTGAGCGAAATTGCCGCGCATTTCTTCGTATCCGCCAACTACTTCTCCCGCCTGTTCAAGAAACACATGGGCGAAGGCTGCAACGACTACATCGTGCGCAAGCGCATGGAAAAGGCCCGCAACCTGCTGACCGCCACCGACCTGAGCGCCGGACGCATCGCCAGCATGGTAGGCTATAACGACACCAACTACTTCTCCATGGCGTTCAAGAAATACTTTGGCATGTCCCCCACCAGCTACCGCAGCAGCCAGCGCGGCGGTTGACACCGCCGCTTGGGGCATGGTAAGCTTTCTGTGTCCAACGCGTTCTTTTTCATTTTTCAAACGGACGCCGTCATGCGACGCCCGTTTTTCTGTGTCACCAAGGAGGAACCATTCGCCATGAATCCCACCAGGCTGCATCCCGAGTGCATGAAATGCCTCATCAACAAGTACATGCTGGTCGCCCCCGAAGGCACCCCGAGAGCAACGGAGATGGCATATGTTCACCGCTTTCTTTCCATTCTTGCTGCCGCTTCCGATGAATGCTCCGCGCCTGTTCTGCTGAGGCAGATCAACGATCTGCGCTATGAGCTGTACGGTCAGCAGGAGGATTTTGGCGATATCAAGCGCCGCTTCAATGCCCTCATGCTCACGCAGGAGGGCTGGATGAACGAGCAGATCGAGACGGCGGATGATCCGCTGCTGTGCGCGGTTCGCTTTGCCATGATCGGCAACTACATCGATTTTGGCGCGCAGAACCGGGTGGACGAAGACCAGCTGCGCGCGCTTCTGTCCGACCCGGATCTGATTGCGCTGCACCTGAAGGCGCTGGAGGATTTCCGGCAGGAGGTGCGCACCATGAAGCGCATGGTCTACCTCACCGACAACTGCGGCGAGATCGTGGCCGACAAGCTGCTCATCCGCGCCATCCGCAGGCTGAACCCCTCCGCGGAAATCGTGGCCATCGTGCGCGGCATGGACGTGCTCAACGACGCCACCATGGAGGACGCCAAGCAGGTGGGTCTGGCGGACGAAGCCCGCGTCATCGGCAACGGCACGCGCATTGCCGGCACGTGGCTGCCCGCCATTTCCCCTGAGGCGCGCACGCTCATCGAAGGCGCGGACGTGATTGTATCCAAGGGACAGGCCAACTTTGAAACCCTGTGCAGCTGCGGCCTGAACGTCTATTATCTCTTCCTGTGCAAATGCGATCTGTTTGCCAAACGTTTCGATGTGCCGAAGCTGACCGGCCTGATGCTGCGCGACAGGGAGCTGGGAGAGTTCGAGCGCCGAATTCTTCCGGATCTTTCCGAATGATCCGGATGAAATGGAAGCGAAAAGGAAAAGCGCCTTGGCAGCCGCTGGTTCCGTCTGGTGATGGGCATCTTTACCCAGATTGGCCCGCTGCTCATCTACTTTGCCGGCGGCTGGCTGATCATCGCGCGCGGCGAGGCCGGGCTGACCGTTGGTACCATCACGGCCATGGAGCGCGGGCTGAACGGCCGCTTTGAGCGTGTCCAGCCCAACCTGCCAGCCCCTCAAAAAACGTATCTTTTCAGCTGGATCTGCGGCTGAATGCAACTGCCCTCCGGGGCAGTTTTTCTTTGCCAAAAACGGTGTTCTGTTTTTGTTCAGATGCGCAAAAACTGGATTTTTCTATTGATTTTTGAATGATTATGCGTATAATAGTCACATTAACCGAATGATTATGCATTTTATTGCATATTGGGAGGTGCTCAGATGACGAAGGTTTTCATCGACGGAAGCGCCGGAACCACCGGCCTGCGTATCTACGACCGGCTCCGGGAACGACGCGATCTCAAGCTGATGACGCTGCCGGACGAAGTGCGAAAGGATCCCTGCGCGCGTGCGGATGCGCTCCATCAGGCGGATATCGCCTTTCTGTGCCTGCCCGATGCGGCGGCCATGGAGGCTGTGGCGCTGCTTGACGGTGATGAAAGCACCGTGGTCATCGATACCTCCACCGCGCACCGCACAGCCGACGGCTGGGTATACGGCTTTGCAGAGCTCGACGGTCAGCGCGAAAGGATTGCCAAGAGCAGCCGCATCGCCAATCCCGGCTGCCATGCCAGCGGCTTTGTGGCGCTGGCGGCTCCGCTGGTGCAAAACGGCCTGATCGCCAAAGACGCGCAGCTTTCCTGCTTCTCGCTCACCGGCTACTCCGGCGGCGGCAAGAAGATGATTGCCGAATACGAGGACGGGCAGCGCTGCACGCTGCTGGGCGCGCCCCGCATGTACGGCCTCACGCAGCAGCACAAGCATCTGAAGGAAATGAAGGCCGTCTGCGGATTGGACATCCTGCCGGTGTTCTGCCCCATCGTGGGTGATTTCTACAGCGGCATGGAAGTGGTCATCCCGCTGCATGCATCTCAGCTGAACGGCTCCATCCGCGACGTGCAGGAGCTGTACCGAAGCGTCTATCCCAAGGGGATCATCCACTATGCCGAGGCTGCCGCTGAAGGCGGCTTCCTGAGCGCATCCGCCATGGCCGGACGCGACGACATGCAGATCACCGTACACGGAAACGAAGAACGCATCCTGCTCACCGCGCGGTTTGACAACCTGGGCAAAGGCGCATCCGGCGCGGCGGTGCAGAACATGAATATCGCCCTTGGGCTGGATGAAGCCACGGGCCTTGAACTGGGAGGCAACTGATATGAAGCTCATCAACGGCGGCGTGTGCGCCGCAAAGGGATATACGGCCAACGGCGTTCACTGCGGCATCCGCAAGAACCGCTCCAAACGCGATCTGGCGCTGGTGCTGAGCGAAGTGCCCGCCAGCGCGGCGGCGGTTTACACCACCAACCTGGTCAAGGGCGCTCCGCTGACCGTGACCAAAAACCACATTGCCGACGGCAAGGCGCAGGCCGTCATCTGCAACAGCGGCAACGCCAACACCTGCAACGCCAACGGCATTGAAATCGCCGAAGAAATGAGCGCGCTGGTGGCGCAGCAGCTGGGCGTGAAGGCGGAGGACGTCGTAGTGGCCTCCACCGGCGTCATCGGCCAGCCGCTGGACATCGCCCCCATCGCCTCCGGCATTCCCGCGCTGGCGCAGGGCCTGAGCGCGGAGGGCGCGGCTGCTGCTGCCGAGGCCATCATGACCACCGATACCATCGCCAAGGAAGTGGCTGTGGAATTTGAGCTGGGCGGCAAAACCTGCCATTTGGGCGGCATGGCCAAGGGCAGCGGCATGATTCATCCCAACATGGCCACCATGCTGGTGTTCCTCACCACCGATGCAGCCATCTCCCCTGCCATGCTGCAAAAGGCGCTCTCGAGCGATGTGGCCGCCAGCTTCAACATGCTCAGCGTCGACGGCGATACCTCCACCAATGACATGGTGGTGCTGCTGGCCAACGGTCTGGCCGGCAACGCCGAGGTGACTGAAGAAAACGACGACTTTGCCGTATTCATGAAGGCGCTCAACACCGTGACCGT
>JAQXJZ010000022.1 GCA_029009515.1 bacterium
TTTTTGCATGATCTGGTGGCTGATTGTCCACAGAATGTTTTTTGGATACAATCGGGCTTGACAACGAAGTACCCAACGAATACAATGAAAATGCAAAAGAAATACAGGAGGCGCAATCATGGTACCCATGACCCTCGGCCCCGCCGTTGAAAGCAAGCCCATCCGCGAGATCGCATACGAAACGCTCAAGCATGCCATCATCACGGGCGACCTGCCCGCCGGTTCCCGCATTGTGGAAACCGAGTACGCTGAGCGCATGCACATCAGCCGCACGCCCCTGCGCGAGGCGCTGCGCAAGCTGGAGCGCGACGGTCTGGTGGAGTATATGCTGCGCCGCGGCGTGGTGGTGCGCGCCTTTACCATTGCCGATGTGGAGGAGATTTACACCATCCGCAACGCGCTGGAGATGCTCACCCTGCCCGCCATCGTAGCCAACGCCACGGAAAATGACATCCGCAGCCTGCGCGCCATCCTCAACGAGATGGACCCCCTGACGGAACGCGACGACGTGGCCGCCCTGTCGCCCCGCGCGCGCCAGTTCCACACGCAGCTGACGGCCATCTCCGGCCTCAAGCGCACCATCCGCGCCATCGAAGGCCAGGATGAGTACATCACCCGCTTCTCCGCGCTGGCCATCGCCAAGGAAGACCGCCGCGCCGCCGCCCACGCCGAGCACCACGAGCTGGTGAACCTGGTGGAACGCCGCGACCTGGAAGGATTCACCCGTCTGATGAGCAAGCACATCGAGCGCAGCAAGCAGACCTGCCTGGAAGCGCTGGCCAGCAGACTGTAAGGCACAACAGGTGAAGGACAAAAGGGAAGATGACTTTGACAGTCATCTTCCCTTTTTGCGTATCTGTATTCAGCTGTTCGCCGCCGCATACACCGCGTTGTGCAGAAGCCTTCTTACGCGGTAGATGCCCAGGCTTTCGCGGGACGGGCATACGCGGTTGGTGAGGAAGACCACGTACAATCCGCTGGTGGGGTCCAGCGTGATGCTGGTGCCGGTAAAGCCGGTGTGGCCGATGGTCTCCTTGGGGAAGAGATCGCCGGTGTAGCCGCTGTCGTACCAGGGCAGGTAGAAGCCCAGGCCGCGGCCCTGCGCCATGCCGGGCGTGCGGTTGAGCATGGCCGCGTCCAGCGTGGCGCGGCACAGGTAGCGGCTGCCGTCGGGCAGTTCGCCCCTGGCCGCCAGCATCTGCAAAAACAGCGCCAGATCATCCATGGTGGAAAACACGCCCGCGTTGCCGCTCACGCCGCCCAGGAAGCGGGCGTTTTCGTCGTGCACCACGCCCTGCAGGCAGCGGCCGTCGTCCTCCATCTCCGTGCAGGCGATGTTGCCGTCCATGGGGTTGAAGCCCGTGTGCTGCATGCGCAGCGGGCGGAACACCTCCCTCGCGGCCAGATGATCCAGCGGCTCGCCGTACAGGCACTCCAGCAGCTGCCCAAGCAGGATGAACCCGGCGCAGCAGTACAGTTCGCGCAGGCCGGGCGGGGCGATCAGCGGCGTGCGCAGGATGACATCCGCCGCATCGGCCGGGTCGCGGGTCTGCTGCCACAGGTGGATGCCCGTGGGAAAGCCCGCCGTGTGGGTGAGCAATTGCTCGATGGAAATATCGCACTTGTCGCGGGGCGCGTCGATGAAGGAGCCCAGCTTGTCCCACAGGCACAGGCGGCCTTCCTCCAGCGCGCGCAGGGTGAGCATGCCCACGGCCAGCGGCTTGGTGATGGAGGCCAGGTCGTACAGGGTCTGCTCGTTGGTGACGGGCGAATCCTCCTCAATGCCAAGGCGGCCGTAGGCGCGGCGGAAGAGGACCTTCTCATTGCGGCCCACCAGCAGGCAGGCCGAGGTGAACGCGCCTTCCTCCAGCGCGCGGGTGACCACCTGATCCACACGGATAAAGCCGGGATTGATGGGCAAGGGGATTCACCTCCCGTGAAAAACTTATCCGAAGATGATGAACATGCCAACCAGAATGCCCAGAATGGCAAAGAACGCGGGGCGCTTGCTGTGGTACATCAGGAAGGCCTGGGGCAGGATTTCGCCGAAAACCACGTAGAGCATGGCGCCGCTGGCAAAGCCAAGGCTCAGCGCAAGGCCGAAGGCGCCAATTTCGCCCAGCAGGTAGCCCAGCAGCGCGCCAACCATGGTGGGCACGCCGGAAAGGGCAGTCATCAGCACGGCCTTCCACTTGGTCATGCCGCCGCTGATGAGGGGCACGGATACGGCCATGCCCTCGGGGATGTTGTGCAGACCGATGAGCACCGCCAGCGTCAGCGCCGCGCTGCCCATGACGCCGTCGTTGCTGGCGTAGGACGCGCCGATGGTCATGCCCTCGGGCACGTTGTGCAGCGCGATGGCGCAGGCCATCACCACGCCGGCAATGAACAGGGCAAATTTGTTGTCGTTCCTGGACTGATGGTGTTCAAAGTGGTCGCTGTGGATGAGCTCGTTGAGGTCGTCCGCGGTCTTGGGGTGGTTTTCGTCAATGTGCGGCAACTCGGGGTTGGTCCTGCGGTCGATGAGGTAGTTGAGCACGTAGATCACCACCACGCCCAGCGCGATGGCCATGCACACCGTGGGCACGCCCACATTGGTTTCGATGGCTTCCACAATCAGGTCAAAGCAGACCACGCTCAGCATCACGCCGCCTGCAAAGCTCAGCAGCAGGCTGGCCGTGCGGTTGGAGTCCTTCTGCAAAAGCGCGCCCACCAGGCCGCCCACGCCCGTGCCGACCACGCCGGCAATGGCCGTTACAAACAGCAAAGTTCCGATAATGTCCGTAAGAAACCCTCCGCTTCTTTTGTACTTCGTCAATTCAGCAGGATATCACACCCGGTGCAAGAATACAACAGTTTTGGTGAACGAACCCAAAAAACCGCTTCCGGAAAACAAAGCCGGAAGCGGTTTTGATTTTTTTATCCGTCCAGATAGCGGCAGCATACCTCGCTGGGCTGAATCCCTGCGCGGCTTTGCCGCGCAGTTTGCGGGTCCAGGGGCTCAGCCCCTGGTCAGGTGTTGCTGTCGCTGCGTTTGCTGGTGTCGCCGTCCAGGCAGCGGTAGTACACCTCGTTGGGCTGCAAGGTGACGCCGTTGGCATGCGCCAGCTCGTCCACGGTGACCATCATGTAGCCGTTGTCGCGGAACCACTTGGCGAAGATCTCGATGGAGGTGTGCATGATCTTGCCGCTGTCGTGGGTGAGGATCACGTCGCCGTCCTGCACGTTGTTGCGGATGGAGTAGAAGATCTTGCGGGCGCTCTTGCCGGTGTAGTCGTAGGTGTCCACGCTCCACTGGATGATGGGCAGGCCGATGTCGGCCTCCACCCACGGCGGATAGGTGCCGCCGGGCGCGCGGAAGAGGGCCACCTTTTCGCCGGTCAGGTCGATGAGCAGGGCGTTGTGGTCGTCCACTTCCTTGTGCATGGCCGCGTCGCTCATGGAGTAGCCGGACCAGTGGTTGTAGGTGTGGGTGGCGATCACGTGGTTCTGGTCGAAGGTGCGCATCACAATGTCCGGGTTGCCGGCCACCTTCTTGCCCACGGTGAAGAACGTGGCGCGCGCGCCCTCGCGGCGGAAGTTGGTGAGGGTGTTGGCGGTTTCGGCATAGGTGGGGCCGTCGTCGCAGGTGATGGCCACCATCTTCCAGTCGGTGTTGTCGGTCTGGCGGCGGGCTTCCTCGGTCATGTGATCCCACAATTCGTCGTAGAAGAAACGCACGTGCATGAGACCGGCCTTGTCGGGATAGACCGCTCTGGCCTCGTAGTGCAGAGTCATTTCAAAGCCGCTCAGGGTGAATTCGGCATGCTCCAGCGCCTCGCGGGTGGTGAGCTGCGCCACGGCTTCGGGGTTGCGCGCCTCGTTGGGGAACAGGCCCATCACGTGGCTTTCCACGCGCTGCGCCATCAGCTCCCACGCCGCGCTGTCCTCCGGAAAGATGTCGGTGAGCAGGATGCGGCTGCCGGTTTCCAGATCAAAGGTGCGGGTGGTGAAGGGGGACTGCACCTGATTGCGCTGATAGGACATGCGCGCCAGCACCATGGTGCTCAGCCAGCTGTCGCCGGTCACGTAGTGCAGCACCTCGATGTCCAGACGGCTGTTGCGGCGGGCGTTTTTGCTCTTGTCCGGCTGCATCTGGGGAAAGAGCTGCTCGTCGAAATCATCGGCAATCTGCCGTAATTCGGCGTTCACGCTTTCGTTGCTGCTCAGCAGGTATTCCTTGGAGACAAAGTAGCGGTTGTCCTCCACCTTGCGCTCGTTTACCTTGTAATCCACCTCAAAAATGGCGGGATAGACAAATTCCTCGGCGAGGGAGAAGGCGGGCAGCAGGAGCGCTGCCGCCAGAAGCATAGCCACAATCCGGCGCATGACGGTTCGTTCCTTTCTTATTTCACGGTGTATACGGCTTCCACCAGCGCGCAGCCGTCCTCCACGGCCTGCTTCACGCACGCAAGATCGCCCAGCGCAAGCCCGGCGCTTTTGGCCAGCAGCTGCGCGTTGTCCAGCGCCTCCTGCGCGGCCAGCGCAAGGGCGGCGGCTTCGGCCTCGGCGGAGGAGGCGGGCTCAAAGGCCAGCTGATAATCCACGTTCAGGGCGGTGGCAAACAGCGCGTCCACAATGGCGCGCGCCTGATGCACGTCGCTCAGGCGGGTCTGCATGCCGGCTTCCAGCTTGTAGCCCTTGAGCAGCTTGGTTTCGCTCATCTTGGTGTGGTTGTACTCGTACACATGCGCCATATCGTAGCGGGTGAGGTGCACATCGTTTTCCTGCACGCCCTGCGCCTCAAGCAGCGCCATCAGCGCGGCGCGGGAGGCTTCCATGGCGGCGTTGGTGGCGTCGGCGGTTTCGGCCTCGGCGGACAGGGCAAAGGTGATCACCGCGGTCTGCACGTCGGCTTCCACAGGCGCGCAGCCGGTGGCGGTGAGGGTGACGGGCTGGGCGGCTTCTTCGGCGCAGGCGAAGCTCACCAGCATGAACAGGGCCGCGAGCAGGGCGGAAAGACGCTTCATGGTTCAGTTCCCCTTTCGTTTTTTGCGGATGATGCGGATGACGAGGGCAATCGCCGCCAGCGGCACGGCCACGGGCAGGATCATGACGATGAAGATGACGAGATCGCGCAGGAATCCGCCCGTCCATTCAAGGGATGCGGCAAACGCGGCGCGGATGCGCTGGGCCATGGGCACGTCGGCCTGCGCGCTGTCGGCGGGGCGTTCCTCGGTGATGGTGAGGCTGACCGTGCTCATATCCACCTGACGGTCGATGGAGCGCTGGCTGGTTTCGTAGCTGTCGATCTGGTACTGGGTATCGGCAATGGCGGTTTCGATCTCGATGAGGTCGCTCACGTCCTCGGCCTTTTCCAGCAGCACGTTCAGACGGTCGCGCTTGGCGTAGAGGGTTTTGAGGCGCGCTTCGTTGTCCTGATAGGAGGTGGTCAGATCCGCCGTGCTTTCGGAGCGATGGGTCACGCGGCCTGCGCCGGACACGGAGGCGAGGAATTCATCCAGCCGTGCGCTTGGCACGCGCAGCGTAAGGGAGAGGCGGCGGGCGTTTGGCTCGCCGTACTGGTAGAGATGCTCGGCATAGCCCTCCACGGCGGAAACGGCGGCGTTCACCTTTTCCACGGTGGCGTCAAAGGCGGCGGTGGACAGGGTGAGATCCGCGCTGCGGACGATCTTGCGGCTTTCCTGCGGCGCGGTTTTGGCGCTGGAGGTGGTCATGCCACCGGCCATCACCATGTCCGCGCCTGCGTCGTTCATGGCTTCCTCCGTTTCGGCGGAGGTGTTGCGCGCGGCGTACATCATGGCGGGCTGATCATGGAACCCCACCATCAGCGCTCCAAAGACGAGGAAGGCAATCAGCAGCACGCTGAGCGCGGCGCGGCGGAATGTGCGGGAAGAAAGGATGTTTTTCATATCACATGCTCCTTTGCTGGTAAAATGTTTCAGTAAAGGAAACGAATCAGCCCCACGAAACCGTGCGTACGCCGTCCGCGCCAATCAGGCCTTTTTGCAGCTTCTTTCTGGGGTTGACGGCGGTCTTGTGCTGGCACAGCATCAGCATGGGAATGTCGCCCGCGGTATCGCCGTAGGCGTAGGAATCGGCATAGTCCACCATGCAGTCGGTGGCGGCCAGCACCTCGGCCAGCCGGAGCGTCTTTTCCACGCCGCGGCAGTTGTGGCCGTCGATGAGGCCGGAATACGTGCCGTCCTCCTGCACGTGCATGCGCGTGCCGATGAGGCCGTTCAGCTTCAGGTGTTTCTTTACCGGCTCCAGATAAAACGCCGTGGAGGCGGAGATGAGCCACACCTCGCGCCCGGCCTTCTGGTGCATGCGGATTTCCTCCACGCCCTGGGGGTAGAGGCGGGGGATGAGCACGTCATGGGCAAAGCCCTGGGCGATTTTGTCCACCTCGGACGCGCTCCTGCCCTTGAGGAAGCTCAGCGAACCCTGCTTGCTCTTTTCCGCCGTGATGACATGGCTCATGTACAGCGCGCCCAGCGCCGCGGCCTTCAGCAGATGCAGGGGCGAGCACAGCCGCTTTTTCACCGCATAAAAACAAAAGGAAATGATGGAATCGCCCTTGATGAGCGTTCCGTCAAAATCAAACAATGCATAGCTCTTTTGCAACAGGGGTTCCTCCCTTGGGATTCTTGCGTTCAGTATACCACGTTTCGGCAGGAAAGGCCAACCGCTACAGCAGTTCCTTTGCTTTGCTGGCCAGATACAGCGGCATATTGGTGATCATGCCGTTTTTGAGATAGCCCATCTTGGAAAAGCGGATGGCGTGCAGAGGCTGTTTTTCGGCAATGTACCGCTTAAAGCTGGGGGCGGATTTGTCCTCGCCGCCTTTGGCCTCCACCGGAATGATCTCCGTGCCATGCTGGATGACAAAATCGATCTCGCCCTTTTTGTCGGCGAAATAGCGGGGAGCCACAGCAAACTGTCCTTTGAGCTGCTGCAGCACAAAGTTTTCCGTCAGCTGGCCTTTGAACTGATAGTCCGCTTTGAGCAGAATGGCGCTGTTGTCGATCCCGGCCATGTGCTTGAGAAGACCTGTGTCAAACACAAACAGCTTGAAGCAGTCAAGACGATCGAAGGCGGCCAGCGGATGCTCCATTTTGGATACGTTGTAGATTCTGTTGAGCATACCGGCGGATACCAGCCATTCGATGGCTTCTTCAAACTCTCTGGCGCGCGCGCCCTCGCGCACCGCACCATAGACAAATTTTTCGTTATCCTTGGCAAGCTGTGAAACGATGCTGCGGAAGACCAGCAGGATGCGGCCGCTGTTGACCTTTCCATGATGCTTGGAAAAATCATTCTCATAGATGGAGATCAGTTCGCTCTGAATCCGGTCGATGCGCCGGGGATCCTTGTACCTGACCCAAGAGGCCACGCATTCCGGCATGCCGCCAATGATGAGGTAATTGTTATAGGCGTCCAGAAGCCGCTGGTGAAAGATTTCTTCAATCGGCTGCTCTTTCTGAATGCTCAGGTAATACTGATACAGCATTTCATCCGTGGCAGCCAGATACTCATCAAAGGTCATGGGTGCGATCTCCAGCAGGTTTACCATGCCCACGGGATAGGACTTGGGCTGAGCCAGCAGGGTACCCAGCAGGCTGCCGGCTGCGATCACATGATACTCATTCGCCTTTTCCCTGAAATACTTCAGCGCGTTCAGCGCTTCCGGACACTCCTGAATCTCATCAAAGATGATCAGCGTGTTTCCGGGCTGAATCTTTGTGCCGCTCAGAAGGCTCAGCAGCTCCACAATTCGCTGCGGATTTTTGTTGGCAGCGAAGATGGACTTCAGCTCGTCTTCCTCATCAAAGTTAAAATAGACATAGCTGCTGTAATGCTTTTTGCCAAATTCGCGCATCAGCCAGGTCTTGCCCACCTGACGTGCGCCTTTGAGAACCATGGGTTTGCGGTCCTCGGAATCCTTCCATTCCACAAGTGCCCGAAAGGCATTGCGAATCATGCTGCTCACCGCCTTTGTTCTGTCTGCTCACATCTTATCACGAAATTCCGGCTTCTTCAACTTGATTTTTACACACTTTTCCGACTTTTTCAGACGTTTTTTTCACATTTTTCCGCATTGGTCGGCACGGTTGACTTCCTCCCGCCCAAAGGGGTACAATAGTATCAAACCGACCGCACAATTCAATAAGGAGGACATACAATCATGATCACCCAGAAACCCTTTGACGTAACCGCCCAGGGCGAACAGGTAACCGAATACACCCTCACCAACGAAAGCGGCGCCAGCGTGACCATCATCGACTTCGGCGGCATCGTGACCGGCATCAAGGTGCCTGACCGCGACGGCAAGCTGGACGACGTGGCGCTGGGCTACGACAACGTGGCGACCTATCAGGGCCCCAAGTGCGGCAGCATGGGCATGCTGATTGGCCGCGTGGGCAACCGCATCGCCAAGGCGACGTTTGATCTGGAAGGCAAGACCTATCCGCTGGGTGCCAACAACGGCGTCAACAATCTGCACGGCGGCCCCGTGGGCTTCGGCCTGCGCATGTGGGAAGCCGAGCCCGCCGAGATCGACGGCGATCCCGCGCTGATCATGCGCATCGTGAGCGAGGACGGCGATCAGGGCTTCCCCGGCAAGGTGGAGGTGCAGGTGACCTACCTGTTCACCAGGGATAACGAGCTGGTCATCCACTACGAAGCCGTGACCGATCAGACCACTTTGGTCAACCTCACCAACCATGCCTACTTCAACCTCGACGGTCATGACGCCGGCAATGTGAACGATCTGGTGCTGCAGATCAACGCCGAGAACACCAACGAGGTGTACCCGGATCTGATCCCCACCGGCAAGCTGCTGCCCGTGAGCGAAGTGCCCTTCAACTTCTCCGAGCCCAAGCGCATGGGCGATATCCTCGCCCTGACCGACGAGGTGGAGATCATGAAGGCCGCCGGCGGCGTGGACTTCAACTACTGCGCCGGACGCGACCGCGAAACCAAGCTCATCGCCACGCTGTACTCTCCCAGGACCGGCCGCGTGATGGACGTGATCACCGACCAGCCCGGCGTGCAGTGCTACACCGGTCAGGGTCTGGACGTCACCGGCAAGGGCGGCGTGCATTACGGCAAGTATGCCGGTCTGTGCCTGGAAACCCAGCACTACCCGGACGCCATCCATCATCCGGAGTTCCCCACCATCGTGCTGCGCCCGCAGGACACCTACGATACCTGCACCATCTACCGCTTCGGCGTGAAATAAGGAAGGATTGCCATGCAGCATCAGCTCAAACCCGGCGCGCTTCTGGATGATCAGGGCGTTCTGAAGGAGGCCGGTTATGCCACCCGCCTCGTCAAAACCTACGACCGCTCGGCCATCCGGGGCGGCGCGCTGCGCATCAAGGAGTGGGACTACTACTGCATCGTGGGCGGCGACATCGTGCTGGCGCTGACCATTGCGGATAACTCCTACATGAGCCTGGACAGCGTGAGCCTCCTCAACCTCCAGACCGGCTTCCAGCACACCTGGAGCGGCATGGGCGTGATGACGCTGGGCAAGCGCGGCTTCCCGGCCACGAGCGTCAAGGGCGACGTGGGCGTGGAAACGCCCGGCTATGCCCTGCGCTTTGAAAACGACGGCGCCCGCCGCGTGCTGACTGCCCGCGTGGACAAGTTCCATCAGGGCAAACCCCTCACCGCGCGCGTCATCCTCACCGACGAGCCCGAGGACAGCATGGTCATCGCCACGCCGTTCCCGGGAAAGAAAACCGCCTTCTACTACAACCAGAAGATCAACTGCATGAAGGCGGAGGGCGATGTGACCTTCGACGGTC
This sequence comes from bacterium, assembly GCA_029009515.1. Taxonomy (GTDB): domain Bacteria; phylum Bacillota; class Clostridia; order Christensenellales; family Aristaeellaceae; genus Limiplasma. The sequence continues at coordinate 9,816 of JAQXJZ010000022.1, forward strand.
AGGTGTATCCCTTCCATAAGGAGGAGGCCACCGCGGTGCTGGACTGGGGCCGCGGCGTGTGGACCTACTCCAACACCTGGTACTGGGGCAGCGCCAGCGGATATGCAGGCGGCGTGCCGTTTGGCTTCAACCTTGGCTACGGCTTTGGCGATACCAGCGCCGCGACCGAAAACATGCTGTTCTGCAACGGAAAGGCGCACAAGCTGACCGACGTGGATTTCGGCATTCCCAAAACCGCCGACGGCAAGGACGACTTCCTCAAGCCCTGGCATGTGAAGGATACAGAGGGACGGCTGGATCTGATCTTCACGCCCATCCTCGACCGCGCCTCCCGCACCAGCGTGGTTCTGATCGAAAGCGACCAGCATCAGGTGTTTGGCCGCTTCGACGGAAAGGCTGTGCTGGACGACGGAACGGTGCTGGAGATCAGCCGTCTGACGGGCTTTGCCGAGAAGGTAAAAAACCGTTGGTAAACAAGGTTTTATTCTGTACACGCAAGTTGCAAACATGCGATTGACAATTCATGAACAGCCCGATATAATGTGTCTCGATGCACCGGAGGGCTGAGCCTGAATAAAGGCTTTTGGCCGGATAAGGGATCAGGTGAAATTCCTGATATCTTATCCGGCTTTTTTTCAAAAGCACCAGCTTTTCCGGGTTTCACATACGCACTTTTTGATTCAACAGGGAGGAACACACACCATGCAAAATCCCAAGCCGTCCAGCGGCAAGGCAGCGCTCATCTGGCGCTTTCTCAAGGGCAGCAAGCACTTCTTTGTGCTCAGCATGCTCATGGCCGCCATGACCGCCATGTCGGACATGATCACCCCGCAGATCATCCGCGCGGCGGTGGACAACGCCATCGGCGGAAACGAGCCCACCTTCGGACCGGCGGTGATGAAGCTGGTCAACGCGGTGGGCGGCTTTGCGTACCTGGGCCAGAACCTGTGGATTATGGCCATTGCCGTTTTGTGCGTGGCCGTGGTGAAGGTGCTGTCGCAGTACGGTTTTCTGGCGTTCAACACCCGCGCGTCCGAAACGCTGACCAAAACCATGCGCGATACCCTCTACACCCACATCGAGCACCTGCCCTTCAGCTGGCACATGAAGAACCACACCGGCGACATCATCCAGCGCTGCACGTCGGATATCGACACCACGCGCAACTTTGTGGCCGGTCAGATGACGCAGCTGCTGCGCGTCCTCATTCTGGTCACGCTGTCGATGACGTTCATGTTCTCCATGACCCCGATGCTGGCGGTCATCTCGCTTCTGCCCATGCCGCTCATCGTGTGGTACTCCTTCCGCTTCCAGCACAAGATCGGCGCGGGCTTCAAGGAGTGCGACGAGAGCGAAGGCCGCCTGTCCGCCATGGCGCAGGAGAACCTGACCGGCGTGCGCGTGGTGCGCGCCTTTGGCCGCGAGCGCTACGAGCGCGACCGCTTTGAAAAGCACAACGAGGAATACACCGGCCTGTGGATTCGCCTGGCCAGGCTGATGGCGCGCTTCTGGAGCACGGCGGATATCTTAAGCGGCATGCAGATCATGCTGGTGGTGGTGTTCGGCGTGGTGTTCTGCCTCAAAGGGCAGATGACCAGCGGCGAATACATCGCCTTCATCTCCTACAATGCGCAGCTGGTGTGGCCCATCCGCATGCTGGGCCGCATGATCTCCGATATGAGCAAGGCCGGCGTGGCCATTGAGCGCATCGGCTACATCATCGACTCCGAGGTGGAAAAGGACTGCGAAGGCGCCGTCGCGCCCGACATGACCGGCGACATCGCCTTTGAGCACGTCAGCTTTGCCTACGAGGGCTTCCCCCAGATGCTGCACGACATCACCTTCACCATGAAGGCCGGCACCACGCTTGGCATTCTGGGCGGCACGGGCAGCGGCAAGAGCACCCTCATGCTCCTGCTCGACCGCCTCTACGACCTGCCGGAAAACTCCGGCCGCATCACCATCGGCGGCGTGGACATTGCCACCATCCAGCGCGAGCACCTGCGCAAGAATATCGGCATCGTCCTGCAGGAGCCGTTCCTGTTTTCCCGCACGCTCAAGGAAAACCTGTCCATCACCGATGAGCAGCTCACCCTCTCCGATATCCGCGAGGCGGCCCGTGCGGCCTGCCTGGACGATACCATCGAGGGCTTCACCAAGGGCTACGACACCTTCGTGGGCGAGCGCGGCGTGACCCTCTCCGGCGGTCAGAAGCAGCGCGCGGCCATCGCCCGCATGCTCACGCAGCATACCCCCATCATGATCTTTGACGACTCGCTCTCCGCCGTGGACGCTGAGACTGACGCCAAGATCCGCACCGCGCTGGAGAAGCGCTTCGGCAGCGCCAGCATCATCCTCATCTCCCACCGCATCACCACGCTGAGCAAGGCCGATCAGGTCATCGTGCTGGACCGCGGCCGCATTGCGGAGATGGGTACGCCCGCCGAGCTGGAAAAGGCCGGCGGTCTCTATCAGCGCATTTCCGAAATCCAGTCCCTGTCCGCAGAGGAGGTGGACAACTGATGCAGCAGAACGAAGAAAAGCGCAGCCTGCCGTTCTTTGGCATCGGCAAGGTGCTGCCCTTTATGAAGCCCTACCGCAGGGTGGTAGCCGCCATGATCGGCTGCGGTCTGGCTTCCACGGGCGTTGACCTGCTGATTCCGCAGTTCCAGCGCTACGCCCTCAACCATTTCATCGCCCACAAAACGCTGGATACCCTGCCCTTTTTCCTGATCATCTACATCGGCGCGATCCTGCTGGCCAGCGTGTTCAACTACATCTCCTGCAGCAACGCCATGCGCACCGAGGTGAGCGTGAACCGCGACCTGCGCAACGCCGCCTTCAGCCATCTGCAGACGCTCTCGTTCTCCTACTTCAACCAGAACAGCGTGGGCTACATCCACGCCCGCGTCATCAGCGATACCTCGCGCATCGGCTCTCTGGTGTCGTGGTCGCTCATGGACAGCGTGTGGCACCTGAGCTATCTGGTGGGCGCGATTGTGGTCATGTTCCTGGTCAACGCCAAGCTGGCGCTGATGGTCATCACCATTCTGCCGCTGATCATCGTGCTGTTTTCCGTGTTCCAGGGCAAGCTGGTGCGCGTCAACCGCGAGGTGCGCGAGCTCAACTCGCAGATCACCAGCGATTTTAACGAAGGCATCACCGGCGCCAAGACCATCAAGACCCTCGTCATCGAGGACAAGATGGCCGCCGACTTCCTCAAGGACACCGGCAAGATGCGCAAAAAGAGCGTGCAGGTGGCGCACCTGCGCGGCATGTTCTCCGCCACGCTCAACATGGCCAGCTCGCTGGCGCTGGCCATCGTGCTCTGGCGCGGCGGCTACATCGCCGAGAGCGAGGTGGGTACCTTCAGCATGTTCATGTCCTACGCACAGGGCATGATGGAGCCCGTGCGCTGGATCATTGACGCCATCAGCGATCTCATCACCACGCAGGTGAACATTGAGCGCCTCTCCCGCCTGCTGGAAACGGAATCCGACGTGGCGGACACCGAAGAGGTCATTGCCAGGTACGGCGATTCCTTCAGCCCCAAGCGCGAAAACTGGGAGCCCATCAAGGGCGATATCGAGTTCAAGGACGTGGACTTCAAGTACCCCGACGGCGACGAGTACGTGCTGGAGAACTTCAACCTGAAGATTCCCTTCGGCTCCAACATCGCCATCGTGGGCGAGACGGGCGCGGGCAAATCCACGCTGGTCAACCTTGTGTGCCGCTTCTTTGAGCCCACGCGCGGACAGGTGCTCATCGACGGCCGCGACGCGCGCGAGCGCAGCCAGCTGTGGCTGCATTCCGCCATCGGATACGTGCTGCAGACCCCGCATCTCTTCTCCGGCACCGTGCGCGAAAACCTGCTCTACGGCAACCCGGGCGCCACCGAGGAGCAGATCTGGCAGGCGCTCAAGCTGGTCAGCGCCGAGGAAGTGGTCAACCGCATGGACAAGGGGCTGGACAGCGACGTGGGTGAGGGCGGCGATATGCTCTCCACCGGCGAAAAGCAGCTCATCTCCTTTGCACGCGCCATTCTGGCCGACCCGCGCATTCTGGTTTTGGACGAGGCGACCGCCAGCGTGGATACGCTGACCGAGCAGAAGATTCAGGCCGCCATCGACACCATCATCAAGGGCCGCACCTCGCTGGTCATCGCGCACCGTTTGAGCACCATCAAGAACGCCGACCTCATCCTGGTCGTGCGCGATGGCAAGATCATCGAGCGCGGACGGCACGCGGAGCTGCTCAAGGCCCGCGGCCACTACTACAGCCTCTACACCCGCCAGTACGAGGAGGAGGCCGCCGCCAGCCTGTTTGGCGAAGCATAAAATCTTCTTTCAACTTTTCCGCCGTCAGGGATTGTCTTGACGGCGGTTTTTTGTTATGATGGACAAAAGCGCGTAAGTAAACATTCTTTCCTAACCAACCATACAGGAGGATTCATCCATGAAACAGCAGGTATTCAACCCCTATCTGCCCAGCTATGAGTACATCCCGGACGGCGAGCCGCGCGTGTTCAACGGCCGCCTCTACATCTACGGCAGCCACGACTGCTTCAGCGGCGACGTGTACTGCCAGAACGACTACGTGTGCTGGTCCGCGCCCGAGGACGACCTGAGCGACTGGCGCTACGAGGGCGTCATCTTCAAAAAGACGCAGGACCCCCGCAACCCCGACGGCGCGCATGCCCTGTGGGCTCCCGATGTGTGTCAGGGTCTGGACGGCAAGTACTACCTGTACTACTGCCTGGACTTCCTCAAGGAAATCGGCGTGGCCGTGGCGGATGAACCCGCCGGCCCCTATGAGTTCCTCGACTTCGTGCGCTGGCCGGATGGCCGCATTCTGGGCACCGGCGACGACATCCGCCAGTTCGACCCCGGCATTTTCATTGACGACGACGAGCGCATCTACCTGTTCAGCGGCAACAGCCCCCGCTATGCCGACATGGTCAACAAGGACAAGAACAGCCAGAAGATGGAACTGGAGCGCGACATGATCACGCTCAAGTCCGCGCCCGAAATCAACCTGCCCATCATCACCGACGCGCCCGGCACCGAATATGCGGAGCATCCCTTCTTCGAGGCCAGCTCGGTGCGCAAGATCAACGGGAAGTATTATTTCATTTACAGCTCCACCTGGATGCACGAGCTGTGCTGGGCCGTGGCCGACGAGCCTCTGGGCACCTACCGCTACGGCGGCGTGCTGGTGAGCAACTCCGACATCGGCGCAAACGGCAACACCGAGGCCCTCAACTACCGCGGCAACACCCACGGCAGCGTGGCCTGCGTGAACGGCAAGTGGTACGTGTTCTATCACCGCCAGACCAACCGCCACTTCTTCTCCCGTCAGGCCTGCGCCGAGGAGATCGTGTTTGACGGCGAACGCTTCCATCAGGCGGAAGTGACCTCCTGCGGCCTCAACGGCGGCCCGCTCAAGGACGAGGGCAGCTACGAAGCCCGCATCGCCTGCCACCTCTACAGCAAGAACGGCACCACCGAAAGCCTGCAGGATCAGCAGGACGAGAACCATCCCGCCTTCACGCAGGACGGCCCCGACCGCGAGGATAACCCCAACCAGTACATCAACAACATGCGCGATGGCGCCACCGCCGGCTACCGCTATTTCCAGTTTGACGGCGCCAGGGAAATCAGCGTCACCACGCGCGGCACCGCCAATGGCTCCTTCGTGGTCAAGGACGAGCGCAACGGCAACGTGGTTGCCCGCATCCCTGTTCAGCCCTCCGAAGGCTGGGCCACCTTCTCCGCGCCGCTGGACATCGAGTGCGGCAAGAAGCCCCTGTACTTCACCTACGAAGGCGAAGGCTGGGCGGACTTCATGAGCTTCGAGCTGAAGAAGTAATCCAAGCATACACAAAAAACACCGCCATGCGCTTGGCGGTGTTTTTGTGTTCGTCATTCGTTTTCCAGCGCTTCCCACAGCGCGCAGGCGCTGCGGCGGATGAAATCCTCCCAGCGGTACACGTCGGTGTTTTCACCGGCAAAGCACAGGATGAAGGGCTCCTTGGCGTACACGATGCCCACATCGTTGCTCAGTTCGTCGTCCTCGCCGGTTTTGTGCAGGATGTCCGCGCGACCGCACAGCTTGCCGTCCAGCTTGTGGTTGATCTGCTGCATTTGTTCCAGCACCTGCTGCTCGCTCATGCGGCCGTCTCCTTTTTCTCAAACGCTCTGGCCCACCACACGGGCACCCATTTGCGCAGCGGCTTTTCCAGCAGGAAGTGGCTCAGCGCACCCGCCATCCACGCGATGAGCGCAAACAGGTACATGCTGCCCAGCGTCTGACCCATGCCCACCGACGGGATGAACAGGCACAGGAACACCTGCACCGCCGCGTGCCACACATATGTGTTGTAGGAAATCTCGCTCAGCGTAGCCCAGAAGCGGTGGCGGAAGATCTTTTGGGCGGTTTCCGTCTGCGACAGGATGATCAGCCCCGGAATGCACAGGAATACGAAGGTGCTGTCCGGATCGGTATACGCAGGCGCGAAGGCCGCAAACGCCGCAAACAGCGCAATGCCGCCCGCCGCCAGCGCCTTGACCGCGCCGTTCAGCCGGTAGTTCTGCAGGAAGAAGCCCAGCAGCAAGCCCATGGAAAACGCCTGATAGCCGCGCACCGCCTGCGATTCAAAGAAGGGCAGCTCCAGCCCCAGCTTTTTGAATCCCTGGCAGAGGAACACCATGAACACCAGCACCCATTCCATGCGCCAGCGGCATTTCTTTGCCAGCTGGGTGATCAGGTAGTGGTACACATAGCACAGGATGAGGACGCTGACAAACCACGTGGGGTTGTTGAGGGAATATCCCTCGAAGCCGAAGCCCTCCTGAATGCCCAGACAGCTCACAATGAGCCCCCAGAAATTGGGCAGCGTGCGGAACACCCACGTTTTGCCCGTGATTTTGAAGTGCAGGAAGTACAGCGCCGTATAGGCGATGGTGCTCAGCGCCATCACCGGCACCAGACGGCTGAGCTTTTTGCCGATGTAGGAGCCGAAGGGCATGTCCATCTTCTCCGTATGCTTCCACGCAAAGAAGCCGGAGAGCATGAAAAACACCTCCACCATCATCCACCAGTTGAAGGTGAGATCGCCCCAGAAATTGATATGGTGTTCAAACCGCGCGCCGGACACCTGCTGGAAATGGTGAAACAGCACGCAGGTGGTGGCGGCTACTTTGAGCGCGTCGAGCGCGTAGCTGCGTTTTTGCATGGAACATTCCTCCTGAATGGCAATGGGTGTTTGCATTGTAACACAGGCGGACGGGGGATGACAAGGGAAGGGAGAGGTGTGCCTGCGGCACGTCCCAACAATATCAAGCCGTTAGGTCAGGCAAGTATGGCGTGCAGCCAAGTCCTCGAGCTTCCCCTTGAGGGGAAGCTGTCCCGGAGGGACTGATGAGGTGTAGCCGCCGCAGCGGCGTTCCCCCTTTAGCTCCTCTTCCAGTCGAGCCGACGAGGAACAGGAGATGCCTCCGGCGGCCAGAGGATCCAGGGGAAACATCGAGGTTTCCCCTAGACCCTCTGGACTCCCACACCCTTTCTCCGACCAGGGGGAACCCCTGGACCCCTGCGAGTTGAGCGTATCTTTCTTTCGGGTTGCACATGTTTGTTGTGCGCTATCTAAAACGCAAAAAGTCATCAACACCAGCCTTACGGCTGACAGTTGATGGCTTTTTGCTGCTTATGTGGGTAAGGAACAAATCTTCACCGGTACGTTCGTGCATGGGCGCACACATAGGGGCGCACCTGCGTGTGCGCCCGATGGCGGCAACTAACAAAGGCCGCAAGGCCGGAATCGGCCGTCAAGCCTTGATAACCATCACCCCATACCCCGGCACAACAACCTCGCCGCAGACCGTGCCGCCATTCAGCACATCCGCGCACTCGCGCTTCACCACAACCTTCGCGCAATCCTTCTTGTAATTCAGCACAAACGCATACGCCTGCCCGTCCTTCTCGCGCACGGCCAGCTCGCAGCTTTCAGGCAGCTCCATCACATCCGCCCACGGCGAAGCCACGCCCAGCTTTTCCATAAACACGCGCGCGGCTTCCTCGGTAAACGCGGTGCCGTAATAGTACGCGCGGCCCTTGCCCACGGCTTTGGATACCAGCGCGCCGCTGCCGGCGTAGTAGTCGGAGGTGTATACCGCCTCGCGCACGCCGTCCACGGGCTCCACCAGATCGGCAAACACGGCGGCTTCCAGCTCGGTTCCGTCCCAGTCGATGGTCACCCTGCCGGCGTCCGGGGCGATGAAGGAATACTCGGGAATGTCCGCGCCCGTCAGCGGGGCAATCAGCCCCGGCAGCCTGTCCATCACGCACTGGCCGGTGGCGTTCTTGTACGCGGTGCGGCAGCCGAATACCACCGTGCCGCCCCTTTCGGCATACTGCGTGAGCATGTCCGCGCAGGCGGGGGTCATGATGGTGGCATGCGGGCAGAAGATGACCTTGTACTTTGCAAGCTGCTCAAGGCTGGCATGATCGGCATAGACGAAGTCAACGGGCGTGTGCGTGCGCTGCGCGGCGGCGAAGAGCGCCTTCTGGCTGGCTTCTTCCACGCGGCCATGCCACACGTCCAGCTCGGCGTCCCACACGTTGTCGTAATCGCGCAGGATGGCCACTTCCGCCTTGAACGCGGCTCCGGCCACGGGCGCGAGCTTTTCGGTCATGGCGTGAATCTGCTTCAGCTCGCGCAGGCGGCGGTTATCGCGGCTGGAGTAATCCAGAATGCCGTGCCAGTAGATCTCCGTGCCCATGGTGCAGGTGCGCCAGCGGAAGTAGCTGACGAAATCCGCGCCGTGCGCGATGGACTGCATGGTCCACAGCGTCATCTGGCCGGGGCGCGGCGTGGGCGCTTCCATGCGGTTGATCCAGCCGTTGGCGCCGCTCTGCTGCTCCATGATGCCAAAGTGCGGCGAGGCTGCGCGGGTTTCGCTGAGATTGCGGCTCCACTTGCGGTCGTACAGCGCGGTGGGGTCGCTGTGGTCGGTGTCCATGCAGTAGGCGAAGTTGGGGTAGCTGTCGTAGGTGAGGAAGTCGAGGCTTTCCGCCGTCATGGCGTGGTTGTCCAGATGGCCGAACAGGCCGTTGGTGGTGATGAAATCGCCCGGCTTGAGATAGGGGCGCAGGATGTCCGACTGCAGCTTGGCAAAGCTGCGCGCGCTGTGGGAGATGAAGCGCAGGTAGTCCAGCTCCTGATGCGGGTTACTGCGTCCGCCCACGGTCTGGCGCGGCACGTACACCTGCGCCCAGTCCGTGTAGTCCTGGTTCCAGAACGCCGTGCCCCACGCCGCGTTGAGTTTCTCAAGCGTCTGGTACTTGTCCTTCAGAAACACGCGGAAGGCGGCGCTGTCGGCCTCGGAGTAGAACACGTTCACCTCGCAGTTGAACTCGTTGTCCAGCTGCCAGCCGATGATGCAGGGGCGCTGGGCGTAGTGCTCGGCCAGCTTCTGCGTGATGCGCGCGCTCAGGCTGCGGTAGATGGGCGAGTTGTAGTTGTAATGCCTGCGCAGGCCGTGGCGGTACGGCACGCCGGAAAGGTCGCAGTTGAGCGCCTCGGGGTACTTGTGCGTGAGCCACGCAGGCGGCGTGGCCGTGGGTGTGCAGAAGATGACCTTCATGCCCGCCTCCTCGCACAGGTCGAGGAAGGAATCAAAGAAATCATAGGTAAACACGCCTTCTTCAGGCTCGGTTTTGTTCCACGCAAACTCGGCGATGCGGATGACCTCAATGCCGTTTGCAAGCATGCGCGCAAGGTCCTCGCGCCACATGCTTTCGGGCCAGTGCTCAGGATAATAGCAGGTGCCAAGTACAATGCGGTTTCCGTCCAGCAGCATGTTGTCGTCCTCCTGTGGATTGCTCTGCACCCATTGTATCCAATAGCGCGCACGGGGTCAAGCGCTTGTGAAGGAATGTTGGGTGTGATACAATGTGGGTGGATTCCGAAAAGGAGATGAACAGCCAATGAAACGTTTTCTGTTCCTGCTTTGCGCGCTGCTGATGGCGCTTTCGCTCTGCGCGCCCGCCTTTGCAGCGCCCGCCCGGAGCGTGACCATCCTCTTTACCCACGACATGCATTCCCATCTGAGCGCCCAGCCGGAGGGCGATGGCATGCGCGGCGGATTTGCCCGCCTCAAGACCCTTGTGGACCGCGAAAAGGCCGCTGCGGGCGATGCGCTGCTTTTGGACGCGGGCGATTTTTCCATGGGCACGCTGTATCAGGCGGTGTATGAAACCGACGCGAGCGAGCTGACCATGATGGCGCACCTCGGCTTTGCGGCCACCACCATCGGCAATCACGAGTTTGACTACCGCGGTCAGGGCATGGCCGGCATGCTGCGCACCGCGCTGAAGAATGCCGAAGCCGAGCAGGTGCAGCTGCCTGCCATGGTGGTATCCAACATCGACTGGCAGAGCGTGAACAGCGCCGACGGCGAGGCGTTCCAGTCCGCCATGGCCGAATACGGCGCAAAGGAGCGCACGATGCTGGAATGCAGCGGCGTGAAGGTGGGCGTATTTGGCGTGATGGGCAAGGACTCGCTGGACTGCGCGCCGCTTTCGCCGGTGAAGTTTACCGATATCATCGAGACGGCCAAAGGGCAGGTGAAGGCGCTGAAGGACGAGGGCGCGGAGCTGATCGTGTGCCTGAGCCACAGCGGCTTGTGGGATGATCCCGAAAAATCCGAGGATGAGCTGCTGGCCAAAGCCGTGCCGGAGATTGACCTCATCATCAGCGGCCACAGCCATTCCACGCTGGAAAAACCCATCATCCATGGTGCCACGGCCATCGCCTCCTGCGGCGAATACACCATGAACCTGGGCCGCATCGTGCTGGAGGAAAACGGCGCGCGCTGGGCCGTGAAGGACTACGCGCTGCTGCCCACCACCGACGACGTGGCGGAGGACGCGGGCATTTTGGAAAAGCTGGCGGACTACCGCGAGCGCGTGAATGAAAACTACCTGTCGCGGTTCGGCTATGCCTTTGATCAGGTGCTGTGTCAGAACCCCGGCGGCCTGAAGAGCGAGCGCGACCTGCTCGCCGATGCGGTGATGGAGGCCGTGAAGGCGGCGGAGGGCGACGCGTACGAGCCGGTCGCCATGGCTGTGGTACCCAGCGGCGTCATCCGCGGCGAACTGCCCGTGGGCGACGTGACCACCTCCGACGCGTTCAACATCCTCTCCCTCGGCATCGGCCCGGACCGCGTGCCCGGCTATCCGCTGGTGAGCGTGTACCTGACCGGCCGCGAGCTGTACGACCTGGCCGAGGTGGATGCGTCCGTGTCCGGCATCATGGGCGGCACCAATCTGTACCCGTCCGGCGGCGGATGGAAGATGGGAACCAACCGGCTGATTCTGAGCCGCGTGACCGACGTGTGGCTGTACGACGAGAACGGCCAGAAGGTGCGGCCGGAGAAGGACGGGCTGTACCGCGTGGTGGCGGATCTCTACTCCGGCCAGATGCTGGGCGCGGTGAAGAGCAAGTCGTTCGGCCTGCTTTCGCTGGAGCCCAAGGACAAAAACGGCCAGCTGATCACCGACTTTGAACAGCACATCATCCGCAAGCCCGACGGCAGCGAGCTGAAGGCCTGGGCCGCGCTGGCGGATTATCTGCACGCCATGGGCACGGTGGACGCAAAGTACCAGCAGCCCACGGAGCGCATCGTGCGCGGCGAAAGCACGATGAGTGAACGCTTCAGCCACGTTGGCCGCATCTGGTACGTCATCGCGGGCGTGGTGGCGGTACTGCTCATGCTGCTTCTGGTGCTGTCCATCGCCGTTCGCGCCGTGGTGCGTCAGGTGCGCCGCCGGTAAAAAAGAAAAACATCTTTCGTTCTTTCCTTTCCACCGGAACAGGCGTATGATGGAAGCATCCATTCGGAAAACAATCAAGGAGGCTGTTCAACCATGAAAGCCATTGTCAATACCGCCGTATGCGGCCTGTACGGCCAGCCCACCCGCCAGTGCACGCTGGAGGATGAGGCGCTTTTGGGCATGGTGGTGGATATTCTGGAGGAGGCCGCGCCCGGCTGGGTGCGCATCCGCACGCACTACCGCTACGAGGGCATTGTGAGCACGGACGATCTGGTCATGGGCGACGACAAGGCCGCCGCATGGGAGGCCCTTCCCAAGAAGATCATTCTTTACAAGGACGCCTGCGACGTACTGAGCGCTCCCAAGGTGCAGGGCTGGCACGTGCGCGAGCTGGTGCGCGGCTGCATCATCGCGCCCACCGGCGAGGAAGAGGGCAGCTGGGCCAAAATCGCCCTGCCCGACGGCGTGACCGGCTGGGTGCCCAAGGGCATTCTGGGCGAGTATTACGCCGCCCCCTTCACCGATGACGAGGAAACCATGCGCAATGCGCTGGTGGAGGCCGCCATGCGCTACATGGGCACCCACTACCGCTGGGGCGGCAAGAGCCCGCGCGGCATCGACTGCTCGGGTCTGGTGTCGACCGCCTACATGCTGTGCGGCATCCTCATCCACCGCGACGCCAAGCTGCTGGAGGGCTTCCCGCTCAAGGCCATTGAGATGAAGGACATGCGCAAGGGCGACGCCATCTTCTTCCCCGGCCATGTGGCCATGTACATCGGCGGCGGCCGCTATCTGCACTCCACCGCCCGCGACGGCGACAACGGCCTGACCATCAACAGCCTCATTCCCGGCGAGCCGGATTTCCGCGCCGATTTGCTGGAAGAGATCACCGAAATCGGCTCCTATTTTGCCTAAGAAAGGATGAACCATCATGAAGGTATTCCTCAGCGCTGATATGGAAGGCACCTGCGGCATTGCCGTATGGCCCGAAACCGACCGTGCCACCCCCATGGACTATGAGCCCCTGCGCAGGCAGATGACCCGCGAAGTGGCCGCTGCCTGCCGCGGCGCGCTGGACGGCGGCGCGGACAGCGTGATGGTCAAGGACGCGCACGATTCCGCCCGCAACATCGACTACACCCAGCTGCCCCGCAAAACCTGTATCCACCGCGCGTGGTCGGGCGATCTGCTGAGCATGATGTGCGGTCTGGACAAGGACGACTACGGCGCGGTCATCTTCACCGGCTATCACGCATGGGCCAGCTGCCCGGGCAATCCCTTGAGCCACACCATGAACACCCGCAACGACCACGTGATGCTCAACGGCGTCAAGTGCAGCGAGTTCCTCATCAACACCTACACCGCCGGATACTTCGGCGTGCCGGTCGTGATGGTGACCGGCGACAAGGCCCTGTGCGACTTTGCCAAGACCGTGATTCCCGAGATCACCACCGTGCCCGTCAACGAAGGCCGCGGCGGCGGCGTGACCACCATCCACCCCGATGAAGCCGTGGAGCGCATCGAGGCCGCCGCGAAGGAAGCCGTGAAGAAGGCCGACCTTTGCAAGGTGCCCATGCCCGAGCACTTCCACATGGAGATTTGCTTTGTGAAGCACGCCATGGCCTACTCCAAGAGCTTCTACCCCGGCGCCACGCTGAAGGACGACAAGTACGTGTGCTTCGATTCCGACGACTGGTATGAAGTGCTCAGGTTCTGCCATTTTGTGCTGAGTGATGGCTGATTGCACACAGCAAAGCCCGCCCCTGAAACAGAACGTTTCGGGAGCGGGCTTTTTTGGTGCGTCAGGATTTTGCGCCGCGGTAGGTTTCTTCCAGCGGGCGCGTTTTTTCGTAGATTTCTTCGGCAATCTGTCTGCACAGCTTCGGGGTCATGCCGGCCGCCCGGCCAACGGCCAGCAGCTCCTTCATGCCGGGGTTTTGGCCGTTGCCGTCCACGGTGGTGGTGTGCTCGCCGAAGTAAGTGGTGCTCCACGTGAGATCATAGGCGGGCGACGGATGCCAGCAGTCGTTCTGCCCGTCGTAGATCCAGCTGAAGTTTTTGGCATGGTCATCGCGGTTGTGGGCGAATACGTTAAAGCACATGCGGCGGTACATCTGCTGCGTATCAGCTGCGTTGCTGCAGGACAGGATGCGTGTCAGCTTCATGAGAGTGTGATAGTCCAGCGCTGCCGTGCGCCAGTCCGCTTCCAGAATGGCGGCGGCGGTGAGCATATGACGGCGTGCAGATCCAAAGCGGTCAAAACGCCGGACGGCAAAGTAGCCGCTGCACAGGCGGGAGGGCATCAGCCGCGATGGCGGCACGGCAATGCCGCAGCTTTCTGCACAGTCCATGTACGCCTTTTCCATCAGGCCGCTGTCGTTCATATCGCCGGATGCGGGAAACTTGATGATCCACTCGTCCGTCATCACCTTGGGACGCGCGCCGCCGCTGCTGCCGCCCATGCGGAAGAGACGATCCAGATCAGCGGTCTCCTCATGCCCCAGAACCGCCCGGCACGCCTCGCAAAGCGCGTCCAGATCCTCCGCGCCGGCATGGCCGGGGCCCTCCTGCGCCGGATGATAGGAAAGCGCGCCCATGCCGCTTTGACCCACAATGCACAGGCGCTGAAGCGGCGTGACGGCTTCCGGCTTCAGCCCGCGCGAAAGCAGCATGCGGTCCACCAGCAGCCGTCCCCACGCATCGGGCAGGCTATCGGCAAACACACCCCAAAGCCCTTGAAAAACGGTGCTGGACGGCACGAACACCTTTTTCTCCACCGGCAGCGAAAACGGGCTGATGGCAAAGCCCGTCTCCAGCCATTCCTCGCTGTAGGCAAAGGCTGTGCGGCGGTTTGCCGTTTCGGCCAGCGTGCCTGCGTGACGGCCATCCAGATAGACTTCCGCTTTACGTTCTTTCACGCAGAACCTCCTCGATGCTGGCATACTCCACATTGGTGAACAGAGCCTTGAGCTCGCCTGCGCAGTCCAGCGCAACGCAGAGCCTGGTCAGCGACAGCAGCGAAATCTGTCCGGTGGTTTCAAAGCGCTTCAGGCTGCCGTAGCTGACATTGCTGCGCTCGCTGAGCTGCTGCTGCGAAAGTCCGCGTCTTTTGCGTATGCCGCGCAGCCGCTGCGCCAGCGCCCTGTTGATTTCCTCCGGTGTTTCCCACACAAATCCCATGATGGCCTCCTATGGATCATATCTGATCTGTTTTGGAAGAAAAGATCAGATAATAGATCATATATAATCCGTTAAAGTATATCATGATTCTGGTTTGGCATCAACCCGTTCCGCATGCCGGCTGTTATGTGCTAATCAAAATTCACACTTCATTCACACACGTATCAGCACTATTTCAGCTTTTTCCAGTATGCTATGCGATGGTATACAAGTTTTGGTAACGATGCGGAGGAAACTGCCACATGCCAAGCAGGAAAAACACCGGAAGGCGAAGGAAGAGCATCGTGCGCCGGTTGCTTATGCTGCCCCTGATCCTGGTGATCGCTTTTCTGGGGTGGAACGATCTGCGCCCGATTCTCAACGATGAAACCGTACCCACCTATGAATCCTACACCGTGTCCCGCGGCGATGTGAAAACCAGCCGCAGCTTCAGCGCCACGCTGGGCGTGCGCACCAGCGAGACGCACTCCAACAGCCGCCAGGTTACCTCCATCCGCAAGGTGTTTGTCAAGGCCAACCAGGATGTGAAGGAAGGCGACAAGCTGCTGCAGCTGGAGACGGGCGAGGTGTACAAGGCCGGCATCGACGGCACCGTCAATGAAATCCGCTTTGATGAGGGTGACTGGATCTGGCCCAATGTGTCGCTCATCCAGATCTGCGACCTGACCAACCTGCAGGTGTCCCTCACCGTGGATGAGTACGACATCACCAGCGTCAGCGTGGGCGAAAAGTGCACCGTCACCATCGTGCCGCTGGGGCTCACCTTTGAAACCGAGATCGACCATGTGGACCGCGTGTCCTCGGCCACGGGAACGGTGGCGTACTACTCGGTGGAGGCCGCGCTCACCGTGCCGGATCATGTGCTGCCCGGCATGACCGCCAGCGTGTCCATCCCGTCCGAGGAGGCGCTGGACGTGGTGACGCTGGAGATGACCGCGCTGTCCTTCGACGAGGACAAGAAGCCCTACGTGCTGGTCAAAAACGGCGAGGCGTACGAAAAGCGCATGCTGGAAACCGGATTGTCCGACGGCATGAAGGTGCAGATTGTGAGCGGCCTTTCCGAGGGCGACGTGGTGTACCGCCAGACCGGCGAGGAAAAGGCTGTGGAGGCTATCTCGCTGGTGGAGATCTACAAGCGCTTTGCCGGTGAAACCGTGGTCGTCAACGACCGCACTCAGTCCGGGCGCGGCGGAAGGGACTCGCGGCAGGACGGCATGACTCCGCCCGAAGGCGCAGAGGTTCCCGAAGGCATGACCCCGCCGGAAGGCATGCAGAGCCCGGGCGAGGAAGCCCAGGCCCCGTCCGAACGCCCGGAGCGTTCCGGCGAACGTGAACAACCCACAGGAGGAAGCGGAAATGAAAAAGCTGATTAGTCTGGCCGCTTTGGCGCTTGTGCTTTTTTCCACGGCGCTGGCGGCGGAGGATTTTGAGGGCACGGTGGTTTCGGGCGAAACCATCACCCTCACCGCGCCCTACGGCGGCGTGATCAAGCGCATGGATCTGCGCGTGGGCCAGCTGATCAGCGCGGGCGACGAGGTGGCCGAGATGGACACCACCCGCGTGCTGGCCAGCGAGGACGGCACCATCCGCGCGCTGGAAAAGCAGGAGGGCGATAGCGCCGAGGGAACCGTGCTGTACCTCAACCCCGTGAGCAAATATGTGATCAGCGCCGATATCGGCTACGCCTATGACAGCCCCGAAATGACCTACGTCACCATCGGCGAAAAGGTGTACATGAAGTGCGCCAGCGATGGTTCGCACCGCGCCGAGGGCGTCATCACCGCCGTCAACGGCTCCGGCTTTACCGTGGAAGCCACGGCGGGCGAACTGTATCTGGAAGAGACGGTCTACATCTACCGCACCGACGAGTACTACTGGCGCGAGCGCATCGGCAGCGGCAAGGTGGCGCGCATGGAGGCCATCGCCGTCACCGGCACCGGCAGCCTGCTCAAGCTGCACGTGGAGGACGGCGAAGAGGTGGAGCGCGGCCAGCTTTTGTTTGAAACCGTGGAAGGCGATTTTGACGCGCTGCGCTCGCCCGGCCGCATCCTCCTGTCCGAGGCCTCCGGCGTGGTGGCTGAGGTGCCCGTCACCGCAGGCCACAGGGTGCAGAAGGGCGACGTGCTGGCCACCCTCTATCAGACCGGCGATTATCAGGTGAAGTTTTCCATCCCCGAGGACATGCTCTCCGCCGTCAGGGTGGGCAGCAAGGCCACGCTGTATTTCAACTGGAATGAGGACAACACCCCCTATCCCGGCACGGTGACCGAGGTGTCCTACCTGGCCGAATCCAACGCCGAAACCGGCGAGACCGCCTACAGCGGCTACATCGCCTTTGACGCGGATGAGAGCGTGCGCATCGGCATGAGCGTAACGATCATGCTGGACGAGTAAGGAGGTTTGATGATGAAGAGATTCATGGCAGCTTTGCTGGTGCTGTGCATGCTGTTTGGCACGGTGGCAGCCTTTGCCGAGGATGCATCCACCGGCGCCACGGAGCGCTGGCGCAACCGCTGGAACCGCGAGGAAAGCAGCGAAACCGAAGAGACGGAAAACGAAACGGAGACGAAGCGCCCCAGCCGCCCTTCCCGCGAGGAGAAGGAAGAAGAGCCGGAGGAGGAGCAGGAAGAATCCGCCGAATCTTCCCGGGACTACGCTGAGCTCTGGAAGGAATGGTGGGAGCAGCACCGCTCCGAAGGGGAAGAACCCGAAGAGGATGATGAGGACGAGGACGACGAAATCGCCGCCGATACCGGCGAGGGCCCGGCCTACGTCTACAAGGATAACGGCTTTAAGCAGTACGGCACCATCCGTTCGCTCATTCAGTACAGCCGCCCCATCTACCTCTACACCACCGAGGTGCTGGAATCCACTTTGCCCCTGGAAACCATCCGCCGCATCACCTTTGTGCTGGATCCCGATGTGTTCAGCGGCAGCGACGAAGGCGACGACGATTCCTTCGTCTACGCCAGCGAGCGCAGCCCCGAGGGCAAAACCAAGGACGGCACGGTGTTTGTGTGGGTGGGCACCGCCGGTCAGGGCCCGTCCAGCTGGAAGGACGACGTGGAGGAGGACCTGAACAGCGGCTACCGCGAGGATCAGTACTATGAGTACGAAATTCAGGTCAGCTCCGAAACCGTGGACGGACAGACCACCTTCATGCTCACGGCCTATCCGGCGCTTGAGAAAGGCATGAAGTTTGCCTACAGCCGCGATGGCAGCAGCCCGATGACGCTGGACGGCAGCGTGTTTACTGCGGAGAAGGAGGGCGAGTACCGCTTCTACCTGCTCAGCAGCCGCAACAGGACGCTGGCCCGCTCTGCGCGCTTCCGCGTGGACTTTTCGGCTGTGCCGGAGATTCCTGCGGAACCTGAAATCCCGGTTGATCCGGAAGCCCCTGTGGATCCGGAACTTCCGGTCGATCCCGAAGCGCCCGTTGAACCCGAAACGCCCGCCGGCCCCTCCGTGCAGGTCACCGCGCTGCCGGACGCTGAAACCGGCGTGACCGTGTTCTCCCTCACGGCGCTGCCTGCGCTGGAAGAGGGCATGTACTTTGGCGTCATCGTGGACGGCGGCACCATCCAGGCGCTGAACGGCGATATCTACACCGCGCAGAATCCCGGCGCGTACCGCTTTGTGCTCATGGACGCCTACGGCACCGTGCTTGCGCAGAGCGAGCCGTATGTGATCACCATGAAGGCGCCGGAAGAGGAAGAAGGGGACGAGGGCGAGGAGAAACCTTCCGCGCCCACCGTGGTGGAATACGAGCTGGAGGTGGACGCTGACGATTACACCCCGGATCAGGAGTGCCAGCCCACCTTCCATCTCACCGCCCATCCGGAGCTGGAGGAGGGCATGCGCTACGCCGTGAGCATCGACGGCAGCGTGGTTGCGCCCATGGAGGGCAGCAGCTTTGCGCCCGAGTTTTCCGGCAAGTACCGCTTTGCCATCCTCAGCGCCAAGAACATCGTGCTGGCCTATTCCGCCGCGTACGACGTCACCTGCCCCGCCCCCTGGGAGGATGAGAAGGAAACCGCCGTGGAATACGAGCTGGAGGTGCAGGCGGACAACTACCGCCGCAGCGGCGCCTGCATGCCCACCTTCACCCTCACTGCGCACCCCGAGGCGCACAGCGGCCTGCGCTTTGCCGTCAGCCGTGACGGCGGCGACCTGACTGTGCTCAGCGCCAACACCTTCTCGCCCACCGAGTCCGGCGAGTACCGCTTCTACCTGCTCAGCGAGAACGAAAGCGAGCTGGCGCGCTCCAGCCGCTACTCCGTCACCTACGGCAAGGAGGAAATCAAGAGCGGCGAAACCGCAGGCTTTGAAACCACCCGCCGCCAGCAGAACACCGGCCGCGACGAAACCGGCGATGAGGAAGTGTCCTTCGACCTTCTGTTCAGCGAGCATGAGGTGAGCGCCGACGGCAGCGAGAAATTTGTGTACGAATCCGTGGCCGACCGCGTGGAAATCACCACCCGTCCGGGCGCGAACCGCGTGGAGGAAGGCATCGAGTTTGAGGTGCTCACCCGCTACCGCGAAGGCAGCAGGGCCACCAGCGCGCCGGAGTTCCGCCTCTACGGCCTGGCCGGAGACGACCAGTACGTGTACGGCGTGAGGATGGACGACAGCGGCTATACCACGCTGCCCTCCGGCCGCTACACCGCCACCATGAACGGCGAATACACCCTCACCTTTGCCATCATCGATCCTGAAACGCAGGCCGCGCTGCAGGAGAAGAGCTACCGCATGAACGTGGCTATCGAGACGGAAGAGGAAGAGGAAACCCCCGAAGCGGGCGAAACGCCTGATACGGAAACCACCTACGAGCACACCCTGAACGTATCCGCCAGCGAGTATGACAGCGCGGCGTGGATCAGCACCCCGCCCGCCTTTACCCTCAGCTGCGGCACGCTGGACGTGGACGGCATGAATTATGCCTACGCCGTCAGCATTGACGGCGCGGACGCTGTGGCCTGCGTAAATCCCTACGTGCCCACGAAGAGTGTGTCCTCTTCGCTCACGTTCTCCATCATCGGCGCGGACGGCACGGTGTACGCCCAGTCCGAAAGCCAGCCCCTCATGCTGGATATCACCGCGCCGCTGCTCACCATCACGCTGCTGGACGGCTACCAGATGAACATCGTCGCGGGCGACAGCCACAGCGGCGGCTGCACACTCACGGTGGACGGGCAGGCCATCTCCAGCAGCGCCGAGGGCGCGGACGGCGTGTACACCTGGACGGTGGCCGGTTCCGAGGCCATCACCTACGCCGTGGGCTCCATCGTGGTGGAGGACGCTGCGGGCAACCAGAGCAGCAACAGCGTGGCCGTCACGCTGGCCCTTGGCAGCGGCACGCAGGCCGGTGCGGGCAGCATGGGCGCCTTGGGCAGCGTCAGCGGCTCCTTCAGCAGCGGACGCGGCGGCAGCGACGGACGCTCCGTCAGCCATTCCGAAAGCACGACCAGCGTGGTCATCGCCTACAATGCGGTGGAGCTGGTGGTGGACGACGGCAGCATGAACAGCCTGGTCATCGGCGATGAAACCCTCGACCTGAGCCTCAGCCGCGACGGCGCGGACGCTTCCTTCACGGCGGCGTTTGCCTCCAATGGAGCGGAGAATGACACCCTCATCCTCACCGCCAGCGACGCGGATGCATCCGCCCGCTACAACTGGCGTTTCACCGGCACGGTGTATAAGAAGCTGGCCGCCAGCGGCGTGGACTACATGGTGCTCAAGGTGGGCGACAGCGTCACATCGCTGTCCACGGCGGGCTTCTCCGCCGGTATCCGCTACAACATGTACCGCGCGCAGGGCCTGGCCAGCAAGGCGTTCACCTACGATGTGCAGATGGGCGCGCCCAGCTTTGGCATCAGCGTGACCGTGGAGGGCGATACCTACGCCCTCTCCAGCGATCCCGGTGCGGAATATTACTACTACGACGTGTATCATGGGCCGATGGATCAGCTCCATCTGCAGGGAAACTGAGGTGAGAAGGCTTGGCATCCAACGCAGTGCAGAATAAGAAAAAGAAACGCAAAAAAATCATCAGAAGGGTGATTGGCTGGCTCGTGTTTCTGCTGATCGCAGCAGGCGCGGTGCGGCTGTTCGTGTGGCCGAAGCTCACCGCCGGTGCGACCATCACCTACGATAAATACACCGCCCAGACCGGCACCATCTCCAATTCGCTCTCCTTCAGCGGATCGGTGAGCGTGAAGAACTACGAAACCCACACCGCCGAAAGCAGCTGTGTGGTGAGGCAGATCTTCGTCAGGGAAGAGCAGAAGGTGAGGAAGGACGACAAGCTCATGCGCCTGTCCGACGGCACCACCGTGAAGGCCAGCTTTGACGGCCAGGTCAACGCCATCTACGTGGAGGTGGATGACGAGGTGAGCATGAACAGCGACCTCATCCAGATTGTGGACTTTGGCAACATGACGGTTTCCATGCGCGTGGACGAGTACGACATCTCCGACGTGCACGTGGGGCAGGAGTGCCGCGTGACCGTCAAGGCGCTGGAAGAAACCTTTGATTCCACCATCTCCCACATCAACCGCATCTCCTCCTCCATGGGCAACACCGCCTACTACACCGTGACCGCCGAGCTTTCCGTGACGGAAAACGTGCTGCCCGGCATGCAGGCCACCGTCACCATTCCGCAGGAGGAAGCGGTGGATTCCGTCATCCTGTCCTCCTCCGCGCTCAGCTTTGCGCCCGATAACAGCGCCTACGTGCTCATGAAGGGAGAGGGCGACGCCATGCAGCAGGTGCCGGTCACCCTTGGCATCAGCAACGACAGCCATGTGGAGATCACCGCAGGCCTCAAGGCGGGCGACGAGGTGTACAAGGTATCCACCGCCGCAGCCAATGCCGGCCTGATGAACATTGCCAATATGTTCCAGAGCATGGGCGGCCAGCAGCAACAGCAGATGCCCGGCGGCCAGATGCCGGGCGGCAGCTACGGCGGCGGCCAGATGCCCGACAGCGGCCGCGGCGGCAGCGGCAGCTATGGCGGAGGCAGCCGCGGCAACTATGGCGGCGGCATGCGCTGATGAAGGGAGAGCATAACGATGTTTAACCTTCGCAGAAACAAAGCGGCACAGCCCGCCCATCCGCACGAGGAACTGTTCTTCCGCATGCGCAAGATCGTCAAGCAGTACCAGCTGGGCGAGGAAGCCATGACCGTTCTCAAGGACATCGATCTGGACATTGCCGAGGGCGAATACCTGTCCGTCCTGGGCCCGTCCGGCAGCGGCAAATCCACCCTGATGAACATCATCGGCTGTCTCGACCTTCCCACCAGCGGCGAATACATCCTGCGCGGCAACGTGGTGGGCGACCTGGATGAGAAGGAACTGAGCCATATCCGCTGCAAGGAGGTTGGCTTCATCTTCCAGAATTCGCAGATGCTCAAAAAGATGGACGCCATGAAAAATGTGGAGCTGCCGCTGCTGTACGCAGGTGTGCGCCCCAAGGAGCGCCAGCGCCGCGCTGAGGAAATGCTGGTGAAGGTGGGCCTGCAGGATCGACTGCACCACATGCCCAACCAGCTTTCCGGCGGCCAGCAGCAGCGCGTGGCCATCGCCCGCGCACTGGTCACCCGTCCCAGCATTCTGCTGGCTGACGAGCCCACCGGCGCGCTGGACCAAACCACCGGCAAGCAGATCATGCAGCTGTTCCGCGAGCTCAACGAGGACGGCAACACCATCATCATGATCACCCACGACGTCAACATCGCCAAAAACGCGCGCCGTGTGGTCAACATCATCGACGGCGTGCTCACCGAGGCGGAAGGCGAGGTGACGTTCGCATGAAAAAGCTCTTGGGCAACTTCTACATGTTTGTGGAAAGCCTCTCCATGGCCATCTCCAACATCATGCAAAACCGCATGCGCTCGTTCCTGACCATCCTTGGCATCATGATCGGCGTTACGGCGGTCATCGCCTTGATCACCACCATTTCCGGCGTGTCCTCCTCCATTTCGGATTCGTTCACTTCCATGGGCGCGGGCAGCATGAGCGTGAGCGCTACCGGCACGGAATTGGTGGCCGGCCTGAGCGGCGAGAACATGGACGAGATCGCTGAACTGGACCACGTGACCGGCGTAACGCCCAGCGTGTCCATGAGCCTGAAGGTGGCCTATGGCCGCAGCAGCGAAACCAGCATCCGCGGCACCGGCACCAACGAATACTACTTCGTCAACGATCCCGAGGCCCTCCTCAACGGCCGCGCCATCACCCCCATCGACATTGACGACATGGCGCGTGTGTGCCTGGTTGGGCCGGAGGTGCTGGAGGAGTTCTTCTACGGCATCGACCCGGTGGGTGAGACCATCTATCTCAACGGCATTGCCTTCACCGTCATCGGCACCCTCTCCGACAGCTCGGATGATTCTGTGGCCAGCATGCTGGGCGGCTCTACCCAGATCCTGATGCCCTATACCACGGCCTTGAAGATGAACTCCACCACGCTGGTCAACAGCATCACCGTCTATCTGGACAGCGCCGAAAGCAGCGAAACCGTGTCGGCGTCGCTGGAAAACTACCTCGACGTGCTGTTCAACTTTGAGGATGACACCTATACCATCACCACCATGGATTCCATCGCAGACGTGATGGACAGCATGCTTTCGATGATGTCGGCGCTGCTGGCGGGCATTGCCTCCATTGCGCTCTTGGTCGGCGGCATCGGCATCATGAACATGATGCTCACCTCCGTCACCGAGCGCACGGTGGAGATCGGCCTGAAGAAAGCCATCGGCGCGGAGCCGGGGCAGATCCAGATCCAGTTTTTGATCGAATCGTTCCTGCTGTCCATGATCGGCGGCGTGATCGGCGTGATTCTGGGCCTGGTTGTATCAGCCGCGCTGTGCTCCGTCATGGACATCACCTTCGTCATCTCCTATGGCGCCATCGCGCTGGGCGTGGGCTTCTCCGCCGCGGTGGGCATCATCTTTGGCTGGTCGCCTGCGCGCAAGGCCAGCAAGCTCAGCCCCATCGACGCGCTTCGCAGAATGTAATGTGAGAACATAGAAACACAACAAAAGGGGAGGTCAACCAAATGAAGAAGTTCCTGTTGGTCGCATTGATCCTGATGCTCGTACCTGCGCTGGCGCTGGCGGAAACCACCTTCGACGGCAAGGTGGTGGCGGGCGAGAGCGTGAGCGTGACCGCGCCGTTTGGCGGCACGGTATCCAGCTTCCGCCTGCGCGCGGGCAGCCTGATCGGCCTGGGCGACAAGATTGCCGCCATCGAGACCACCAAGGTCTACGCATCGGCGGACGGCACCATCGCGGGCGTGTTCGCCCAGCCCGGCGACGCCATTGAAAACATCACCGCCCGCTACGGCGCAGTGATGTACATCGTGCCCGACCGCAAGTACTCCATCTCCGCCGACATCGAAAAGGCCTACAACTCCAGCGAGACCAAGTACATCAACATCGGCGAAACCGTGTACATCACCTGCGCCAGCGACGGCGCGCACACCGCCGAGGGCGTGGTGACCGCCGCCAGCGGCACCACCTACACCGTGGAAACCACCAGCGGCGAGCTGCTGATGGAAGAGAGCGTGAACATCTACCGCGATGCGTCCCGCTCCACCAAGACCCGCGTGGGCAAGGGCACCGTGGGCCGCACGGCGGAGATTGCCGTAAACGGCAGCGGCAGCCTGCTCAAGCTGCACGTGCAGGACGGCCAGCGCGTAGCCCGCGGCGACCTGCTGTTTGAAACCGTGACCGGCCAGGTGGACGGCCTGTTTGCCACCAGCAACGAGATCATGTCCGACGTGAGCGGCGTGGTGGCCAGCGTGAACACCTCTGCCGGCGCCACCGTGAACAAGGGCGACACGCTGCTCACCGTGTACACCATGGACAGCGCGCAGATTGAGATCACCGTGGACGAGTACGACCTCACCACCATCTCCGAAGGCGACAAGGTGCGCATCTCCTTCAACTACGACGAGAGCAAGACCGAGCAGGTGATGGGCGAGGTGAACATGATCTCCCACGTCAGCTCCGCCGAAAGCACCAGCGACGCCAGCTATCTGGCCTACATCGACTTCACGCCCGACAAGGACGTGCGCATCGGCATGACCGTTGTGGTCACGACCATCGATGAGGAAACGGAAGAATAATCAGCCCAAACAAAAGCAGGGTCCGGAACAATGCTCCGGACCCTGCTTTTTGGTTTCTTTCATCAGATGCGGGTTTTGGCAAAGCGGATGGCGTAGCTGATGGCGTTGAGCAGGCTGATGGGGCTGGCGGTGCCCTTGCCGGCCTGATCGAACGCCGTGCCGTGGTCTACCGAGGTGCGGATGATGGGCAGGCCCAGCGTGATGTTCACGCCGCTGACGGCCAGCCACTTCTGCTGCTGGGGATCGTACACAAAGCCCAGCACCTTCAGCGGGATATGGCCCTGATCGTGGTACATGGCCACGCAGATGTCATACCAGCCGCCGCGCGCTTTGGAAAAGATGGTGTCCGGCGGCACGGGACCGGCGGCGTTGATGCCTTCCGCCTGTGCGGCCTCGATGGCGGGCGTGATCTCCTCGATCTCCTCGCGGCCAAACAGGCCGTTTTCGCCGCAGTGGGGGTTGAGTCCAGCCACGCCCACGCGCGGATTTTCGATGCCCATGTCCTTGCAGGCCTGATGCGCGATGCGGATGACCTCCAGCACGCGCTCCTTCTTCACACGGTCGCAGGCCTCGCGCAGGGACACGTGCGTGGACACGTGCACGATGCGCAGATCCTCATGCGCAAGCAGCATGGTATAGTGCTCGGTGCCGGTGTAGTGGGCATAGATCTCCGTGTGGCCGGAGAAATGATGGCCAGCCAGGTTGATAGCTTCCTTGTTGAGCGCATTGGTGACGGTGGCGTCCACCTCGCCGGCCATGGCCAGCTCGATGACCTTCTTCACGTACACAAACGCGGCGTTGCCGGCCACGGCGCTCACTTCGCCCAAAGGCGCGGTTTCCGGCTCAGCTGCGTGCAGGTCGATCACGTCCAGCGTGCCGGGCGTAAACAGCGCCTCGCTCACGCTCTCCACCGGATGGATCGCCAGCTGCGGCATGCCGTCAATCTGCATGGCGCGCTCAAGGATGCAGCTGTCGCCCACGATGATGGGCGAGCATTCCTCATACAGGCTGGCGTCCGCCAGCGCACGCAGGCACAGCTCCGGGCCGATGGACGCCGGATCGCCCATGGTGATACCGATGATGGGTTTGCGCATATCAGCATACCCCCTTGGAGTCCAGCAGTTCAAGCGCCTGACGCACGGCCTCCACACCGGCCTCACTCAGGCCGTTGAAGGGCGCGCGGCACTTGCCAACGGGGTAGCCCAGCATGGCGGTAGCGGTCTTGACGATGGTGTTGGGGTTGCCGAAGCGGAAGGTGTTGCGGAAGGGGCGGATGGCGTCCTGCGCCTCGCGGGCAGCGGTCATATCGCCCTTGACGAAGTTTTCGTAGATGGCCACCATGTTCTTGGGGAACACGTTGGCGCAGCCTGCGATGCCGCCCTGGCCGCCGGCCAGCAGCGTCCACAGAATGAGCGAGTCGTTGCCGGACAGCACGGTAAAGCCCTTGCCGCGGGTGCACTCGATGTACTGCAGGATGTTGTCAAAGTTGCCGCTGGAGTCCTTGGCGCCAACGATGTTGTCGATATCCGCCAGACGGGCCACGGTGGCAGGGGCCAGCGCGTTGCCGGTGCGGGCGGGGATGTTGTACAGCAGGATGGGCAGATCCACGCTCTCGGCCACGGCGCGGTAGTGGGCGTACAGCTCGTCCTGAGAAGCGGCGGCAAAGGAGGGCGTGATGATGGACAGCACGTCGGCGCCCAGCTCCTTGGCGCGGCGGGACTGGCGGATGGTATCCCTGGTGGAGATGCAGCCGGAACCAGCGTACACCGGCACGCGGCCCTTCACCTGATCCACGCACACTTCCAGCACCTGTTCCTTCTCCTGCTCGGAGAGGATGTAGCCTTCGCCGTTGGTGCCGAAGGGGAAGATGCCGTGCACGCCAGCGGCAATCAGACGCTCGATCTGGTTGCGCAGCTCCGGCAGGTTGAGCGATTCATCCTCGTTCATGGGGGTGAGGATGGGGACGATGATACCTTTCATCTCTTTCATTGCGGTTGTCCTCCTTTATTGCAGCAGTTCAAGATAGAGCGCTCTTGCATCTTCGGCGGTTACGGGACGCTTGTTGTTCACCAGCAGGCGCTGCACGTCCATGCCGGCCGCCACCAGCCCGTCCAGATCCTCCATGGCAACGCCGTATTGCTTGAGATCGGTGGGAATCTGCAGGGTTTGGACCAGCGCTTCCATGCGCTCAAGCACCCACTGCGCCTTCGCAGCTTCGTCCTGCGCACCCTGCTGGCCCAGCGCATCGTACACCTGCGCCAGTTCCTTCTGACAGAAGGAAACGTTGAAGCGCATGACGGGCATGAGCATCATGGCGTTGGCCACGCCGTGGGGAATGTGATACTTGCCGCCCAGCGGATAGCTCAGCGCATGCACGGCGGTGGTGCCGGAGCAGGTGATGGCCACGCCGGCGTAGTAGGCCGCCAGCAGCATGGCGCTCTTGCTTTCCAGCGCTTCGGGGTCAAGGCAGGCGGCTTCGATGTTGGCAAAGATCAGCTTGAGGGCCTCCATGGCGTACAGGTTGCTGAACGGGGTGGCCTTCCTGGAGGTGTAGCACTCGATGGCATGGCACAGCGCATCCACGCCGGTGGAGGCAGCGATGTGCGCGGGCAGGCGGCGGATCATATCGCCGTCCAGAATGACCGCGTCGGGGATCATTTCCTCGCACACGATGCCCACCTTCAGCTCCTTTTCGGGCACCAGAACGATGGCGTTGGGCGTGGCCTCGGCGCCGGTTCCGGCGGTGGTGGGGATCATGATGCTGCGCACCGTCTTTTTGCCGATGGCGGGATTGGCCAGCAGATCAGCCACGGTGGATTCACCGGAAGCGAGGATGGAGCACAGCTTGGCGATATCCATCACGCTGCCGCCGCCGATGGCAATGATCATATCCGCACCGCTGGCACGGAAGGCGTCCACCACGGCCTGCGCCTGATCACGGGTGGGCTCGGCGGGCAGATCCAGCAGGAGCGAAGCTTCCACTCCGGCTTCGCGGATGAGGGCAAGCGGCTTTTCCAGCACGCCGGAGCGCTCGATGCCGCGGTCAGAGAACACAGCCGCGCGCTTTGCGCCGCTGCACAGCGCCTTGAGCTGCTCGAGAGCATCCGGGCCGCAATAGGCCGCCTTGGGCATTTTGCATACAAACATAGGAATAATCCCCCTTACATTGCGGTCATAGAGTTACAGAGTTCCTTGAGCAGGGTTTCTTCGCCAAAGCCTCCGCTCTTGGACAGAAGACGCACCCTGCGTCCTTTCAGCATGACGGAAAAGATCACCACGCCGTGCGCCGCCTCGCCCTCCAGATGCACATCGGGCTGATCCAGCAGGCGGAGGAAGCCCATCAGCGTATCGCCGCCGATGATCATGGGCGTGCAGGGCTGGCCGTCCAGCTCCACAAGCAGCCGGTGCATCAGCCAGCCCAGACGGCTGGCGATCTGCTCGCGCAGAGGCACGCATTCCGGGCTGCTCACCAGGCCGGTGTCGATGAGCAGATGCTCGCCGCGCCGGATGGACGCAAGCAGAGAATCAAAGGAGCCGCTTGTGAAAGCGCCGCCCGTCAGCACAAATGGGTCGATCACCTCGCGCCGGAAGCCGATCGCTTGCCCGTACAGCACCTGGCTGCGCGTGATGGCGTTCACGCTGCCGCACACCGCCAGAAGCGGCGAAAGCAGCGCTTGCGGCTGGCGCGGCGCATCCGGCAAACCGAAAACCGGGTAGAGCGCCGCCGCGAAGGCCGCGCATCCGGTGGTTACGCGCAGCGCCCCGCAATCGCTCAGACGGCGGGCGATGAGCGAAAGATCATCGTTGGTCTCGGCGTCGATCACCCATACGGTGGGGTCGGCTGTGGTCTGCAGCCAGTCGCCGCCGGGTTCCAGCTCTTTGACCGCAACGCCATGGGGCTCGATCAGCCCGCGAACGGTGGGGGAGGTGACGGGGTCGAACGGGTCGCGCCCGAACACGCTCTCGTGAACCGGCACGCCGTCGATGAGCTGGCAGCCGTGCACCGTTATGCGCTTCATGTCCGGATAGGCGGGCGCAAACGCCGCCACAGTGCAGCCGGTTTCCTGAAGCGCGGCTTTGATGGACGGCCCCACGTTGCCGCGCAGGCCGGAATCGGTCTTGATGTACACGTGCTGTGCGCCCTGCTCCACGGCCCAGCGCACGGCGCGGGCGGTGAGCTGGAAGGCGGTATCGGGCGGCACGTGGCGCGATTCGGTGTCGATCACAACCACATCCGTCCCGGCGGCAAAGCCGTCCAGATTGTCCAGCATCGTGAAGCTGACCGACGCGCCGCGCTTTTCAAACTGCACGCCCGTATCGAAGGAACCGGTCAGATCGTCGGCGATCATGACCAGCCGAAGCGGTGCATTCATGGCGGTTGGCCTCCCTTCTCAGAGGTTGATGGAAACGGCCCGTCCACCCGGGCCGGAGTAGCGCACCTCATCATCGACCGTGACAGTGTAGGAGCCTTGTGCCAGCTGCACGCCCACGCGACGCCCGCGGATGAGGAGATTGCGCAGCGCAAACTGCTCCACGCCGCAGTCGATGGGGTCGAAGGTGAAGCCGCTTTCGGCGGGCAGCACGCCCGCCAGACGGCGCACGATGAGGTCGATGTAGTAGGAGTGGTTGTAGTCGGGTTCGTCGCTGAGCGGCTCGCCGGTGATGCTGTCGTAGTGCTCCACCAGATAAGGGCGGGATGGATCGCAGCCGGTGAAGTGCTGCAGCGTGTACTCGTGCAGGAAGCGTGCGAACGCGCCGTCGTAGCGGTGATTGGTGCGCAGCGAGGCTTCCGCCAGCGCATCCAGCGCGATGGCCGTGGTGTAGGGCCAGGAGGGGCCGTTCCACACGCAGCCGTTGCGGCCCTTGAAAAAGTCGCCCTTCCAGCCGCCGCAGGCCGAGAACACCGGACAGTCGGCGGAAACGGAAGCAAAGGCGCTGCCGGTGGCAAAGGCGTTTTCGTCGCTCAGGTAGTTCAGCGCGCGATCGTGGCGTTCGTCGGCAATGGCTGCCCAGAAGGGGTAGACGCCCACGATGTTCTTCACCATGGCCTTGCGGTCGTCCAGGTGATGCAGGTCGTAGAAGAAGTGCGTCTCCTCGTCCCACATCTTTTCCAGCACGTCGGTGCGGACGGCCTGAGCCAGCTGGGCAAAGCGCGCTTCGTCCGGATCGCCGAGGGCGGCGCACAGACGGCTCAGCGCCATGAAATCCAGATAGCAGTAGACGGAGCGGTCCACGCGCTTGAGCGGCGTGTAGCCCTCGCGGTGTTTGTTGACGTGATCCGGGTATTCTTCGGCAAAATACCAGTAGCTGGGCTGATACTCCTTGCCCGTGCGCTGGTGCACGTACTCCACCTGCAGGTGGTCGTTCTGACCCTTGTAGGTTTCGTACACGGCCATGCAGTTGCGCTTGAAGGCGGGCAACACCTCGGCGATGAAATCGCGGTCGCCGGTGCTCAGGTACAGCTGATACAGGCTGTGGGCGGAGGCGTTGGCGTAGTCGGCCAGCTGTTCATCCGCATACAGACAGCGCCACATGCCTTTTTCATCCGCACTGTCCACCAGCGAGCGGATGACCTCTTTGGCGGTATCGTCCTGATGCCAGCGCAGTTCGCTCACATGCAGCGGCGTGGAAAGCGGCACCAGCTTGGTGAACTCCCAGCCGGAAGGGGCATAGGGATCCTTGACCACCTTGTGGGAGCGCCCCTCGTACATGGCGGTGTGATGGAACAGCCCTGTATCCGGCCTGCACAGACAAGTGCGCAGGATGTACCAGCGGTAGTCCCAGCAGCGCTGCAGAAGGGGATGGCTGCACTCAAACTGCGGAGCCTGCATAAACCATTCGTCATAGCGCGTGCGCTGTTCCTGCCGGAGCTCGTCAGGCGGCGCAGAAAGAACGCTGTTCACGCGCCCGGCCAGCCGTTCTTCCTCGCCAGGCAGAACGCCTGCGGCGCACAGGACGATTTCAGCCTCCTGACCGGGGGCAATCACATAGCAGCCGTCCGTCCACTGCACGCTGCTGCCGATGAGAAACACCGGCTGAATGCCGTGGATGCTGACAGGCGTCTGCCACAGCCAGCCTGTTTCATCTGCATGACTGCCATCCGGCAGGTTCAGGCGGAGAACCAGCGGATCGCGGCCCGTGTTGCGCCACAGCTGACAGCTGACGGCCGCATCCTCCCAGGTGATCCACTTGCTTTCCTCAAGTGCGTAGCGCGCGCAGGTCTGCTGCATGTCCAGCCGGTCGGGGTACCACACGGCCTGTGCGTGCGGGGGAAAGGCGGATACGTCCTGAGGGGTGACGGAAAACAGAAGCGGGATGTTCATCTTGTGGATGAAGTCGATCCGGCCTGCAAAGCCAGCGACAGGATCCAGATAATCCACGCCCAGCCTTGCGCCGGTGGGTCCCAGCAGCAGCCGGCCCGGCAGCGTGCGCAGGGTGCGGTTCAAAACCTTCAGGCTTTCGCAGGACATGCCTCATCGCCTCCTTGAAGAGTCTGCAGTTCGCGGTTGAAACGCTTGTAAAAGTGCCAGGCCAGCAGCACCGCGGTGGTATCCACCACAGGCTGCACCAGCAGAAGTCCCCACATGGGGAAGATGGCGTTGAACAGGAACAGGAGGGGAATATCCACCGCACCCTTGCGATACAGCGACATGATGAGCGCCTCCCGTGCGCGCCCCGTGGCCTGAAACAGCGCCGTAAAGATGAAGCTGACTGTCATGCCCGGAAGCGCGAGGGAGAGCACCCGCAGAAACTGCGCACCCATCTGCGCGGTTTGCTCATCCTGAATGAATAGCCCTGTCAGCACGGGCGAGAAGAGCAGGTAAACCACCATGCAGCCAGCTGACACATACAGGGCGTAGCGCTGCGAATGGTACAGCGCCTCCTTCATGCGGTCGTACTGCCGCGCGGCGTAGGTGTAGCCGATCATGGGCAGCGATCCCGCGGAAAAACCGGTGGCCACGTTCATGGGGATCAGATCGAACTTGTGCGCCACGCCGATGGCGGCCACCACATATTCGCCAAAGGGCGCGGCCAAATGGTTCATGACCGAGCCGGACAGAGTGGACATGACCGTCTTGATGGACTGCGGAAAGCCGGTGGAGAGGATGTCCCACACCAGGCGGCGGGGCAGGCGAAGGTGGCGTACTTTGAGCGAAAGCACAGTGTGCGCGCGCTCGCGGTACATGTACAGCAGAAAGTAGCCCAGCGACAGCCAGTGCGCCAGCGCCGTTGCCAGCGCCGCGCCTGCAACGCCCATGTTCAGGCCCCAGGGATAGATGAACAGCGGATCCAGCACCATGTTGGCCACACCGGCAAGGCACAGTCCCACGCCTGCCTGACGCGCTCCGCCCTCGGCGCGCACCAGGTGGCCAAAGACCATCACCAGCACGCTGGGTATGGCGCCGAGCACGACGCTATAGTGTAAATATGTGCACGTATCATTCAAGTAAGAGTCACCGGCGCCGAACAGACGGGCCAGCTGCTGTGGAAAAACAGCCATCAGAATGGCGTATGAGGCGGATATGACAGCGGCGCCCCACAGGCTGAAGGCGGCCGACTGGGATGCTTTTTGCCGGTTGTGCTCGCCCAGTGCGCGCGAAAGCAGACTGCTTCCGCCGATGCCAAACAGATTGGCAATGGTGTTGAGCAGCAGCAGCGCGGTATAGGACACAGAAACCGCAGCAATCTCAGTATCTGAGCCGGTTTGCCCCACAAAGAAAGTATCCGTCAGGCTGCATACGGCGGTCACCATCTGACTGGCTACAGCCGGTACGGCCAGTGTTCTTACGGCCTTGCGAACGGGCCAGCGTTCGAATACGTCGTCGATGCAATATGATGTTTTCATCGCGTACGTCCACCGTTCTTTCAAGTATCCGCCAAAAGTATAGATGATTTTTGATGCTCAAGTCAATTTGTTTTTAGATTTGTGCACAAAGTTACACTACTCTTGACATTGGAGAAGAGTATGGAGTAAAGTGATAGAAGCGATTTTGATCCGGAAAGGGGGATGCCGCCTCCGTGTACATCGATTCTGTTTTTCATACGCCGGACGAGGCCGAGCTCGCCTCGCCGCTGTATCTGACGTGGGCAGGTCACCGCGTGTGCAGGCCCAACCATTCCATCGGCCCGCGCGTGCTTCCCAACTATAAGATGGTGCTGGTGGTGGAGGGAAGCGGATTCTTCCGCCTGAACGGCCAGGACAGGCTGATCCGCGCCGGCGATCTGTTTTTCTGCTTTCCGGACGTTATCCACCACTACTTTGCCAACTCCGGCGATCCGTGGACCATCAAGTGGTTTTCCTTCAACGGCAACAGCTGTGCGCAGATCATGCGCTCGCTGGGCGCGACGCCTGAGGAGCCCATCTTTACCGACTGCATGACCGGGCGCCTTTTGAACCTGGTCAACGAGATCATCGAAGGCCTCAAGCGCGACAATGTGCACACCTATGCCGCCACGGGTTATTCCTACCTGTTCTTCGACGAGCTTCTGAGCATCCGCGACAACGAGGGCTTGTGCTCTGAGCATGAGGTGGCGGAAAACGAGCTGCTGGAAAAGATCAAGCGCTTTGTGCAGCTCAACTACGCCAACACCCTCAGCGTGGACGTGATTGCCGCTCATCTCAACTACTCGCGTTCCTTCATCAGTCATTTCTTCAAGCAGCACGTGGGGATTTCGCTGCCGCAGTTTGTCAATGAGCTGCGCATCCACCGTGCGTGCGAGCTGCTGAGCCAGACGGACATGAGCAACGAGCAGATTGCCATGTCCATCGGCTATGGCGATACGCTGTATTTCATCAAAGTTTTCAAGCGTCACATGAACACGACGCCCCAAAAATACCGCCAGAACGCGCAGGATGAGGCAAGAAGGAGCGCCAAAGAGTGAAAAACACCCTGATCTATTACAATACCCAGCAGTTTGCCGGCTGGCCTGCCAATGCAGGCATGTGGAGCTGGGGCAATGAGGTGCTGGTGGCCTTTCACGTGGGCTCCTACCTGCCCAAGAAAATCGGCCACCGCATTGACGAGCGCAAGGAAATCCGTACGGTGATGGCACGCACCACGGACGGTGGCCAGACGTGGAAGCTGGAACTGGACAATCCCATCGAAGAAATCAGCCGCCGCGAACCCATCCCGCTTCCGGAGGAAGGCATCCAGTTTTCGCATCCGGACTTTGCGCTCAAGGTGGGCACGGCAGCCGTTACCATCCGCAACTCCACCTATGTGGTCACCTACGACCGCGGCCATACGTGGCAGGGGCCTTATCTGCTGCCCGGTGCGAGCAAGACCATGACGGCCCGCACCGATTACATCATTGAGGGCCGTTCTTCCTGCATTCTGGTTCTGTCCAGACAGACCAGCGGCATTCCCTGCAAGCTGCTGCCGGATCGCTCCTATGCTGTGCGCACCGATGACGGCGGCCATACGTGGACGATGCTTGGCTATCTGGCGGACAAGAGCGCACGAAGCGCGCTGACCAACACCGTGCGCATGTCCGACGGCAGCCTCATCTGCTCCATCTCGCGCCGCTACGACGCCGCCAGCGAGGCGGAGATCCGTCCGCCCAAGCGCGGTCAGACGCCGCATGGCAACCATTGGATTGAAATCCGCCGCTCCACCGACGGCGGACGGCACTGGCGCATACTGTCCATTCTGGACATGCCCTACAGCCTGCGCTCCAAAAGCACCAACCCCTCCTGCCTCGGCCATCTGCCGGATGGGCGGCTGGTGATCCTGTACGCATTCCGCGGCAAGATCTCCCGCTTTGTGGCGCGCCTGAGCCAGGACGGCGGCAAGACCTGGGGAGACGAGATCGTTCTGGACGGCGACATCAACAACGAGGACGTCGGCTATCCCAAGCTGGCCATGCTGCCGTTTGGCAAGGTGCTGGTGGTGTATCATTCCGCCAGCAGCGACCGTCCGCAGCAGCACATCAAGGCCATTGTGTGGGAGCCGTAAACGCTGAATTGACAGTGACAAAAAGAATCATCACGTGCATGTTTTTGCATCTTTCGGAAAACTGCACGGGATGATTCTTTTTTGTCCGTTTCGTGCATTGGGTATCACAAACGGCGGGAATAATCGAAAATACTTGGTTTGATTTGGTTGTTTACTAACCTGATCAAACAGCTTTTATGTGCATTCGAATAGTAAAAACGTGCAGAAAAACTGCACTTTCATGCAATGGTTCGGAAAATGCATTGACAATGTTTTCACGGCTTTGGCATAATGAACCCAGATTCAGCACCATAAATCCATAAATGAGTTCGGAGGTTTGACAATGAAAGCAATTGATTTTGGCGCCTTGTCCAGCGGCGGCAAGCTCTTTATTGAACACGGCTACGACCACCACATCAAGGCATATATCCCTTCCACCTACCGGGATAATCATGCGTCCAACCTCGTCGAACTGGAAAACGGCGACATCCTGTGCGTGTGGTTCGCCGGCCTGTCCGAAGGTTCCTCTGACATCAAGATTGCCATGTCCCGCCTCGACAAGGGCAGCGATCACTGGACCGAGCCCAAGCTGATCAGCGATGACTACGAGCGCTCCGAGCAGAACCCCTCGTTCTTCCAGGCGCCCGACGGAAAGGTGTGGCTTCTGCACACCGCACAGCTCTCCCGCGGCAAGATGACCCATGAAGAGTGGGCCGAAAAGCTCAAGCGCGGCGAGGTGAAGGGTCACTTCACCATGCAGGAGACCGCCGAGGTGCGCCTGCGCCTGTCCGAGGACAACGGCCACACCTGGAGCGAGGCCATCAGCCAGTTCACCAAGCCCGGCGCGTTCTGCCGCCACCCCATCACCGTGATGAGCAACGGCGAGTGGATCTTCCCCATGTGGTATTCGCTGGTGGAAGAGGACGCCAACAAGCCGCAGTACGGCCGCGACTATTCCGTGGTGCAGATCTCCAGCGATCAGGGCAAGACCTGGCAGGAGTATGAGGTGCCCGGCAGCGTGCGCCGCGTGCACATGTCCGTGGTGGAAACCCGCCCCGGCCATCTGGTGGCGTTCTTCCGCAGCCGCTCTGCCGACCGCATCTACCGCAGCTTCTCCGACGACTATGGCCGCACCTGGACCGAGCCCAAGGCGCTGGATCTGCCCAACAACAACGCCTCCATCCAGGCCATCCGCCTCCAGAGCGGCGCCATCGCCCTCATTTACAACGACGTCAAGGGCGGCGATGACCCCAATGTGGTGCTGTGGGGCAATCCCCGCGTGCCGGTTGTGATCGCCCTGACCTATGACGAGGGCGATACCTTCCCCTACAAGCGCGTCATCGAGCCCGGCGACGGCTATGCCGGCAGCGAGAACAAGCACCTCAACCACACCTACCACTATCCCTGCATCATGCAGTCCCGCGACGGCGATATCCACGTGGCCTACACCTGGCACGGCCGCGACTGCATCATGTACCACCGCATCAACGAGGAGTGGATCAAGGGCTGATCCGCGCCTGAAACAGCAAAGGGGGCAGTCAAATGCAGCCTGATCTCACCTACCGCGCTCCAAGCATCAGGAGCCGCCTGTACAAGTACCGCTGGCTGTATGTGTTTTTGATTCCGGCCATCGTGTGGTACATCATCTTTGCCTACGGCCCCATTTACGGCCTGCAGATCGCCTTTAAGGATTTCAAGATCCTCAAGGGCATCGAAGGCAGCGAATGGGTGGGTATGAAGCATTTCATCAAAATGTTCAAGACCAAGGCCTTCTGGCGCGTCACCCAGAACACGCTGGTCATCAGCGCGCTCAAGCTGGTGTTCGTGTCCACCTCCGGTCTGGTGCTGGCGCTTCTGCTCAACGAAGTCACCCACTCCAAGTACCGCACTGTGGTTTCCAGCGTCACCATGCTGCCGCACTTCTTCTCCTGGGTCGTCATCGGCTCCATCCTTCTGGAGATCCTCTCTCCCTCCACCGGCATGGTCAACGCCGTGATACGAGCGTGCGGAGGCACACCCATATACTTCCTGGGTGACAATGAATGGTTCTTATTCTGGGTCATCGTTTCAGATATGTGGGAGTCCGCCGGCTGGAACTCCATCATCTTCGTGGCGGCTATCGGCGGCATCAACCCCGAGCTGTACGAAGCGGCGCAGATTGACGGCGCAGGCCGCTGGAAGCAGCTGACCAATGTCACCCTGCCCTGCATCGCCGGCACCATCGTGGTTGTCATGGTGCTCAAGGTGGGCTCGCTGATGAACGCGGGCTTTGACCAGATCTACAACATGTACAACTCGGCTGTCATGGACACCGCCGACATTCTGGATACCTACGTGTACCGTCAGGGCATTGAGAGCAGCAAGTTCAGCTACTCCACCGCGGTTGGCCTGTTCAAGAACGTGATCAACCTGGTACTGGTGCTGGCCACCAACTACTTCTCCAAGCTCATCGGTCAGGAAGGCCTGTTTTAAGGAAGGAGGCGCGCTGAATGAAAAAACCCCGTTTTTCGCTCACCTGCCGCGATGGCGGAAGCGTGCTTGCCCGTGCAGCCATCTACATCCTCCTGGCGTTCTTCATGATCACGGTCATCTATCCCATCTACTATCTGTTCATGAAGTCCTTCTCCACCTACGGCGGACTGGCGGTCAGCACCGATCCGTTCATGCTGACCCCCAAGGGATTCACGCTGGATGCGTACACGCGCTTCTTCACGCAGAGCTACATTCACAGCGGCTTTGCCGTCACCATCTTCCGCTCTGTGGTGGGCACGGTGCTTTCCACCGTGGTCATGGCGCTTGCGGCCTATCCGCTGAGCAAACGCGACCTGCCCGGCCGCAAGCTGATCACGTGGTTCTTCATGATCAACATGTTCTTCGTTGGCGGCCTGATTCCCACGTACCTCACGGTCAAGAGAATCGGCCTGCTCAACAACGTGTGGATTCTGGTGCTGCTGCCCCTGTGTTCCACCTATTACATCCTGCTGCTGCGCTCCTTCTTTGAAGGCATCCCCGAAGCGCTGGAGGAAGCCGCCGACATCGACGGCGCCACCACCACGCAGATCTTCTTCCAGGTGATCCTGCCCATCTCCATCCCGTCTCTGATGACCATCGCCACGTGGCAGTTCTTCACCCACTGGAACAGCTACTTCGATTCCATGGTCTACATCACCGATACGTCCAAGCAGGTGGTGCAGGTGCACATCCGCCGCCTGGTCATCGAGCAGAGCAACATGCTGCTGGCCGGCACCGTGGTGCACGGCGGCAAGGCGGACATGCCCACCGAGGAAAGCATGCGCGCCGCGGGCATCATGATTACCATCATACCGGTGCTCATCGTGTATCCCTTCGTGCGCAAGTACTTCTCCAAGGGCATGGTGCTGGGCGCTGTGAAGGGCTGATTCCCACTTTACTCTGATGCTGATACGCGAAGGCTAAACGCGTATGGGTATATAAAAATCAAGGAGGTTATCCCATGAAGAAATTCCTGAGTATCCTGATGGCTGCCATCATGGTTCTGTCCATGGTGCCCGCTTCCCTGGCCGAGACCATGGAGCTGACCTGGCTGTCCAGCAATCCCCCGCTGGAAGACGGTTCCTGGGGCGAACAGAAGTTTGAAGAGACCTTTGGCGTTGATGTTGTCATCAAGCGCGCCACTACCGCCGATGAAAAGGCTGTGCTGTTCGCCTCCGGCGACATCCCGGATTTCATCGAGGCCGGCAACCTGGCTGGCGTGTCCAACCTGGTTGATCAGGGCATCGTGCGCCCCATCACCCTTGACATGATCAAGGAAAACGCTCCTGAGTACTACGAAATGTGCATCGGCATCGATCCTGACTTCTTCACCTACGGTCTGATCGATGGCGAAATGTACGGCTTCCCCCGTCTGGCTGCCACCGGCGCTGCCGGCATCGGCGCTGCCATCCGCTCCGACTGGCTGAACAACCTGGGCCTGGCTGTTCCCACCACCGTGGAAGAGCTGAGCAACGTGTTTGAGAAGTTCACCACCGGCGACCCCGACGGCAACGGCCTCAATGATACCTACGCCATCACTGCTGGCGGCAACAGCGAAAACAACCTCCAGCGCCTGTACTTCCCCTCCATCTTTGGTATCTACGGCGTCAACCCCTTCTACTGGACCGAGAACGCCGAGGGCAACCTGGAGTTCGGCTTTGTGTCTGAAGGCGCCAAGAAGGCCCTGACCCTGCTGTCCGACTGGTACGCCAAGGGCTACATCGATCCCGAGTTCGTGACCACCGACCATCGTACCTCCGGTGTCGACATCGCCTACAAGTTCGCCAGCGGCAAGGTTGGCTACATGGACAACGTGTCTTACGACGACTACGAAGTGGACAACGACGGCCACGTGAGCGCCAAGTGGGTTGCCAACCAGCCCAAGTGGCAGGAGTTCTTCGCCTCCACCACCGATACCAAGGTGCTGTTCCAGTATGACGTCGTGACCGACTTCAGCGAGGAACTCGAGGCTGTGGGCCCCTACTACATCAACCTCAACCCCGTTGCTGACGAAGAAGGCAACCCCGGCAAGTACCTGAACGAAGGCACCGTGTCCGTGTTCTTCTGCTTCGGCGCCAACGCCAGCGATGAAGAAGTGGCCAAGATGCTGCAGATCCTCAACCAGGAAGCCATGGACGAAGAGACCTACATGCTGCACTTCGGCCCCGAAGGCAACCAGTGGATCTATGACGCCGACGGCGTGACCCGCATCTACAACCCCGACTACGTCAACTGCGCAGATTATCATCCCCAGGGCCAGAAGAACGGTATCGGCTGGTGCCTGTTCCCCATGCTGTTCTCCAACCCCGATCTGCTGACCGCCGTTGCCGGCGACCGCTATGTGTAGCGCTACGATCGTACCCTGCCCGTGTTCGTCAACTTCCCGCAGTTTGGCAACAAGCTGGCCTCCGCTCTGCCCTCTCAGGCTGAGTATCCCGAACTGACCACCACTTGGGTTGCCACCCAGCTGGTCAAGCTCGTCCGCGGCGACGTCTCCATGGATCAGTGGGACGAGATCGTGGAAGAGTGGTACGCCGAAGGCGGCGACGTGCTGACTGAAGAAGCCAACGCCTGGTACGCCACCGTGAAGTAATTTTCACACCAAGAAGGCCCCCGTCCGAAAGGACGGGGGCCGTTTTATGCTGTATTGCGTTATTCGGCGGCCTTCTTGGCGGCCAGGGCGCGGGCGCGCTGGATGAGGATGCCGGCCAGGTCGCCTTCGACCTTTTCGGGGGCTTTGCCCTTTTCAAAGATGGCGCCCACGGCGTAGCCGCTGCCTTCGCCGCCGCTGGCGCCGCCGGCTGCGCTCAGGCCGCCGCCGGCCAGGCCGATGTCGGCCTCGCGGGCTTCGCCGGGGCCGTTGACCACGCAGCCCATGATGGCAACCGTCATGGGCACGCGGATGTCCTTGAGCTCTTCTTCCACGCGGCGGGCGATGGCGGCCACGTCGATGCCGGTGCGGCCGCAGGTGGGGCAGCTGACCACGTTGACGTGCTCGTTGCGCAGGCCCACGGCGCGCAGGATGTCGATGGCCGCGCCGGCCTCGGGGATGGGGCTGCCGGTGAGGGAGACGCGGATGGTATCGCCGATGCCGCGCAAAAGCAGCGCGCCGATGCCGATGGCGCTCTTGATGTTGCCCGCGCCGGGCAGACCGGCCTCGGTCACGCCCACGTGCAGGGGATAATCCGTCTCTTTGGCCGCCAGCTCGTAGGCCGCCACGGTCAGCGGAACGCCGGAGGCCTTCAGGCTCAGCACGATATCGTGGAAACCGGCATCCTCCAAAAGCTTGGCGTGCGCCAGCGCGCTGTCCACCATGCCGCGCGCGGTCACGCCGCCTTCGCGGGCCAGGATGTCCTTTTCGATGCTGCCGCTGTTCACGCCGATGCGGATGGGCACATGGTGCATCCTGGCGCAGTCGGCCACGCGGCGCACGTTGGCCACGCTGCCGATGTTGCCGGGGTTGATGCGCACCTTGGCAATGCCGCGCTCGATGGCGCCGATGGCCAGATCGTGGCGGTAGTGGATGTCCGCCACCAACGGCACGGGGGAGCCGTCGATGATGGCGGGCAGCGCGTCGAGGCAGGCCTCGTCATAGACGGACAGGCGCACGATGTCGCAGCCAGCCTCGGCCAAGGCCTTGATCTGGGCAAGGGTGGCCTGAGCGTCGCGGCTGTCGGTGTTGGTCATGCTCTGAACGGTTACGGGCGCGCCGCCGCCAATGGGCAGGCCGCCGATATGAAAAGCGCGGGTCTGGCGCATGATGAAAAACCTCCTTGGAATGAGTCGTTCTCATTATAGCACGCGATGGATTTTCTGTAAAACAGGGCTTTTCCGCCGGGCGCTGATTTGATACAATGGGAATAGCAGAACACACAATTTCATCAGGAGGAATCCGCCATGTTTACCGTTGCCCGCTGGATCTGTCCCGCCTGTGATCCGGGCGATGCCGCGCCCGATTTTTCCCGCACCTTTTCCCTGAACGGCAGCGCCGAAAAGGCTGTGCTGCGCGTGACCGCCATGGGCGTGTATGAGGCGCATCTCAACGGCCAGCGCGTGGGCGATTTTATCCTTGCGCCCGGCTGGACGGCCTACCACAAACGCCTGCAGGTGCAGGAGTATGACGTCACACCCCTTCTGAAAGAGCAGAATATCCTGCGCATCACCGTGGGCAAGGGCTGGTACCGCAGTCCCATGGGCTGGAACGATACAATCCGCCAGGGGCTGGGTCAGCATCCCTGCGGGCTGATTGCCGAACTGACCCTCACGTATCCGGATGGCCGCAAGGAAGTGATCGCCACGGACGAAAGCTGGGGCGTGCAGGAAAGCTGCGTGCGCTTTTCGGAAATCTACGACGGCGAGATCTATGACGCATCCTTCACGCCGGATCAGGCTGCGCCCGCGCGCTGCTTCGACGGCCCCACGCACACGCTCATCCCGCAGGAGGGCGAGGCGGTGCGCGAGCAGGAGCGCATTGCGCCGGTCAGCATTTTCCGCACACCCAAGGGCGAAACGGTGGTGGATTTTGGCCAGAACCTGACGGGCTATGTGGTGACCACGCTGGAGGCGCAGGTGGGCGATGAGGTGGATCTGTCCTTTGCCGAGGTGCTGGACAAGGACGGCAATTTCTACACCGACAACTACCGCACCGCCAAAGCGCAGTACCGCTATCTCTGCCGCGATGGCAAACAGACCTACCGCCCGCGCCTCACCTTCTGGGGCTTCCGCTATGTGCGCGTCAACCGCTTCCCGGGCAAGGTGACGAGGGCGAATTTCACCGCCGTGGCCGTGCATTCCGATATGAAGCGCACAGGCTTCCTGCGCTGCTCCCATCCGCTGCTCAACCGCCTGTTTGACAACATCGTGTGGGGACAGAAGGGCAACTTTGTGGATATCCCCACCGATTGCCCGCAGCGCGATGAGCGCCTTGGCTGGACGGGCGACGCGCAGGTGTTTGCGCGCACGGCCTGCCTCAACTACGACGCGGAGCGCTTCTTCCGCAAATGGCTGCGCGATCTGGCGGCGGATCAGCACGAGGACGGCTATGTGGGCCATGTGATTCCGGATATCCTGCACGCGCCCAAGGCCAGCGCCGCATGGGGCGATGCGGCTGCCATCTGCCCGTGGGAGGTGTATCTGGCCTACGGAAACGCCGATGTGCTCAGGGAGCAGTTTGCCAGCATGCGCCGCTGGGTGGATTACATCACCGCCACCACGAAGGATGAATTCCTGTGGACGGGCGGCGAGCACTACGAGGACTGGCTGGGGCTGGATGCGCCCAGCGGCAGCTACAAGGGCTCCACCCGTGCGGATCTTATCGCCACGGCGTTCTATGCGCACTCTGCATCGCTGGTGGCAAAGGCCGCGCGCGTGCTGGGCGAGGACGCATCCGCCTACGAAGCGCTGCATGGAAACATCGTTCAGGCCTTCCGCTGCACCTTTACGGAGTACAAAACCCAGACGGAATGCGTGCTGGCGGCGCACTTCGGCCTTGCGGAGGATCCGCAGGCAGCGGCGGATCAGCTGGCGCAGATGGTGAAGGATGCGGGCGTGCAGCTCAGGACGGGCTTTGTGGGCACGCCGTACCTCTTGCATGTGCTGAGCCATTTTGGCCATACGGAGCTTGCGTATTCGCTGCTTCTGCGCACGGAGTATCCCTCGTGGCTGTACCCGGTCACCAAGGGCGCCACCACCGTGTGGGAGCACTGGGACGGCACCATGCCCGATGGCAGCTTCTGGAGCGCGAACATGAACTCCTACAACCACTATGCCTACGGCTCTGTGGCGGACTGGGTGTACGGCGTGGCAGCCGGCATCCGCACGGATGAAAGCGCGCCCGGCTATGGCCGCGTGATCATTGCCCCCAAACCCGATGCGCGGCTGGAATGGCTGAAGGCGCAGGTGCACACGCGGCACGGGCTGGTGAGCAGTGCGTGGCGCAGGCAGGACGGCGCGTGGCGGTACGAGGTGGAAACGCCTGTGGAGGCGGAGATCACCATTGCAGGCGAAACGCGCGTGGTGCCGGCCGGACGGTATGTGTTTTACGAATGAAGAAATGAAGGAATGAAGGGCGGCGCCGCCGCCAATGAAGCCGCTTCGCTAATGGATCCAAAAAAGCACTCAACATTGTGTTGAGTGCTTTTTGATCATGCCCAGCCGTCGGCTTCGCTGGACCAGTCGTCGCCCCAGCCGTAGTCGTCATCCGCCCAGCCGCCGTTCCAGTCGGGCGCGGGCTGCCAGGTATCGGCTTCCCACGTGTCGGCAGACCAGTCGGTGCCGCCGCTGTCGCGGGCGCGGCTGTCGTCCCAGCGGTCAAACTGATCGCTGTAATCCGAGGAGCGGTAGTGGAAGGAGGGCAGACCGGCAGGATCGTAGCTGAGCTTGAGGGGCAGATAGAGAAGCGCGCTCTGGGCGCTGCCCACGTCAATCCATTCGCCGGTGCCGTGCGCGCGGGCCGAGTGGATGGATCCGCCATCGGTGATGACGTACACGGGCTCATCCAGCACGTCCACATTGGCGCTGCTGCGGAAGGAAAGATCCACGCGCAGGCTGCTTCCCTGCATGCTCACCTGCGCCGTGCCGATGAGGCAGCTGTTGGACGCGCACACGTCCACCGTCTGGCTGCCCTTGGAACGCAGCCGGTTCAGATCCAGCACCGTGCCCATCAGCCAGTCGCTGCCCATGGAGCTGTCCAGATCGCGCAGCCTGGGTCCCACGGTGCAGGCGCTGTTGGAGTGCAGGCGGCGCTGCAGCTGCATAAAGGGCATGGCGTACACGTAATCGCCCACATACAGGGTGATGAGATAGGGCGTGGTGCCGTCGCCGCCGTAGGGCAGGAAGA
The DNA here is from genome assembly GCA_029009515.1 of bacterium. Lineage (GTDB taxonomy): Bacteria > Bacillota > Clostridia > Christensenellales > Aristaeellaceae > Limiplasma. The sequence goes on from JAQXJZ010000022.1 coordinate 54,246, forward strand.
GCACGCCGCTGTCAAACGTGCCGCTCTGAAAGCCGTAGTTCTTGTCCAGCACCAGCGTGCGCGAATCCATCTGCGTGATGGTCAGCCGGATGGGCGCGGCCAGCTCGCTGCTGTCGGAAATGTACTTGCGCACGCGCACGCCCTGCGCGCTGGAGGACAGGTGGCGGCTGACATAGTCATCGCTGTTGAGCCTGCCCAGATCCAGCCCGTCCACGTCGATGGTAAAGCTGTCCTCCGCGCAGGCCGTGCCCATCATCAGCACGCACAAAAGGAGGATCAGCCCTCTCAGCAGATGTTTCTTCATCTGATCGTTTCTCCTTTGGAAGCAGGTATTCCAAAAATGCTTCCATCATCCTCAACGATTCAGTTTACCATTTTCGTGCAAGGAATGTGCTTCGATTCTCTCAAAATGCGAAATGAAATTATGACATTTTTGTAACACTAAGTTCACACACCATTTACTTTTCTTCACGTTTCTGTTATACTCGTAACTGGGGATCTGCCCCCTTATTTTGCTATGATTTGGGAGGAGACGATGTTGAAACAGTCTTCCGTGCGGTTTTTCGCACTGGTGCTGGCCCTTGTGCTGGCCATGACAAGCGTCGCATTTGCCAAATATGAAACGCTGGAATACGGCATGCAGGGCACCGAGGTGCTCAAGCTGCAGAAGATTCTGCTGGAGCTGGGCTTTGACCCCAACGGTGTGGACGGCAAATTTGGCCGCGGCACTGAGAAAGCCGTGACGGCGTATCAGAAGGCGCGCGGTCTGGAGGCCGACGGCAAGGCCGGCAACCTGACCCTGACCAAGCTGTACGCCGAGTACAACGCCCTGGGCGATAACGCCGGCAGCACGTCCGGCGGATCCAGCTCGTCCACGGTGGTCACCACCAATCCCAACACCCTCAAGTACGGCGACAGCGGCAGCCGCGTGACCGAAATGCAGACGGCGCTGAAGAAGCTGGGGTACTATTCCAGCTCCATCGACGGACGCTTTGGCGCTGGCACGCAGCGCGCGGTGATCGCCTTCCAGAAGGCCAACGGCCTCACCGCCGATGGTCTGGCGGGCACCAAAACGCTGGAGCTGCTCTACAAGCTGGCCAACAGCAGTTCTTCTTCTTCCTCTTCCTCTTCGTCGTCCTCCGGCGGCCTTACGCGCACCCTGCGCCGCGGCTACACCGGCAGCGACGTTGTGGACGTGCAGAACCGCCTGAAGGCGCTGGGCTACTACAGCGGCGCCATTGACGGCGTGTACGGCCTTGGCTGCATCGAGGCCACCAAGAACTTCCAGAAGCGCAACGGCCTGAGCGCCGACGGCCTCATGGGCGTGAAGAGCTATGCCGTGCTCATTTCCTCCTCTGCGGTGGCGGCCGGCAGCAGCAGCAGTTCTTCCTCCTCCAGCTCCTCCAGCAGCAGCGGCACCTATGTGAAGCTGCAGTCCGGCGATACCGGCACCGAGGTCAAGAACCTGCAGAAGGCGCTGAAGAACCTGGGCTACAACGTGTCCGCCGACGGCTCCTACGGCCCGTTGACCGTGGCCGCGGTCAAGAGCTTCCAGCAGATCAACGGCCTGACGGTGGATGGCATCGCCGGCGCCAAGACGCAGGCCCTTCTCTACAGCGGCAACGCCAAGAAGTACACCTCCTCCGGCTCCTCCAGCAGCTCCTCCGGCAACAACTACGGCTCCATCACGGGCCCCAGCAATTCGCAGGTGCAGCTGCTGCACTGGTTTGACGAAGTCAAGCCCAACCTCAAGACCGGCCAGAACCTGACCGTGTACGAGCCCAAGAGCGGCATCAGCTTTACCCTCTACGTCATGAGCCGCGGCCGCCACTGCGACGTGGAGCCCCTCACCGCTGAGGATACCGACCGCATGATGGCCGCCTGGAACTACGAAATCACCTGGACCCCCAAGCCCGTCTATGTCAAGCTGCCCGACGGACGCTGGTCGCTGGCGACGATGCACAACGTGGCCCACGGCAGCCAGGTCATCGGCTCCTCCAACAACTTTGACGGCCAGAACTGCGTGCACTTCCTGCGCGATATGGACGAATGCAAGCAGAACGACCCCAACTACGGCGTCACCAACCAGAACGCCCTGCGCAAGGCATGGAAGGAGCTGACGGGGATTACGGTGAATTAACGGGGGGACG
>JAQXJZ010000023.1 GCA_029009515.1 bacterium
CCCCTGGTCGTTTTAAGGGGGATACGGGATTCCTAAGGGGGTAAGGGGGGAAATCGAAATCCCCCCTCCCCCTTAGGCCCTAGCGGAGCGGGCCCCGACGTGCGCGCCTAACAAAAGCCGCAAGGCGTGAATCGGCCTGCAAGCCAACACTTGCATAGGCTCTGTTACGCGCAACAGGAGATGCCTCCGGCGGCCAGAGGATCCAGGGGAAACATCGAGGTTTCCCCTAGACCCTCTGGACTCCCACACCCTTTCTCCGACCAGGGGATACCCCTGGACCCCTGCGAGTTGTGTGCATCTTTCTTTCGGGTTGCACCTGTTTATTGTACGCTTACTAAGACGCAAAAAGCCATCAACACCAGCCTGCGGCTGACAGTTGATGGCTTTTTGCTGCTTGTGTGGGTAAGGAACAATAGAACACCGGTACGTTCGTGCACGGGCGCACACATAGGTGAGCCCCTACGGTGGTACTGGAAGTTGAATTTGTAAATCTGACAACCTTATCAGCCTTGCAGGGGTGTTCCTGCGTGTGCGCCTGTTGGCGGCAAGATGCTCGTTTCTTGACTTGGCAGTTACTCTTTTCCTAACAATGTTAGAATGGACAATTGAGGCATGCACAAAACCGATTATGAGGTGTGGCGTCCGCAGACGCGTCAATGCACAGCAATCAATCATGCAGAACAATTGGATCGATGCGCAGGCTGCCGGTCAGCTTTTCCTGCTGCAGGAGCTTATAGAATCTCTGTGAGATGATTTGGGTAGAATACGTGATTCCCTCACCCCAAAAAGAATCGGAAACCATCAGATCGAGCGTTGGATTCAGCTGGCTTCGATCCAGATGCATTTGGTAGGCGGATGCGGCTACAAGCGCTTCTTTGCCGCAAAGCGGACAAAAGTCGCTCGTTTCTCCATAGCCGCGCACAACGGCAGACAGGCCAAAAACATGCGGGCTGGTTAATTGAAAAATGTCCGGGCTTTCCTGTCCATTTTTCAGCAGGAGCGGAAGGAAGGTCAGACCTTGCAGATGATGCTCCTCTGCGAGCGCTTTGATGCGATGATCTGCAAATAGTTCATTGCTGCCTGTATCGGGAGCAAAGAAGGCGGTCTTGGTATTCAGATTTGGCACTTTTGCAATTTGGAATGTGCCGATTTGCTTTTTGTGATGCACACGTTGGGTATGGGTAGGCGTGTGCTCATAAGCGCAGGCATATTGGTAGGCGTCCTCCTTGTTTGTGATCTCAATGCAGTATTTGCAGGGAGTCAGCCACAAAAATTCAGCTTCATTGCGCTCTTTGGCTGTGTAATCGCAATCGACAAGCGGTTTGGGGCAATGATAGACCGAAGTGAGCGTATCGAGAAGATTTTGATGATCAGGCTGAGAGGAGTAAAGGGAGAACTTCACATAGCCGTTGTCATATACCTGGTGTTTGATCCTGGTTTCCGTCAGAAAATCAAGCAGCTTTTCCGTAAACTTGGTGTAGTAATAAAACTGGTAACGCATGCGGCATCTCCTTACCAATGGACTGTAAGCTCAGAAAAACGAATGCTGGTCTCGGATAGATCGCCCTTGCTGTCGATGAGGAGCAGATACAGGGTGTATCCTTTGTCATCAAGCATGATTTCATCTGCAAGCCTCCCATGTTTGCAGAACGTTTTTTCTTCGTCTGTTTCACAGTTTTCAAGAATAAGCTTTTTCACCTTTGTTAAGCATTGATGCGTGTTCAGTTCGAGGATCAAATCCTTTCGTCCCCAATAAGGCTCCATGAACGTCCAGCCGGTAATCCAGGCATCATGAAGCGAATGCCCGTCCCGAAAGAAGGGCGGAAGCTGATTTGCTATGGAACGAAAATAACAGTCGTATTCGGTTACCTTGCGGCATCCCGCATGATACCATTGTTCGGTGAAGTAACGCATTCTTTTCTCCTGTCGATGATGCAGAGCATTTCGCAGCCATGCAAGCGCTGGTCTTCAGATACTGCTTCGTAACGTGTGCTGTGATGCACCCGGATGTGGCGGTGCTTCCACTTGATGAATATGATGAAAAGGTGCAGCATGATCTCGTGATGAGGCTGATGACGCCTTTTGTGGAGCATGCAGAAAAAATCGGCCAGACGGTTGTGGTAGAGAATATGCTTATGCCCAGCCGTCCGTATCCCGCTCACCGCTACTGCATGCTTCCGGATGAGCTGTGCAAGGTGGCTGATGAACTGGGCGTGGGCAAGCGCCTGAAGATGCTTCATGTGAATGATCATTTTGGCACACAGGATGTTCATCTTGCGCCGTGGCAGGGCAACATTGACTGGGAGGATGCCGTGCAGGGTCTGGCTGCCACAGGCTTTGATGGTTTGCTCAATTATGAGCTGATCGTGAAGCATCAGCCTGCCGAAGTCCGCGAGCACAGCACCCGCTATGCGCTGTATGCTGCGAGGCATCTGATGACCCTCCTTTAACCAATGCAAAAGTCTGGTGCGTGTAAAGCGCATCAGGCTTTTCCTCATTTGCGGGGAAATGCGTTCACCTGAAAAGTGAGAGGAAAGAATGGCTGCTGTATAGAATTCATTTGTCAAAGCAATCCATCGGAAGGAGCCGCGCATGCATATCCAATATATCAACCCGGGGTTTCAGCACTCTCTTGACAGCATGATGCTTTTTCACACCCATCCCGATACCCCTTACTGGACGGATGCACTCTATTACTTCTTCCCGCAGGTTCAGGAAGAACGCATGAAAGCGCTTGATGCACAGGGCCGCAAACGTTATCTTGCCCAAACGCTTCAGGAGGTTTATGACGGGCTCAGGGAACAGCTGGATGAAAAAGTGATTGCATATAATGAACACTGGCAGAAGCATCGTTCTCAGATTGAGGATGCGCTCAGCGAGGCTTTTCAGCTGGATACGCGGCCGCTGTTCAATGACATCCGGGCGTTTATCACGCTTAATCCGGTCTGTCCGCGCTTTTTGCAGGAGCATACGTTTGATGTGTTTTACCTCAACAGTCACCGCGGCGCTCTTGGAATCAGCCTGCACGAAGTCATCCACCTCCTGTGGTTTCACGTGTGGAACGGCTTGTTCCAGGACAATTGGAATGAGTACGAACGCCCGCATATCAAATGGGTGCTGAGCGAGATGGTGGTGGAGAGCATCATGCGCGATGAGCGGCTCAGCAGCATCAATCCCTATTTCCCCAGAGAAAACGGCGGATGCGTGTATCGCTATTTTCAGGATATGGTCATCGAGGGAAAGCCAATCCTCGATACGATCGAGGAAATGTATCGCTGCGGAAATATCGCCGATTTTATGCGGCAGAGCTATCAGTACTGCCTGCAGCATGAAAAGCAGATTCAGGCGCATATTGCGCGGGCTGAGCAGGTATTCTGACGTTTTAACCTTGCTGCTGTACAATTGAAACACGCTTGCAGGACGCGCATACTTGGTTTTGGTAGAATAACGGCAATCAATCTGCTGCACATGGAGGGAAACAGAATGCTTCGCCGTTTGATTTGCTTTGTGCTTGTACTGTGTCTGCTGCCGATCTTCAACGCAGCGGGTATTACAACGCAGCGTATTCCTTCGTAAGATACCTGATTGAAACATATGGGCTTGAAACTTATCTGCACATTCACGGCTCGATGGAAGACGAATACGAATACGAATAACACACCGGCAAGACGCTGGAACAGCTGAAGGAAGATTGGCGGGCATATCTGATTCAGTACGAGAGCGCCATGACTGCCGAAAGGTTCCGGCAGCGTGCATATGAATTGCTGATATCACTGGGCGTACCGCCTGAAGGGGCAGACGCCCTGAGCCGACGCGAAGCGGAGCAGCTGTATTGATTCAGCCCACGGCAGGAAAAAGATTGCCTGCGTCGAAATATATCCTTCATTCACATAGCACGAGGGATGGAAATGGAACGCCGGATTGAAACAGAACGCCTGATTCTGCGACCGCTTGAAGAGAAGGATGCCGCTGATGTGTTTGAGTGGGTGGGCGATCCGGTTGTGAATCGCTATATGCCCTATACGCTATATCAGAATGTGGAGCAGGTGAGGGCGTGGATTTGTTCCATCAATCCTCAGGACTGCGAGTTTGCCTTTGTGCTCAAGGAAACCGGCAAGGTGATTGGCGCTGGCAGCATTGGGCTGAATGATGAGGGCAAGTACGAACTGGGGTATAACCTCAACCGTGCCTTCTGGGGACAGGGCTTTGCGACCGAAGCCGCCAGAGCGATGATTGACTGGGCGTATGATCAGCTGGGCGCACGGGATTTTGCAGCGTCCTATGCCACGGCGAACGCCGCATCTGGCCATGTGCTGCGCAAGTGCGGCTTCCAGTTTGAACGGTTTGGCCAGTATTCTCGTTTTGACGGCAGCGAAACATTTGACGCTACCTTTGTCACCCTTCACATGGACGAAGGCAGGGAACAGCACGCACGCCATTCCCTGCCCTAATGAGTCACAGCTTTCCTTCCTGAATGAGCAGCCTTACGTTTTCTGCTATCAGCGATATCATTTCGCCATTGGTCGGCTTTTCGTAAGGCGTGATCACGCCGCGTCCCAGATGTTTTTCAATCAGGTCCGGGCGGCCGCGGTTCCATGCGGATGTGATGGCTGTGCGTATGCTGCGTTCCACACAACATACGGTCGTGCCAAAACGCTTGGCAACTTTGGGATACAGACCGTGCATCAGGTGATGCTGCAGCGTTGGTTCCTCCAGTGCCAGCTTTACAGCCTCACGCAGATGATGGAAGCCACGCTTGTTGGCCGGGATGCCCAATTGCAGGAAAAGGCTGTACAGATAGCGGTCTACACTGCAGGGCGGCGTACTCACTTTGGGGACGGGTGGGGGTTGAGCAGGTTGTTCCTTGGGATCTGGCGGTTGGATGAGATCAGTCACAATGATTCCTCCTTACTAAGTAGTGACTACAAGAATTTTTTCTGTTCTTATTGTAGCATCAAACAATGATTATGGGAATCAATTTCCACAGAGTTTATAGCTAATTCTCAGAATTGTCCTATTTCGAAATGATATCGCAAAGAAACGAAATACTTTTGCCATAAAACTGTAAATTTGGATTCCTGCTTCACGGTGCATAGCTGTCATCAAACTGTGCATGATAATACCAGGAGGGATATCATGAACGGATTGCTGACGGAACGGGAGTGGAGAAGAAGGACGGAAACCAGGCGCAGGCACACGCCTGCGTGGGTTGGCGCGCAATGCGTAACGCCCGTCCTGTCTGCGGGCAGGCGCCTGCGGCAGGATCGGGCGTTTCATGTTTTTTTGCTCCTCGTTTCCCTGATGATAGCGTTCTCCCTTCCGCTGATGGTTCAGCCCAAACCTGTTCTGAGCATTCCATCCGTGCAGACCGCAGGCGCAGCATCCGCGCCCGAGCCGCGTATGGTGCGCGAGATCAGCTACCAGCTTCCGCAAATGGAATGCCGGACGCAGATATTTCCCCGCAGCCAGCTTTTGCGCGGAAAAATGCTGCTGCTTGATCCCGATCATCCGCTGCCATATGATATCCTCCCGCCCAACACCTTCAGCATCGCGGCGGCAGCCAGCGGCATGGTGCCGGTCAGCAGCCTGAACATACGCAGCGGCAAGGAGACCATCGCCGCCCTTCAGGATCTGTTCGCCGCCCTTCGCACAATGGGCGTGGAAGGGCTGACCGTATCCATGGGAACGGTCAGCGCGGCGCAGCAGCGCCAGCAGCTGCGCGATGAAGCGGCTGCGCTGATGCAGACACAGCCCGTCGGCCTTGCCATTCCCCGAACGCTGCAATGGCTGGATCAGCCTGCCAAAGGCGAAATGCTGCTGGAACATGCGGTGGAAATCCGCCTGCGTTCTGCGCCGTACATGCCGCTGGAAAACAGCCGACAGGGTCAGGCACTGCTGCAACTGGCATGGCGGCATGGCTTTGTACGTACCAATCCGCAGAACCGTCCCTTCCGCTTCCGGTATGTCGGCAAGGCGCACGCCACCGCCATGACCTATCTGGACGTGGATTTCCAGGAATACCTGAACTGGATGCACCAGAAAGGCGCGCTCACCGTCAGTACCGAAGGCGAAATCCACTATCTCATCCTTTGCCAGCCCGTAATAGATAACCACGCATCCTTTTCTCTCCCCGTGGACGCGCGATGTGAAGTCAGCCTCGATAATACCGGCTATGCCCTTGCGGCCTGTACATGGTAAAAGCGCCTGCCTTATGGCAAGCGCTTTTTGTGTTTACTTCTTTTGGGCAACCAGCAGGAAGCGGTGAATGCTTCCCTCCACCACGCCTTTTTCTTCCAATACCTTCTGCGCTTCCATCAGCCGCGCAAGGCATCCATCCACCGAAAAACCGGGAAATTCCCATTCAATGATGCGCGCAAACCATACCAGCGCGCCTACATCGGTAAAGCGGATGGGGCGGAAGCATTCCTCCTGCTTCACAATGTCAAATCCAGCTGACGCAAAGCGTTCGGCCGCAATGCTCAGATGCTGATCCGGAAAAGGCAGCTCCGACGGCCCCAGCAGCAGCTCCACCAGCTCGCGGTCGTTGAGCGCGCCTACCTGCTGGGTGATGAACCATCCGCCCGGCCTGAGCACACGGGCAATCTCCTGCGCATTGTAATCCCCGTGCCGGTTGATGACCATGTCAAACGAAGCATCTGCAAAAGGCAAGACACCCTTTCCATACGCCTCGCGGAAATCCACCCCCAAAGGCGCAAACACCTTTTCACAAAGCGCTACATTGGGCTTGTAAGCCTCTGTAGCGGCCATGTTTGCATGCGGATGCCCCAGTGACAGCAGGAACTCTCCGCCGCCTGTATCAACGTCCAAAAGCCTCATTTCAGGCACAAGCCGGTCAAGAATCTCCTGCCGGTACGCCCATGGCAGATCGCCCTCTTCCATGTAGCGCCCTTCAATGTGCGAAAAATCCCAGCCATGAATGTGAGCGATGGCCTCTTCCTGCTTCCAGTGTGCAATATGCTGTTCCCAATTCATTTTGTACGGCTCCTTTCATTTTGAAAAAATCAGAATGAAACCGATGCAGCCGTTCCAACAGCTCCCATATCCTCCCAATGCAAACGCTGTCAGAATGCCTGCATCGGGCCGTTACCTCGTATGAACCGCAGCAATGCGTTCACCGCCTTTTCTGCATTGCGAACGAGGCCGCATAAGCGGCCTCGCACACGGGATTCTTAAGGGGCTTAGCCCCTTAAGCGCGGGATCCAAGGGCAGAGCCCTTGGTTACGCCGTTTCAATGCTCGCAGCCTTTTGCAGCTTGAGCTGCGCAATGGCGTCCTCGCGCATCTTGTACTTGAGGATCTTGCCGGCTGCGTTCATGGGGAAGCCTTCCACAAAGGAGATGTACTTGGGCACCTTGTGGCGGGCGATGCGTTCGCGCATGTACTGCTTCATCTCTTCCACGGTCATCTCCTCGTTTTCCTTGAGGATGATGCAGGCCATGATCTCCTCGCCGTACTGCTCGTCGGGCACGCCGATGACCTGCACGTCGGAAACCTTGGGATGGGTGTAGATGAACTCCTCTATCTCCTTGGGATAGATGTTCTCGCCGCCGCGGATTATCATGTCCTTGAGCCGGCCGGTGATGCGGTAGTTGCCCTCCTCGGTCTTGCAGGCCAGGTCGCCGGTATGCAGCCAGCCGTCCTCGTCGATGGCGCTGCGGGTGGCGTCGGGCATCTTGTAATAGCCCTTCATGATGTTGTAGCCG
>JAQXJZ010000024.1 GCA_029009515.1 bacterium
CCTTCATCGCTTTCCACCGGGATCAGCTTGGCCTGGTACAGGTTCAGCGTCTGCATGTTGCCAAGGAAGGTGGGACTTTCCACCAGCACGGCGTCGCCGGGGTTGATGAACGCCTTGAGCATCAGATCCATGCAGCTAGTGGAACCGGTAGTGGGCAGCACGCCGTTGAGCTCCAGATCAAAGCCGTACTGCTCGCTGATATACTGGCTCAGGCTTTCCACAAAGGGCGGATAGCCTTCCGTAGCGCCATACTGCAGAATACGCTTACCGTCGGCCTTCAGCACGTCCTGTGCGATCTCAGCGCAGATCTCATCCGGCAGCGCGGCCAGGGAAGGATTGCCGCCGGCAAAGCTGATCATGCCGGGACGGCCCAGCACCTTGAAGATTTCACGGATGGCAGAGCCGGTCACGCCGTCAAAACGGCTGGCAAAGGTAAGTCCCTCGGGAATCATATAGACAAACCTCCTTATCAAATGAAAAAGCCTTCCTCCTGAAAACGCAGGGGGAAGGCGATTGAACGCGGTACCACTTCCATTCGGCATATGCAAAAAGATGATATGCCCTCTCAAGCGCTGTAAACGGCGCACCGTTGAAAAACTACACATCCTTGCGGACTTTGCCTTTCAGGCTCGGGGAGGTATTCGCCCCTGCCGCCGCCGCCTTCTTTCACCAGCCGAAGGCTCTCTTTGGGCGCGCATGCAAAGGGTACTTGATCCCGTCATGGCCGATAGGGGTATTATAGGGGAAGAATGACCGAAAGTCAAGCAAGCGGCCCGATTTTGCTTGACACGCTCCATCTCTTTTGGTATCGTAGGAAAAAACGACGAGAAAGGGCGATATTTATCATGCTCGTGATCGGAATCTGCGGCGCCAGCGGCAGCGGCAAAAGTACCCTGGCTTATGAACTGTGCGACGCCATCGGCAAGAACTGCACCGTCATCAACCACGACTGCTACTACAAGGACAACTCTCACCTGCCCTTTGAGGAGCGCAGACATCTCAACTACGACGAGCCGGAGATTTTCGACCACGACCTTTTCCTTGCTGACATGCAGCTTTTGCTCAGCGGCCAGCCCATCACCCGCAAGGCGTACGATTATGCCCAGCACCGCCGTGCCGACAGGCTGGACGAGCTGATCTATCCGTCCGATGTGCTCATTATCGAGGGCATTCACGTGTTTTACGACAAGCGCCTGTGCGATCTCATGTTCCTCAAGCTCTATATGAGCGTGGAACCCGATATCTGCCTGCTGCGCCGTATCACCCGCGATATCAATGAACGCGGACGCAGCATTGAGAACATTTCCGAACAGTACCTGTCCACCGTCAAGCCCATGTTTGACAAGCACATCCGCAACTACATCGAACTTGCCGACGTCATCGTGGCCCACGGCGGCCGCAATGCCCGCATCAAGGACATTCTGGCGGGTTATGTGAGGGATGAGCTGGGATTGGAAAAGTGACGAGGGATGCGAGAGGGGCCTTTCTTTTTGGAAAAAGAAAGGCCCCTCTCGCACTCTCCCCAAAGAAAACCGCATGGTGCAAGGGGTTCTTTGCCTTGACCATGCGGTTTGTTTATTTACAGAAGGGATTCTACGGTGTCGGCGATGTCGCCTACCACTACGAGGTTGCGGATGGCTTTTTCCGGGAACTTGATGTTGAAGTCCACTTCGATCAGGGAGATCAGGTGGAGCACGTCCATGGAGCCGATGCCCAGATCCTCGATGATTTCGCTGTCCTCGGTAATTTCGTCAGCGCTGGAGAGGGCGGAGATGAGGTCGATGATCTTATCAAGAATTTCCTGTCTGCTCATTGGTAGCATCCTTTCTCTTAAGCGGTTTTCGTTGCGGATTTGGCCTGCATGCGCGCAGCAAGCCGTTTTTTGGAGCGCATTCTGGAAATGTTCTTCAGCATGATGCAGCACACGGTGATGATCAGCGCTTTGATGAGAATTTCAATGGCGTAGAAGATCGCCTCGCCATACACCGGGCGGTATTCTCTCAGCAGCTGCCACGGCACGGTACCCTGTTCTGCTGCATGAATGGCCAGCACCCAGTACGAGCGCATGCCGATGGTCTTGAGGGGATCGAGGATGCGCCACTGAATGCGGCCCAGCAGCACGCCGATAAAGGCCGTCAGAAGGCCGGTGGCAGCCTCGTAGATGAGGTAGAGGAAGCCGCCGGTGAAGGGTGGGTAGTAGGGCAGATCGATGAAATAGGTCACGGCCGTCACAGCGCTCAGCACGGCATACGCCACGGGGGATACAATCAGCTTTTCAAACAGCTTGCGCTGCTTGAGCCAGTAGCCCAGATAGCACAGCGGCACAGCGCTCAGACCGTCATACAGGCCAAAGAGCAGCCAGCCCTGTTCTTCCATCACCTGGTACAGCATATTGCACGCCACAACCGCCACAATCTGCCACACAGGCTTTTTCAGCTTGAGCACCAGATTGAGCACGTTGAGCGCAATGAACAGTTTCAGGAAGAAATAGGCCGCTACGTTGCTTTCCAGCCTCAGTCCCATAAACATGGTGCCCGGCGTTTTATTGCCCAGCACGAAGGAGAGGAAATACCCCAGCGCAATCTTGATGGTTTCCCTGAAGGAATGATGGATGGGGTAGAGGGTGAAGGGGCAGAGGACGGCATAGATGAGGGCGATGATGATATAGGGAATCATCAGGTCGCTGAAGGTCTTTTTCAGGATGGTTTTGGGATGGGTATCTTTGAAACCGTATCCGCTGATGATGAAGAACGTGGGCATGGCGGCCACGCTCAGGGACATCAGCGGCTGCAGAACCTGAAAGGGCCACGACTTTGCGTTGGCCATGTTCATGGAGTGGTACAGCACCACGTTGATGATGCAAAAGCCCTTGATCAGGTCAAAGCTGCCAAGGCCGATACGGAATTTCCTGGTTGCGGGAGGCATGACGGAACACCTCAATATGTATAGTGGCTCTTTACCGAGCTTTATTCATTTCGACATCAGAACCATAAAACCCTTTTAAATGCAGCAAAGTCTCAGACAGAAAGGAAAAGTATAACAATACTTATTGTGAAAAGGAAAAGAATCATTTCTGACGCCGGTCATCGTTGTGGATGAGGAGACCGAAACGCCTGCTGCTCAGATGGAAAAGTACGTGCGCATTCAGGAAAAGGGCGACGTGAATGTGCGCCAGAAGCCTAACACCGAGAGCAAGCGCCTGGGACGCGCCAAGGCTGGCGAGGACTACAAATGGCTGAGCACTGCCTTCAACGGCTGGTATGAGATTCAGCTGGATGAGGACACGACGGGATATGTGCCGCACAAGGTGACAACGCTGATTGAAAAGTGAACGCAAAGAAGCTGCTGTGTGGTACAGCAGCTTCTTTTGGGGTCACCGTACCCCTGCCATCTCCCGCATCTTCGTCCTGCCCACATCCACGTTATCGCACTTGCGGTTTCGCAGCGTCTCGATGGGGTTGGGCGCCAGTTCAAAGCGGTAATCCTGACCATGCTGGGCAATGTGACGCGCAATGACGCTGTGGCTGGCCACATTGTCCACGTCGCGGTTCACCATGTTCTGGTAGCGGAAGAAGTCCACGTCCGGCTCCAGTTTGTCCACAAAGGTATAGCTTTCGCGGCAGGCGGTCAGCTGTACGGTGTCGGCCAGCACGCTGCGCACATGGTCGATGTTGCTTTCCAGACGGAGCGGCTCCGGAAAGGTACCCTCGCCAACAACCTGCTGATAGTCTTTCTTTTCCTCCATTTTGAGTAGCTTTGCTGCCTCGTGCAGGTGGGTGATTTCCATCTCCAGCATGTGCTGCCAGATGCGGCGGATGGATTCGTCTGTTTCCGTTTCATAGCAGCTCCAGTAGAGGTAGCACTCGGTGTACTGGTGCATGAGCAGGTTTTCCAGCCATGTGCAGTTCACGTCCATCAGGCTGCCGTACTGGCTTACGTGCTGCTCCTCAATCATGCAGATCTCGCGGTACAGCGCGCGGCCGGGTGTGTTGGGATAGGTGGCGCAGATGTTCATGTAGTAGTTCATGGTCTGCTGCTCGGCAGCGGTGATGATGCCCACGCACAGCTTTGTCATGGGGTCGGCCGTTTTGCCGTTGATGGGGGCTTTGATGGAGTCAAAGGGATAGCGGTGATGGGCGATGGTGGGGCGGCCGGGCATCACCTCGGTGTAGCCGCCCACCAGTTTTTCAGCATGCACGCCGCTTTCCATGTCCAGCAGATCTGCATAACGGTACAGGTGGTCGAAGTCCTCCAACAGGGCAAAGTTGAGCGCGTTCTTTACATGCTCGTCCACCTCGCGCTTGGCCAGATGCGCGGTCAGATCCACCGCCAGCTGCTCGTAGCCGATGGTATGCTCCAGCATGGTTTCGTCATCCGGCTTGAGCGCGGCAATCAGCTTTTGCTGCTGCTGTTCGCTGCGGCGGATGAGCGCGAGGGCGCGGCGTACATCGCCGTTTGCGCAGTTGCGCGAAAACTGGTGCGTAAACCATACGTTTTCAAATTCTGTGCCGTTCATCAGGATTACGCGGGTGCGCGTGTAGGGATCAACTGTGTGTTTGTCATAGGGCTTGGGGCTCATGGCCTTCCAGTCCATCAGAAAATCGTCGATGCGCCGGGGCTTTTCGTTGAATGGGTTCAAGATGATTTCCTCCTGTTCCGTGCTTGGTTTGCATGGTTAGTATGCACAGGGTTTCCGGGTTTATCCATCCAGGAGGAAGGGAAAAAGCCTGTCAACAGCGAAAAAAGAATACAGCATTTTTATGTGCAAAGGAGAATGAAGAACATGATTTGTCTCAAGTATAACGGCGCTGAAATGAACATTGCCGAGCTGGGCGCGGAGATGCGCTCCTTTACCACGGCGGATGGCCGCGACTGGATCTGGCGCGGAAGCGAAAAGAGCTGGAAGAGCAGCGCCCCGGTGCTGTTCCCGGCCATCGGCGCGCTTAAGGACGGCGGCGCGACCATCGCGGGCGATTTCTATGCCGTGCCGCGCCATGGCTTTGCCAAGTTCCAGATGTTCAGGGTGCTGGAGCAGGGGCCGGATTACATCAGCCTGATCCTGGAGCAGAACGAGGAAACCAAAAAGGTCTATCCGTTTGCATTCGCTTTCATCGTAACCTACCGTTTCCTCGAAAACGGCTTTGAAGCGCGCTTCACGGTGGAAAACCATTCTTCGCGCGAGATGCCCTTCCTCGTGGGCGGACATCCCGCCTTCAACTGCCCCATGAAAGATGGCGAGCAGTTTGAGGATTACATCCTCCATTTTGAGAAGGAGGAAACCGTGGGCACCACGCTGTGCGGCGGAGGATTGCTCAGTGATGTGGAAGCGGTGGACTTTGGCGAGGATCACCGCACGCTGGCGCTGAAGTACAACTTTTTTGATACCCACGATACCTATATTTTCTCCGGCATCAACAGCCGCAAGGTGGATCTGATCCACAAGGAGACCCGCAAGGGCCTGCGCTTCAGCTATGACATGCCAGTGCTGGCCATCTGGACGATGCCGAACAAGTGCGCGCCGTACGTGTGCATCGAGCCGTGGCAGGGCTGCCCCGCCTATGTTAATGAAACCGGCCGCTTCGAAGAAAAACCCTATCATGTGTCGCTGAAGGCGGGCGAGGCCTTCTGCTGCGGCTACCGCATGGAGATCCTTGACTGATGATGACCGCAAACCTCACCCAAAAGATGATCCATTTCTATCAGGGCAGCCTGCACGATATCAACCACTTCCTGAAGGTGACCGCCTTTGCGCGTACCATCGGCCTGCAGGAGCAGCTGGATGAACGCACCCAGCTCACGCTGGAACTGACAGCCATCGTGCACGACATCGCCTGCCCGCTGTGCCGTGAAAAATACGGCCGCGCCAGCGGTGACCTGCAGGAGCAGGAAAGCGAAGCCCTGCTGCGTCCCTTCCTTGCAGAATTCAATCTGGATGAACAGATGCGCGAGCGTGTGATCCATTTGGTCACCCATCATCACACCTATACCGGCGTGGACGGCATGGACTGGCAGATCCTGCTGGAAGCGGACTTCCTGGTCAACGCCTGCGAAGGAAACATGACCCGCGAAGCCATTGAATCTTTCCGTGACAACGTCTTCCGCACCCCAACCGGCATCACCCTTCTCAACACCATGTACCTGAACTGAACACAAAACCGCCCTTTCCAACACAGTGTCGGAAAGGGCGATTGGCTTATATCTGATACCTTGAGGCCGCCTACGGCGGCCGCAAAACACGGGATTCTCAAGGGTGAAAACCATGAGCGGGATCCAAGGGCAGAGCCCATGGCCGCCGGAGGCCCCCGTTACTTCTCGTCCTCGTACCCCAGCGTCCTCAAGTCGTCCATGCGGTTTCGCCAGTTTTCGCGCACCTTGACCCAGAGCTGCAGATGAACGTGGTTGCCAAGCAGGTT
>JAQXJZ010000025.1 GCA_029009515.1 bacterium
AACTTCATCACCCGTTTTGCGCGCATCTACACCCCGGCTGTATGCATTGCAGCTCTGATGCTGTTTGTGATTCCGCCGCTGTTCACAGGCGGCGGATGGGCAGACTGGGGCTATCGTGCGCTCAGCTTCCTGGTTGTCAGCTGTCCTTGTGCACTGGTTATCTCGGTACCGCTCAGCTTTTTTGGCGGTATTGGCGGGGCCAGCCGATGCGGTATTCTGATCAAGGGCAGCAACGATCTGGAAGCACTTGCGCGCACCGGTATTGTTGTCATGGACAAAACCGGCACGCTTACGCAGGGCCGCTTCACCATCCGGGAAATTCTGGCTGAAGACATGAGTCAGACAGAGCTGCTTACCCTTGCGGCTTCAGTTGAATGCGCCTCGTCCCACCCCATCAGCCGTTCCATCTGCGAAAGCTGCCGTCAGCCTCTGATGGAAGTGACCGAAATACAGGAAATAGCCGGTATGGGAATGCGCGCCGTCTGGAATGGAAAGACCATCCATGTTGGCAGCGACAAGCTGATGAGCAATGCTGGAATCGCACACAAAAGCGTTTTCAGTACAGGTGCTGTGGTACATGTTGCGTTGGAGCAGCAGTATCTGGGCTGTATTGTGCTGGAGGACGCTCCGAAAGCAGGATCGAAGGAAGCCATTTCCGCCCTTCATCAGGCAGGCGTCCATCGCACCGTTATCCTCACCGGCGACCGTCCTGAGGCTGCCAGCGCCATTGCTGAAGAACTGGGTGTAAGCGAGTGTCACGCCGGTTTGCTTCCTGCGCAAAAGGTGGAGCATGTTGAAAAGCTGATCGCTGAAAAGAATGATGGCGAAATGCTCGTGTTCGTTGGTGACGGCATCAACGACGCGCCGGTTCTGACGCGCGCTGACATCGGCGTGGCCATGGGCGCGCTGGGCAGCGATGCTGCTGTAGAAGCCGCCGATATCGTGCTGATGGATGATGATCCCCGCAAGCTTGCCCTTGCGTTGAAAATCAGCCGCAGAACAATGACAATCGTCAAGCAGAACATCGTTTTTGCAATTGGCGTCAAGCTGCTGGTGCTGGCATTAGTTGCTGCCGGTCTGGCCGGCATGTGGCTGGCTGTGTTTGCTGATGTAGGCGTATCGGTGATTGCCATTCTCAACGCCATGCGCAATCTGAAAGTAAAACAATAGCAAAGAGCAGGGATTGTGTCCCTGCTCTACTTTCTATTCTACGGATTTGAGTGCTTCCACCATGTTGATGCCACGCACCTTGCGAACCAGCAAAAGCTGGATCAGGAAGGAAAACGCATAGGTAATCACGCAGGCAAGCACCACAGAAGACGGCTGCGGATTGCTGGGATAGCTGAACGTTTCGGTCTGGCATACGCGAAGAACCAGCGTAATCAGGCTGATACCCGGATAAACGCTCAGAAGAATACCAATGAAACTGACCAGGCTGTTTTCACCCACAATCAGCTTGCGGATTTCATTCTGGTGATAGCCCAGCACCTTCAGCGTGGCGTACTCACGCGTACGCTCGGCAAAGTTCATCAGGCCCATGTTATAGCAGATGACAAAGGCCAGCGCAAGCGCAACACCCATCAGCAGCACGAAAACGGAGCTGATCAGATCCAGCATATCCGTCAGATCATGGCTCTGCTGGATGGGCCAATCCAGCGTTTCCACCTCTTCCAGTTCGTCCAGCTGCTGCAGGCAGCGATCGGTCGTAGCATCCAGCAGAATAGCCGTGGGACGGAAATCGCCCTTGCGCAGCGCTTCCCACGTTCCCTTCTCCATATACAGCCCCTGCTGCACGTGGTTGTAGACGATCTGGCTCACCTGTACAGTCACCGGGTCCTGATCACCCGGGAAATACAATTCCAGCCTGTCGCCAATGGATACGCCCAGTGTATCGCAAAGCATTTCCGTCACGGCTGCACCGCCGGGCAGAATGGGCACGTGCTGCTCATCCTTACCCAGATGCAGCAGCTGCTGATCCGGTTCTACCACGGTAAGCAGTGAAGTACGTCCTGTCTGACTGGAACGTACGCTTACGGAGTTCTCCATGATACATTCCACGCGTTCTGCATCCAGGCGCTTGACATAGCTGGCGGCCTGATCTGCATCCATTGTCAGATTGGCGCGGACGTCATAGCTGAGCGTGCCTTCGTAATGGGTTTTGGCAAGCCCGTTCACAGAATCCTGCAGACCAAAAGAGGCGATGATAAGCCCATTGCAGCAAAGGATACCCGCCAGCGACATGATGGTGCGCATGCGGTTTCGCATCAGATTACGAACGACCATCTTGGTATTGAAATCGAAGCGCTTCCACAAAAAGCCGATGCGCTCCAGCAGGATTCGTTTGCCTGCCTTGGGCGGCTTGGGCCGCAGCAGCTCTGCGGTAGTTTCGCGGCCGGATTTGTGATAGGTGTACAGGCAGATCAACAGGCTGAGCACCACCGTCAGCGCCGCCATTCCCCACGTTACAGGCGATACCGACGGATAAATGCGGTAGGGAAATTCGTTCTGGCCCAGCAGCAGCGCCCACAGAATGCGCGGCAATGTATGGTGTCCCAGCAGCACGCCAAGCACCGATCCAATCAGTGACGGCCAGATGGCATAAGACAGGTAATGGTTGCGAATGCTTGTGTTGGAGTAGCCCAGCGCTTTCAGTGTGCCAATCTGCAGGCGCTGGTTGTCGATCATTCTCGTCAGCGTAGTCAGCACAATCAGTCCAGCTACCGCATAGGCCATCAGCGGAAAGACCAGACGGAGGTTGGCAAACATCTCTGCATTGTTGATCGCGCTTGCGGTGCTCTGATGTGCGCGGCGATCCAGAATCAAGGCATCCGGCAGCGCCTGCTGGATGGCGGCCTTCACCCTGTCTGCATCAGCGCCTTCCTCCAGCTGCACCACGATCTGCGTCATCGGAAGCTGCGGCACAGCCTTTGCATTGACCAGAATGTAGCCGTATTCTTCCGGGTTGGGGTATGTGCCCTTGGTTACGCAGATGAACTCCGGGCTGTAAATGATACCCCGGATGATAAACTGAAACTCCGCGCCGTTCCATTTCACGGTCACGCGATCCCCTGTATCCAGTCCATGTACACGGGCAAAACCCGCCTGAATGAGGCAGCCCCGCAGATCGTTTGGCGAAAGCAGCTCGCCCCGTTCCAGATAGGGCTGATTGATGTTCATTTCGCCATTATAGGCGGTCAGATTTAGCTCCGGCTCGCCCGGCAGCGTGGACTCCAAATCCATGGATACACGGGCGCACACATCCTGTACGCCATGAACACTTCGCACCTGTGCAAGCGTTTCGCGATCGGCGTTGGCAACGGATACCCAGAAATCCGAAAGATTGTTCTCTTCAAAATAAACATCGATGGTTCCCTGCGCCAGCTGGGCCGTTCCATCCAGCGCAGCAAAAATCAGCGTTCCCAACGAACAAAGGACAATGATGGAAAGAAACTGCATCATTGATTGGCGCATATCCCGCACCAGTTTCTTGCGCAGCGCACTTCGTGCCATTCTTCCATCCCGCCTTTCCTTATGTACATCCAGTATAGTCAATCAGAACCTGCAAAGTCAATTGCCGCTTGAATTCGTTACGGTATGTTCACATTTTGCTACGTTGACATATACCCCAGCTGGGTATATAATCAAAATACCCCGCTGGGGTATCTATTGTTTGAGGTGATTTTGATGTCCGAGCAGCCTGTGTGCGCATGCCATAAATTCAAGGCGCGAACAGAAAAAGAATCCAAGCAGCTGATCAATCGTCTCAGCCGCATCGAAGGACAGATTCGCGGCATCCGGGGCATGGTAGAAAAAAATGTGTACTGCACGGATATCCTGATGCAGGTAGCCGCTGCCAACGCAGCGCTCAACGCCTTTACCCGCGAGCTGCTGGGCAACCATATCCGCACCTGCGTGGCTGATGACATCCGCAATGGCAAGGATGAAACCATTGACGAGCTGGTGCAAACCCTTCAGAAGCTGATGAAATAAAGAAAGGTGATTTTTGTGAAGCAATATACTGTTACCGGTATGAGCTGCGCCGCGTGCGTGGCGCGTGTGGAAAAAGCCGTCAATCAGGTGGCAGGGGTATCTTCCTGCTCTGTCAGCCTGCTTACCAATTCCATGGGCGTGGAAGGCAGCGCAAGTGATGAAGCCATCATCGCCGCTGTACAGGCAGCCGGATATGATGCATCTGTCAAAGGTTCTGCTGCCGCAGCGCCCTCTGCCGCACAGCAGGCGGACGCGCTGGCCGACCGTGAAACCCCTGTGCTCAAACGCCGCCTGATTTCATCTCTGGGTTTTCTCATCGTGCTGATGTATGTGTCCATGGGGCACAGCATGTGGGGCTGGCCTTTGCCTGCATTTTTCGATGGCAATCATGTAGCCGTCGGCATCCTGCAGATGCTGCTGGCCGGCATTGTGATGGTCATCAATCAGAAGTTCTTCATCAGCGGCTTCAAGAGCCTCTGGAACAAGGCTCCCAATATGGATACGCTGGTGGCGATGGGATCTGCTGCATCCTTTGTGTACAGCACATATGCGCTGCTTGCCATGACCGGCGCACAGCTGCATGGCGATCAGACCGCCGTGATGGGCTACATGCACGAGTTCTATTTTGAATCCGCCGCCATGATACTCACTTTGATCACCGTTGGCAAAATGCTGGAAGCTCGCTCCAAAGGCAAAACCACAGACGCTCTCAAGAGCCTGATGAATCTTGCCCCCAAAACTGCCACGCTTCTGGTGAATGGCAAGGAAACGGTCGTCAGCATTGAACAGGTCAAAAAAGGCGACGTATTCGTCGTTCGCCCTGGCGAAAGCATTCCTGTGGACGGCGTGGTGCTGGAAGGGCACAGCGCCATCAACGAAGCAGCCCTGACCGGCGAAAGCATTCCTGTGGACAAAACTGTAGGCGACAATGTATCTGCCGCAACGCTCAACCAGTCCGGTTTTCTGCGCTGCGAAGCAACCCGCGTAGGCGAGGACACCACGCTTTCGCAGATCATCAAAATGGTCAGCGATGCCGCAGCCACCAAGGCGCCCATTGCCAAGGTGGCCGACAAGGTTTCCGGCGTGTTTGTTCCTGTCGTGATCTCCATTGCCATCATCACCACCATCATTTGGCTGATCATCGGCCAGCCCTTTGGCTTTGCGCTGGCACGCGGTATTTCGGTGCTTGTTATCAGCTGCCCATGTGCGCTTGGTCTTGCCACGCCTGTTGCTATCATGGTTGGCAATGGCAAGGGTGCCAAGAATGGCATTCTGTTCAAAACGGCCGTCTCTCTGGAGGAAACCGGCAAGGTGCATGTTGTTGCACTAGACAAAACCGGCACCATCACGCTGGGCGAACCCCGTGTGACGGATGTGCTTCCTGCCAACGGTTTTGATGAAACCGGCCTTCTTTCTCTGGCCTACGCTCTGGAAGAAAAGAGCGAACATCCGCTGGCGAAAGCCATTGTGATGGAAGCTTCCAGCCGTCAGCTTTCCCTGCAGGAAGTCACCGACTTCAAAGCCATGCCTGGCAACGGTCTGATGGCCGTTCTGAACGGCGAAAAACTGCTGGGTGGCAATCTGGCCTTTGCACAGAAACACGCAACCGTTTCCACCGAGATCCAGAAGCAGGCTGAACTGCTTGCTGAGCAGGGCAAAACGCCCCTGTTCTTCCTCAAAGGCAGCCACCTAGCCGGTACCATCGCTGTAGCAGACGCTATCAAGCCCGAAAGCCCCGAGGCAATCCGTCAGCTGCAGGGCATGGGCATCCATGTGGTCATGCTTACCGGCGATAACGAGCGAACCGCCAAAGCGGTTGGCAAGCTGGCAGGCGTGAACGAAGTGATCGCAGGCGTGCTGCCGGACGGTAAGGAAGCTGTCATCCGACGCCTGAAGCGCAAAGGCAAGGTAGCGATGGTGGGCGATGGTATCAACGACGCGCCTGCCCTTACCCGCGCAGACATCGGCATTGCGATCGGGGCTGGCACGGACATTGCCATTGACGCCGCCGACGTAGTCCTTATGAACAGCAAACTGACCGATGTGCCTGCCGCCATCCGTCTGAGCCGCGCCACGCTGCGCAACATTCACGAAAATCTGTTCTGGGCATTCATCTACAACATCATCGGCATTCCGCTGGCGGCCGGCCTATTCATTCCCCTCTTCGGCTGGCAGCTCAACCCCATGTTTGGCGCAGCAGCCATGAGCCTGTCCAGTTTCTGTGTGGTATCCAACGCGCTGAGATTGAACCTGTTCGATCTGCACAGCACGAAAAAGGATAAAAAAATCAAACCTGCAAAGGAGACCAAACCCATGGAAAAAACCATGAAGATCAACGGCATGATGTGCGGCCATTGCTCCGGCCGTGTCAAGAAGGCGCTGGAAGCCCTGCCCGAAGTGGATGAAGCCATTGTGAGCCATGAGAACGGTACCGCCATTCTCACCCTGAATGCTGAAGTATCTGACGAAGTGCTCAAGAAGACCGTCGAAGACCAGGGCTACGAAGTGGTTGGCTAATCAAGCCAAAAAAGAACGCTGGCGTTATGCATGCCAGCGTTCTTTTTGATATCAGAGAAAGTGATAAGGATCGCCCGATGCAAAGTAATGCACAGGAATATCGGGCAAAAGCTCTTGCAGGCGTACCGCCAGCCACTTCATGCCGGGTTCTTCCCAGGCAAAATGTCCAGTCTGAATAATGGCTTTGTTCAAACCAAGCTGCTCAGCGTCTCTTGCATACGAGGTAACCGTCCAGTCGATCAGTTCACCGGGAATCAGCACATCCACATCATCACGGTTCAGGAGATTCGTGTGCTCGCGCTCCTTCTCATTCCAGGAGGGAAAGACGTGTCCGCAGAACACAATGTTGGAAACCACCGCATCCATTTTACCAACAACGCGTCCGGTTTCAAGATGCAGGCACTTCTGCAAATGCTCCACCAATTCCCGAAGCGTTACGGGCGGAAGTTTGACCTTATGCAAGGCACGGCTGCCATCGTCGACCACATAATCCATCCAGCCAAGCTCTTTGATCACGCCCTGCATGATTTCATCCGGCTTCATGGCCCCATGCATGTGATCGTGATGACGGCATACAGCAATTTTATTTTCGTCAAGCAGCTTCTTTTTTGCCTCAAATACCGCATTGTCTTTCAACCATTCGGTATCATCCCAGTCGCTGTAGAAAGAAGGCTCATGCACCATGATCAGATTGCAGCCAAGACGGACAGCCTCCTGAATAACGCGGATGGTAAGCGCGCAGGAGGTAATCATGCCCGTACATTCCTCATCCGGATTGCCAAATTTGAAACCATCGCAGGTCTTTTCAAAGTATGCAGGATTATAGGTATTCCAAATCAGATCCAGCACCTGTCTGTGGGTCATATGCCTCTGTCCTTTCTCTTTTCGGTATAAACGCATCTCCCTGCCCACATTATATCAAGCGACTTTTGCATGACAATAGCAATCCCTGGACAAATATATCAAAAAAGAACACTGACATTTATCAGTGTTCTTCTGGTGCGATCGACGGGACTTGAACCCGTACCCTCTCGGACACGCCCCTCAAACGTGCGCGTATGCCAATTCCGCCACGATCGCATGTTGCTCAGCAACGAAAGTTATTATACCATATTTGGCGTTATTGTCAACAGGTATTTTTCATTTTCTTTATCTTTTCGTTTTGCACACACCGCCGCGACGAACATAGCCTGATGGTATGACAGCATCAAGGAGGAACGCCCATGAGCAACCACACTTCGCCCTTTGCTGCACTCACAGGCGCTGAAAAACAGATCCGCTGGCTGGAATATCAAAGCATCCGTCTGCCCTATGTGCAGGCAGATATGGATCCCGCTCCAGCTCCAAAACAGGATGAAGCCCCCAAACCAGAACCGCCTAAAAAAGCGGAGACAGCCGCGGAACGTCCGCAGCCGCCTCCTGAAGTACCTCGTGTGATGCCTGATTTTCAGCGTTCACGGCACAGCCAGTATGACGCGGTGATTGCGCGTCTGAAACAGGCCGATCTGCAGTCGCGCCGCTTACAGGCCGCGCAGCAAAGCCACTAAGCGCTTGCACTGTACGCGTGGATTCTTGTGCTCGCGTACATATTCACTGCTGCGCTGCCCCATCCGCTGCCTCTCCTGCAAGGAAAGGCTCATCAGCTGCTGCACAGCGGTACGGATGCCATCTGCCCCATTCTCCATCCAGCAAAGATACGGCTCGTAATCCGCAGGAATGCCTTCCAGGCGGCAGCACAGCACAGGCTTGCCGGAACGCATGTATTCAAGCGTTTTGCTCGGGAAGGAATAACGGGTAAACACGCCGCTGGGCTGGCGCGGATTGATCAGCGCACTTGCTCTGGCCTGCAAGGCCAGGGCTTCTTTTTGCGGAATAAAGCCAAAATAGCGGATATTGGCGCAGCGCTGTGCCGCCGCCTCCACCTCTGCTTTCATGCCGCCATGACCACAGATCCACAGCTGCACCTGAGGCATCTGTTCAAACGCCTCCAGCATCTCCCCGATGCCCAGTCCGCGTTCCAGCGTGCCGGTGTACAGCACAACCGGTGATTCTTCCTCTTGCATTTCCTGCTGCAGATTGTTTTCGGCGTTCAGAATCAGTCCTTCAATCACGACGCTCGGATAATCCTGCACGCCAAGCGCTTCAGCCATGGGGCCGGTCAGCAGCACAAAGCCATCCATCCGGCGGCACAGCTCCACGCTCTTGTCACCGCGCAGATACTCAATCTTCTTCATCAATCCGGTTCTGCCGGAAGGCAAACCCAAATCGTTGGGCAGATCGGTCACGATCACCGCTGCCTTCAGATCGGGATGTTTCTCCTTCGCTTTGGCAACAGCCTGCATATACGGCAGATACTGCGTGTACAAAAGAACCGTGCGGTTCTCCGTGCTCTCACTCACCCATGCTTCCAGCGCTTTTTCTGCGGCGCGCATGCGCATTTGCTGCTTGAACCACGGCAGATTGATGCAGCCCAGCTGACGAATGGCGCCATTGTCATGCATGCCGCTCAACAGGATAAGCTGCTTATACTGCAAAGGCCAGATGCCTACCGGGAGGCAGTTGAGAATATCCAGATTCTCACCTTCCTGCAGGTTTTCGCGGATACCCCGCACGAAGGCGCGCTGGTAGCTGTTGATCTGGTTCTGCAGCTTGTCCCTGGCGTTTTGCGTGACTTCTTCCAGCTGATCCTCGGGATACATCAGCGACATCAGCAGCACATTCATCGGCAAAGCTCCTTATACAGATCAAGATAATCGCGGAAGGTTCTGGCGGCGTCAAACTGCTTCGCGCGCTGCACGCATGCAGCCGTACGCTGAACCTTCTGACTGGCAAGCTGGCGGATGGCTTCATTCAGCGCATCCTGATCGCCATTGGGAACCACAATGCCGGTGTTTTCATCCACTGCTTCCGGACAACCTCCGGTTGCAAAGGTAACAATGGGCGTGCCGCAGGCTAAAGCCTCCAGATTAACCATCGGCATGTTATCCTCAAGCGTCGGGTTCACCAGGCAGTCTGCCAGCGTGTACCACGCAGCCAGTTCCTGTACATTCGCCGTTTTTTCAAGGCCGATCACATTACCGGGAAGGTCTGCGATCTGCGCTTTTTCCAGACCAATCACCACAAAGCGATATTCATCGCCAAGCATCCTGGCAGATTCGCAAAGATACTTAAGCCCTTTGCGATGATCCCACTCGGCAGCAACAGACAGGCAGACACGCTTGTCCTCAAGATGGTAACGGCTGCGCAGGTCAGAATGAACCGGCTTGAAGGAATCCAGATTCACGCCGTTATAGATCACGCGAACAGGATACTTCTGCATAAAAGACTGGCTGAGGGGCTGTTTCATCCATTCACAGGGAGCAACAAAGGTGAGCTTGTTCAGCTGCGTAAACCAGCGCTTCTTATCCTGATAATTGCGCCTGGAGCCATCCAGACCGATGCATACGGGATAGCTGTGCTGCTGGGGGCAATGATGACAGCCAGTCTTCCACTTTTCGCAGCCAGAGTAATCAAAGTATGCGCAATGGCCGGTAAACGGCCAGCAGTCATGCAGCGTCCACACCACGGGCAGACCGGACTTTTTCAGGTACCGAAACAGCGTGGGCAGATGCAGATAGCAGCCGTGCACATTGTGCAGGTGGATCAGATCAGGCGAAAAAGCCTTCATATCGCGGATCAGCTTTCGCGTGGCCAGCCAGCTGCCATAGCCCTCCGCATCCAGCAGTTTGCGGATGACAGCATGCAGCTTGCGTCCGTATTTCGATCCGATCTGGCAGGCAAACGGTTCAGACTCTTTGGAAATGCCCGGCACGCCATAACCAATACGGCATTCTCCCCCGTCTTTCTCCACCAGTCTGGCAATTTCAGAGGCAATGCGGCCGGTGCTTTTCACGCCGCAGAAGGTATTCAGCTGAAAAACGCGCATGCTCTCACTCTTTTCCTGCAAGCTGCAAAAGCATCTTTTCCAGCTTGTCCATATGAATCTTCTTGGTAAAATGCTTTTGATAATATTCCTTGCCGTTCTTGCCCATCTGTGCGGCGTCATCACGGCGGATGAACTCGCGCACAACCTGTGCAAACGCTTCCGGATCATCCGGCGGCGCGCACAGACCGCACTGCGCCCTGTCCAGCACATAGGCCGTCTCGCCTGCGATGGAACCCAGCACAGGCTTGCCAACCGCCATATAGCTCTGCACTTTGCCCGGCAGGGTGTCATTGACACTCAGGTCATTGCGCATGCTCACCAGCATGGCGTCAGCCATGGCGTAGTACTTCGGCATCTCTTCAAGCGGTTTGCGGCCGTAGAAGGTGACTTTGTCTTCCAGATGCAGCGACTGCGCCAGCTGCATGCAGCTTTCGTAATTGGATCCATCGCCCACAATGTGCCAGTGGACGGGTTCATCCCGCAGCAGCTCCGCCGCCTGAATAAGCACTTCCACCGCCTGAACCTTGCCGATATTGCCGGCAAACACCAGCTGTTTTTCTTCGGTGGGCTCCTTTTGGGGAAGATCCATTTCGAAGATGTCATCCGCAAACTGGGGCATGTAGCATTCGTCAGGTACGCTGATGCCATGCACCTCCTGCAGATAGCCCTGAAAGCGTTTGGACGAATAGATCAGCGTATCCGCCTTCTTGTATACCCATTTGCTCACGCGCTTCATGAAGGCGTACAGGAAGGAACCCTCAAACACGTTCATCGCAGCCAGGCAGGCAGGCCAGATATCCAGCACGTAGATCATGTACTTTTTGCGGGTGAAGCAGCGCAACAGCGCAGCCGGCAGGCTCATCAGAACAGGCGAAGTGGAAAAAGCGTAAATCACGTCATAATCACGCTTTGCAAGCAACGCCTTGATGGAGGCAGAGGTCATGTAGCTGACGTAATTGATGGCCAGCCCCACCTTGCCGGGACGACGGCCGATTTCAAAGCAGCGGCGGATATGTACGCCGTTACGTTCCTGCACGCGGTTTTGTCCATGCTTATACTCCTCCGGAATGATTCCGGTGGGATAATTGGGCAAACCAACGAGCGCGGTCACCTCATGACCGCGCTCTACAAGCGCCTCGCAGATTTCAGTTACGCGAAAATTTTCCGGCCAGTAGTGCTGGCAAATCACGAGGATTTTCATGCTCTTATGCCTTCTTTGCAGCATCCGCACGTGCCATCAATAGTTCAGCTTCCTTGCGGGCACGGGCAATGACCAGCTTGGGATCCAGCGTGGTATACTCGCCATCGCGATAGAGCACCTTGCCGCCAACCATGGTCAGGCGTACATCGCTGCCCTGCGCAGAATAGACCAGATTGCTCTCCAGATCATGGCAGGGGTACATATGCGCTTCATCCATTTTGACCAGAATCAGGTCAGCCAGATAGCCTTCCTTGAGCAGGCCGAGGTTTTCGTAACCCATGGCCTGTGCGCCGTTGTAGGTGGCAGCAGCGATGGTCTGCGCGGGAGAGACAACGGTGGGATCCAGCGTGGTACCCTTCTGCAGCATGGGCATCAGCTTGATTTCTTCCCACAGGTTCAGGTTGTTGTTGCTGGCAACGCCGTCGGTGCCGATGGTCACCTTCACGCCAGCCTTGAGCATCTTGGCAATGGGCGCCACGCCGCTGGCCAGCTTGAGATTGCTGATAGGATTGTGCAGCACCACAGCGCCAGTGCGGGCAAACAGCTCGATATCCTCATCGGTAAACCACACGCAGTGCGCGGCCAGCACGGGATAATCCATAAAGCCCAGCTTGTTCAGATACTGAGGCGGCGTGAGACCGCGGCGCTCCAGGCTGCCGTCGAAATCCAGCTTGGTTTCGCTCACATGAACATGGATGGGCACGCGGTAGGTCTCAGCAGCCTCACGCACCTTCTCCATCACCTTCTGGGTGGTCGCGCCTTCGCTGTGCGGAGCAAGGCTGATGCGAATGCGGTCATCCGCAGCGTGATTCCATTTTTCAATCAGCGCGATGCCCGGAAGCAGATCGGAGCAGCTTTCGTCAAAGTCCACCACGCCGTGGCCCAGCAGAGCGCGCATGCCGCTGTCGCGGACGGCCTCGGCTTCCATGTCCATATGCATGTACATATCATTGAAAGAAGTGGTGCCAAAGCGAAGCATCTCCATGATGCCCAGGTCGGAGCCGGCGCGCACAGCATCGTCCGTCAGGTGTGCTTCCACCGGGAAAATGGCCTCGTGCAGCCAGCGATCCAGCGGCAGGTCGCTGCCGATGCTGCGAAGAAGCGTCATGGGCGTATGGGTGTGCATATTGCAAAGGCCGGGCATGGCCAGCGCGCCCTGACCATCGACGGTTTCATCAGCTTCAAAAGCAGGTGCTTCGCTGCGCTTGCCGGCATAAACAATCAGTTTGTCCTCGATGAGGATCTCGGCATCGTCAATAAAAGGAATATGGGCTTCATCCTTCACGCCCGGAGTCATCACGATATTGGTAATACGAATACGCATATGGCATTCCTCCTTATGGGATACCAAGATTATAGCATAGCCTGTCCTTTTTGCAAAGGAAAAGAGGAACGAACCAGTCGTTCCTCTTGCGGTTTACAGAATGTAGCGGCGCATATCCATGGTCACTTCATCCTTGCCCAGATGATCGATGACATAATCGCCGTTGATGTTGAGGTAGACATTGGGCATCTCATCGCCGCCGGCGTTGAAGCTGATGTCCTCCAGCAGCTTTTCAAACACAGCAAACAGGCGGCGCGCACCAATGTCTTCCTTGGTTTCGTTGAGCACATAGGCAGCGTTGGCAATGGCGTCGATGGCGCTGTCCTCGAAGGACAGGAATACCTTATCCACAGCCAGCAGCGCTTCATACTGACGGGTCAGGGCGTTTTCGGGCTGCGTAAGAATGGCCTTGAAATCGTCCTGCGTAAGGCTCTTGAGCGTAACGTGAACCGGGAAGCGGCCCTGCAGCTCGGGAATCAGATCCGTCACCTTGGCCACATGGAACGCACCAGCAGCGATGAACAGCATGAAATCCGTACGGACAGGGCCGTATTTGGTGCTCACGGTGCTGCCTTCCACGATGGGCAGGATATCGCGTTGCACGCCTTCACGGCTAACGTCCGGGCCATGGCCGCCAGCGGAACGACCGGCCACCTTGTCAATCTCATCAATGAACACAATGCCCTGCTGCTCTGCGCGTCGGATGGCTTCTTCCTTCACCTGATCCTCGTCGATCAGCTTGGCAGATTCCTCTTCCAGCAGGATCCTGCGCGCTTCCTTCACCTTCACGCGACGGATCTTGGTTCTCTTAGGCATCATGCCGCCCATCATATCGCCGATGTTAATGGAGTTGCCGCCCACTTCCAATTCGGGCATGTTGTCCTCCACTTCCACCTCAATCTCGCGCTCCTCCAGATTGCCGCTGCGCAGCTGCTGAAGCACATCTTCGCGGCGCACAGCCAGCTTTTCCTGCTCCCCACGGGGCAGTTCGGGCTCCTTCTTGTTGGGGTTCATCAAAAACTCAAACGGATTGGAAGGACCCTTCTTGGGCGGATTGACAAGCAGCGAAACCAGGCGGTCTTCCGCCAGCACGGAAGCGCGGGTCTTGACGCGCTCGGAATACTCAGCGCGCACCATGCGGATAGCGTTTTCCGTCAGATCGCGGATAATGCTTTCCACGTCGCGTCCCACATAGCCAACCTCGGTAAACTTGGTGGCTTCCACCTTGATAAACGGCGCTTTGACCAGCTTGGCCAGGCGACGCGCAATCTCCGTCTTACCAACGCCAGTAGGTCCGATCATCAGGATGTTCTTGGGGCTGATTTCATTGCGCATGTCCTCGTTCAGCTGCGCACGGCGATAGCGATTGCGCAGTGCGATGGCCACGGCACGCTTGGCTTCATCCTGACCGATGATATAGCGGTCAAGTTCCCGCACAATCTCTCTCGGAGTCAATTCTTTCATCATTGGCCTCCTTACAGCGTTTCCACAGAGATGTGGTCATTGGTAAATACGCAGATGGACGCAGCCACTTCCAGCGCTTTGACAGCAATATCCTCGGCGCTGAGATCCGTGTTCTGGATGAGCGCACGGGCAGCCGCCAGCGCATAGTTGCCGCCGGAGCCGATGGCGCACACGCCTTCATCGGGATCAATCACTTCGCCCGTGCCGCTGAGCACCAGCAGGCTGTTCTTATCCGCCACAATCAGCATGCTTTCCAGCTTGCGCGCAATCTGATCGCCGCGCCATTCCTGGGCAAGGCTGACCGCCGCGCGTTCCAGATTGCCGCCACACTGGGTCAGTTTTTCTTCAAAACGCTCGCACAGCGAAAAAGCATCCGCCACGGAACCGGCAAAACCAGCCAGTACCTGACCGTTATAGAGCTTGCGCACCTTGCGCGCACTGGCCTTGAAAATGGTGCTTTCGCCCATCGTAACCTGACCGTCGCCGGCAATGGCTACCTGATTGCCGCGCTTGACAGCACAGATGGTCGTACCCATCATCGCCATGTTGTTCACCTCTCAGTTATCTTTGGATTGAATGTTGAGGATCCACAGCGCCATTTCACGGGCAGCCTGCGCATCCAGATGAGATTCGGCCTCATAAGTGGACTTGCCGTTGAGATCGACGGACAGGTCGTTCATCAGCATATGGTTGAGACCGCGATAGGCCTTGTAGGTGGCAAAGACAGCGTTGGGACCCACTTCTTTCTTGAAGTCGGCAAAGCCATCGTCCACGCCCACTTCAGTATCAAAGTTGCCATGAGCCATGTACAGGGGCAGCTTCAGGCTGCGAAGCAGCTTGACCGCGCTGGGATACTGCTCGGATTCCCAGTAGTAATAGCCGTTATGGCCAAAGGCGTCAATCTCGCGGGCGGCGTCTTCCTTCATCTTGCCGATGTTGCGCACAGCGTTCTTGATGACCTTTTCTTCGGCATCCGGCAATGCAGCTACGTCTTCCTTGTTGCGCTGGTACAATTCGTCGATGATGCGGTTGGGCGTGGCGCCGATCATGATCAGGCCATCCGCCTTGCCCTGTGATTCATCCGCGATGCGCGGAGCCAGCATGCCGCCAAAACCCACGCCCGCAACGATAATGCAGTCCGTGTCGATATTCTCCACGTCATGCAGCGCCTCGATGGCGTACACGGCGTCATCCACAACCTCGTCCTTTACCGTCTCAATCTGAGCATCGGGATAGGCATAGGTGCGCTTGTCGTAGCGCAGCGTGGCGATGCCATAGCGGGCCATTTCGCGGGCAAAGTCCTCAAACATCTTCGTGCCGCCAATGGTATGATCCCGGTCCAGAGCGCCGTAGTCATGCACCATCACGCACACAGCAGCGGGCTTTTCTGCGCTCGCCGACGTGGGCATGGACAGAACCGCATCCAGCACATAAGGCTCCTGGCCAATGGTCATGCTGATTTCGGTGCAGGTTTCTTCAGGCATGGTGTATTCCGGCAGAGGCTCTTCGTCCTCGGCAGGAACGAATTCGACGGCCATGATCTCCCAGTCGTCCTCTTCGTTCTTGTGGCTGAAATACATGTCCAGATCCTGCTTTTCCATGCAGAAATGCAGCACATGCACCTTCAGCTCGCTTTCCTCAAAGCAGCGATAGCTGCCAAGGCCCAGGAAATCGCCCGTGAGAAACTCCAGCTCCAGAAGCTGCGTGGCATAGGCCTCCTCGGGCATGTAGCGACGAATCTGCAGATCGTAATAGCCCCAGAGGCGATCCATAGATTTGCCTTCAACAAAATCCAGCGCGTACTGACGCACGGTTTCCTCCGTCCAGACAGGCACGCCCTTTTCCATATGACCCGCCAGCGCGGCACAGGGCAGGCAGCCCATCAGGATGGCGCAGAGGGTAAGCAGTGCAAGAAAACGTTTCATGCCGAATTCCTCCTGTGTGGGTAGTGTATCACATGAACAGGATTACGCAATGGGTTCCTGTTCCATTTGTCCGATAATGGCGTCCATTTCCGCCAAAGCACGTTCAGAAATTTTTTCATAGCGCTGCTGTTTGTTGCGGATGCGCTTTTCGCCAGGCTTTACTTCCAGCGGATCGATGAGACCAAAGGCGCAGTTCATTGGCTGAAAGCGCTTGTTGGGCGTGGACACATAGCGTCCCATCGCGCCAATGGCCGTCTGGCCGCTGAAGTAAGGCGGCTCCTTGCCAAGCTCGCGGTAGGCAGCGGAGAGACCCACCAGCAGCCCACTGGCGGCGCTTTCCACATAGCCTTCAACGCCGGTGATCTGACCGGCGAAGTACAGCCGGGGCTGTTCGATGACGCGGAAGGTGTCATCGAGGAAACCGGGACTGTTGAGGAAGGTATTGCGGTGCATGACGCCAAGGCGCGCATACTCCGCATTTTCCAGGCCGGGAATCATGCCGAACACGCGGCGCTGCTCTGGATAAGTCAGCCTGGTCTGGAAACCCACGATGTTGTACAGCGTGCCGGCGTAGTTATCACGGCGAAGCTGCACGACGGCAAAGGGCTCCTTTCCCGTGCGGGGATCCTTGAGTCCGACCGGCTTGAGCGGGCCAAAGGCGATGACCATATCGCCGCGCTTGGCCATGCTCTCGATGGGCATGCATCCCTCAAAAACAGACTTTTCCTCAAACCCGCGCACCGGCACGGTTTCCGCCGTTTGCAGTTCATGGACAAAGTTCATGTAGGTTTCCTTGTCCATGGGACAGTTGAGATAGTCAGAGCCGCGCTCGTAGCGGGACATGCAGAATACCTTGTCCATATCCAGGCTGTCCGCCGTCACGATGGGCGCAGCTGCATCGTAGAAATGCAGCGTGGACAGGCCCTGCATTTTCGCAATTTCCTCAGAAAGAGCGTCGCTGGTCAGCGGGCCGGTTGCGATGATGACCGTTCCCTCTTCCGGGATTTTGGTCACCTCTTCCCCATGCACAGTGATGAGCGGATGCTGGCGGATAGCCTTGTCAATGGTTTCAGAAAAACCATTGCGGTCCACAGCAAGCGCGCCGCCGGCCGGAACGGCGGTTTCATCCGCAGCGCGCATGATGATGGAATCCAGCTTGCGCATCTCAGCCTTCAGAAGGCCCACCGCATTGGTCAGGCGGTCGCTGCGCAGGCTGTTGCTGCACACCAGTTCCGCCAGCGTATCCAGCGACTGCGCCGGCGTCTTCTGCGCAGGCTTCATTTCATACAAATCTACAGGAATTCCTCTTTTGGCAATCTGCCATGCAGCTTCGCAGCCGGCCAGACCACCGCCGATGACCGTAATGCTCACAATCGGTTCATCCTCTCTGGAGCCCGGAAATCAGGCTTCCTCGTCTTCTTTGGCTTCCACCGCAGTCTTGTAGCGGCAGGTTTCATTGGCGCACAGGTGGATGATCTCACCGCGCTTGCCATACTTCTGCACCATGTAGCTGCCGCACTTGGGGCAGCGGTCGGTGATGGGCATCTCCCAGCTGACAAAATCGCAGTCAGGATATTTTTCGCAGCCATAGAACTTGCGGTTCTTCTTGCTGGTCTTTTCCATCAGGCGTGCGCCGCACTTGGGACAGGGCGCATCGATGTAATGCAGGATGGGCTTGGCATTGCGGCACTCAGGGAAGTTGGGACAGGCCAGGAACTTGCCAAAGCGGCCCATCTTGTACACCATCAGCGCGCCGCACTTGTCGCAGGGTACGTCGCTGACTTCGTCCTTCACTTCCACCTTTTCAATCTGCTCTTCCGCAACGCCCAGCATTTCCTTGAAATCGGGATAGAACTCACGCAGAATCTCGCGCCAGTAGGTCTCGCCCTCCTCCACCATATCCAGCTTATCCTCCAGAGAGGCGGTGAACTCAGTATCCACAATGGGGCCGAAGTATTCCATCATCATGCTGGTAATCATACAGCCAAGTTCCGTGGGATACAGGCGCTTCTTTTCGCGGGTGACGTAACCGCGGGAGATGATGGTGGTAATGGTAGGCGCATAGGTGCTGGGACGGCCGATGCCCTTCTCTTCCAGCGCCTTGACCAGGCTGGCTTCGGTGTATCGGGCCGGAGGCTGGGTAAAGTGCTGTTCAGCTTCCACATTGGTGAAACTCACCTTGTCCTTGTTGCCAAGCACAGGCAGCACGCTCTCGGGAAGCTCCTGCTCGTCATCCGTGCTTTCCACGTACACGGCGCGATAACCGGCAAAGGTCATGTGCTCGCCATAGTAGCGCAGCGTGCAGCCGCCGCCGGTGATATCCGCAGACAGGGTCTGGAACACAGCGGGCTTCATCTGGCTGGCCAGGAAGCGGTTATAGATGAGGCGGTACAGGTTATGCTGCTCACGGGTCAGGTGCGCCTTTACGCTGTCAGGCGTATGCTCCATGTAGGTGGGACGGATGGCTTCATGCGCGTCCTGTGCATTCTTTCGGCCCTTGTACTGGTTGGGCTCCGCGGGACAATAGTCGCTGCCATACTGCTCTGCAATAAAGCCGCGGGCAGACTGCACGGCTTCATCAGCTACACGTACACTGTCGGTACGGATGTAGGTAACCAGGCCGACCGTACCAGCCTTGCCCAGATCGATGCCTTCGTAGAGCTGCTGCACTACCTGCATGGTCTTGGCAGTGGAAAAGTTCAGCTTGCGGCTGGCTTCCTGCTGCAGGCTGGAGGTGGTGAAGGGCGGCTGGGGACGCTTGAGCTTCTCGCCCGTCTTGAGCGTCTGGATGGCGAAGCCAGACTTGAGGATGCGCTGTTTGGCGGCTTCGGCTTCCTCGGCATTGCGGATGGTAACGCGCTGGTCATCAATCGATGCCAGCTTGGCCTGACAGGTCATCTTTTTGCCCTTGGAATTGGGCGCAGTGAAAGACGCGGTGATATCCCAGAATTCCTCGGGAATAAACGCATCGATCTCCTGCTCGCGCTCCACCACCATACGGGTGGCAACGCTCTGCACGCGGCCGGCAGACAGGCCCTTTTTCACCTTGGCCCACAGAAGAGGACTGATCTTGTAGCCCACCAGACGGTCCAGCGCACGGCGCGCCTGCTGTGCGTCCACGCGGTCCATATCGATGGGACGAGGATGCTCCAGCGCTTCCTTGACAGCCTTCTTGGTAATCTCGTGGAACTCGATTCGGCAGGGTTTCTCCGTATCGATGCCGAGCGTATTGGCCAGATGCCACGAAATGGCCTCACCTTCGCGGTCAGGGTCAGTTGCGAGATAGACGCGGGAAGCCGCCTTGGCTTCCTTCTTGATGCGGGCCAGAATATCGCCTCGTCCGCGGATGGTGATATACTTCATCTCGAAGTCGTTGTCCGCATCAACGCCAAGCTGAGACTTGGGCAGATCGCGCACGTGGCCCTGAGAAGCCTCTACCTTGTAGCCTTTGCCCAGAAATTTTTCAATGGTTTTCGCCTTGGCGGGCGACTCCACAATCACCAGCTTTTTTGCTTGTGTTGCAGCCATTCTCAATTCCTCCTCTATTTCCTCGCCGCAAGCGGCAGATAAAAACGATTGCCGGCTTCCCGGCGGATAACGCCCATGATTTCCAGCGTACCCAGCTCCGTCATCAGCTGAGCGGGATCCATCTGCAATCTTTCGGACAATTCCTGCATGCCAACGGGTTCCACATGCAGCATGGAAATGATCCTGCTCTGTTCATGACTCAAACGGATTCTTTGCTGTTTTTCCTTTTTCTTTTCCAGCGCAACATCTGCCAAATCCAGATCTTCCAGCAGTTCCTGCGCACTGGTGACAATCCGCGCGCCGTCGCGCAAAAGCGCATGCGGCCCTTCGCTGCCAAAGCTGCCCACACGGCCCGGAACAGCAAACACCTGCCTGCCCTGCATAAGTGCAGCATTGACAGTGTGCATGCCGCCGCTCTTGATGGGGCCTTCCACCAGCACCACGCCCTGACACAAACCGGCGATGATTCGGTTGCGGTGCGGAAAGTGGAATGCAAGCGGACCTGCGTCCAACGGATATTCGCTAATGATGAGCCCAATTCCTCCTGCGATTTTTCGCAGAAGCTGCGTATGCTCCGGCGGATACGGCACGTTGATGCCGCTTCCCAGTATGCCCACGGTGCGTCCGCCTGCATTGAGCGCACCCACATGAGCTGCTTCGTCAATGCCGCGCGCCAGTCCGCTCACCACGCATACATCCGCTTCACACAGACCGCGCGAAAGCATGGCAGCCATTTCCATGCCATAGCTGCTGGCACGTCTCGTGCCCACAATCGCAACCATCGGCTTTTCCAGACACGCCAGCCTTCCCGCATAATACAGCAGGTATGGCGGATCCTGAATGTTTTTGAGCATCTCCGGATAGGCAGGATCATCACAAAACAAAAGATTGACGTTCTTGCGCTCCAGCTTGCCCACAAGATCATCCATCGCGGTGTGCGAATGAAGCTTTTCCAGCACCTTAAGCGTTCCGTGCTGAAACTTCGGCCCGTTCTTACCGCCAAAGGCTTCCCAGATTTCCTGAACCGAGCCGTAGTCCTCCATCAGATGCATCACGTGACCCGGCGTCACTTCAGCCGCCGACAGCCAGAGATAGCATTTCTGTTCAGCAGTCAGTACCATGCTTACCTCCAGTAGCGGCCATCCACATTGCGGAACTGAATGGCCTGCGATACATCGGCCAGTTCAATCATCTCGTGTCCGGCCAGATCGGCAATGGTGCGGGCCACCTTGCGGATGCGCGAATAAGCACGCATGGAAATGTGGAAACGGTCAGCCGCCTGATGCAAAAGCTGCTTTGCTTCCGCCGTCATCTGGCAGAAACGCTCCAATCCCTTCTGATCCAGCTGTGCATTGCAGTAATACGGCAGATCACGGTAGCGTTCCTGCTGGATGCGTCTGGCTTCCAGCACGCGCGCACGCACGGTGAGGCTGTCCTCCTGCTCTGCAGAGGTTTCAATTTCTTCGATGGACACCGCGTCCATCTCCACCTGAATATCAATGCGATCCAGCAATGGCCCGCTGATGCGGCCCAGATAGCGCTTGATCTCATTAGGCGAACAGGTGCATTTCTTCTTGGTGCTGCCCAGATTGCCGCAGGGGCAGGGATTCATGCCCGCCACAAGCATGCAGTTGCTCTGGTAGCAATTCTGGCCGTTCATGCGGGTGACGGTCACAAAGCCGTCCTCCAGCGGCTGGCGCAGCGCTTCCAGCGTCATGCGTTGGAACTCCGGCAGCTCATCCAGAAACAGCACGCCATTGTTGGCCAGCGATACTTCGCCCGGACGCGCGCGGTTGCCGCCGCCGATCATGGCAGGCGTGGACACATTGTGATGCGGGGAACGGAACGGACGTTCCGTCATCAGCCCCTGTTCAAAGGCGAGCTCGCCTGCGGTGGAATGAATCAGCGTGGTTTCCAGCGCTTCTTCATAGGTAAGCGGCGGCAGGATGCCGGGCAGACAGCGCGCCAGCATGGTTTTGCCGCTGCCGGGAATGCCGACCATCAGCAGGTTGTGTCCGCCAGCCGCTGTTACCTCCAGCGCCTTGCGCGCAATGGCCTGCCCTTTGACATACTTCAGGTCATGGGCAACCGTGTGTTCGCTGAGAATCTGCTCATAAGCGCGATGCGGATGTTCGCTGAGCTTCTCCTTACCCGTCAGGTGATTGTACACTTCGGTCAGCGTCTGTGCCGGAAAGATGCAGATACCATCCACGCACTCGCATTCCCGTGCATTCTGAGCGGGCAGAATCAGGTTCTTCACGCCGTTTTCACGCGCGGTGATGGCCATGCCAAGCGCGCCGCGGATGGGCATCAGCTTGCCCTGCAGGCTCAGTTCACCCAGCAGCATGGTATCCGACAGGCTGATAAAACGCTCCGGATACTTGGCTGCAAGAAGCGATACGGCAATGGCCAGATCAAAAGCTGTGCCTTCCTTGCGGATATCAGCCGGTGCGAGATTGACCGTAACGCGTCCGAAGGGAAACTCGTATCCGCTCACGGCGATGGCAGCGCGCACGCGGTCGCGGCTTTCCTTCACGGCTGCGCTGGGCAGGCCGACCACTTCAAAGTTGACCATTCCACCGGAGATGAAGGCTTCCACCTCCACCAGAAATCCATTCACGCCATTCAAGCCGCAGGCATAGGTCTTGGCCAGCACAGAGGCTCACCCGCTTTCTGTTGCATCAGTAGTACAGTCTGGAAAAACCTTTCAGCGCATCCAGCCACTTCGTGCTGGTCAGCCAGCCGGAAGCATACGGGAAAAACGCTACGAAGAACACCAGCGCGCCGATCAGATAGGCGATCATCAGTGCGTAGCCCAGTTCAGGCTTTTTCTGCGTCAGCTTCTCCATCAGCCACGCGGTAGACAGAATGATGAAGGGAACGCTGGCAAAGTAGTGATAGATGTACATGCTGCGCGGCACCAGCACCCAGGGCAGATACTGCGCAAGGAATGCCACACAGATGATAACCAGCACCAGATTGCCGTCGCCCGCACACAGCGCAATACGTCCGCGCTGAATGCGGATGTATTTGCCCACGCAGCACGCCAGCACCGCCAGCATTGCAACCGCGCCGATGTAGAACACCCACGGATTGCCGAGGCACATGATGGTGGAAGCGTATCCGGCAGGCTCAAAGTAGTCCTGTGCAAACCACATGGGCTTGCGAATGAACGGCCACTCATACCACGGAGACTGGAAGGGATGATCCATGCCCAGTCCCGGCGTGCTGTGATAGCTCAGCATTCCTTCCTGTGCCGCAATCAGGCGTCGGAGCGTAACCGGGCCGTTGGGCGACAGATACGGAATGTAGCTGAGATAGTAAATGAAGCACGGCACCAGCACGAAGAAGCCGACGCAGAACAGGCAGGTGATCAGGATGCGCTTAAGCGTGAAATCCTGCGCCGCATTGACGCGCGGGCTATCCTCCATCTCCCATGCCACATTGCTCGCGCGGTAGTGACGATAGGTGGTCAGGAAGAACAGCACCGCCAGTCCAACCGCCGAATAGCAGCCAATCCATTTGCTTGCAATGGACAAACCCATACACACGCCGCTCAGGAACAGCGGAATCAGCGTTCTGAGGAAGGCGCGGTCCCACAATTTCGGCTGATTTTCATCCGTCACCGCAAAGGCGTCCATCTGCA
Source organism: bacterium (assembly GCA_029009515.1). Lineage (GTDB taxonomy): Bacteria > Bacillota > Clostridia > Christensenellales > Aristaeellaceae > Limiplasma. The sequence goes on from JAQXJZ010000025.1 coordinate 23,521, forward strand.
TATAGCGCACCATGAACAGGTAGCTGAGCAGAATAAAGAACACCGGGAAGGAATCAATGGTGGCGATGCGCGTCTGCGCATAGTGCATCAGATCCAGCGCAAAGGCCGTCATGGAAACCGCAGCAATGCTGCGCTTGTGCGTCAGCTGCAGCGCAAGCAGATACAAAGCCGGCAGCATCAGCACGCCGATGAACGCGCCGGCAAAGCGCCAGCCGAAGGGCGTCATGCCAAAGATGGCAATGCCCACGCTCATCATCAGCTTGCCCAGCGGCGGATGAGTGGTTTCGTAAGGCGTCTGACCATGCAGATGCTCGTAAGCGGTGCGGGCATGGTAGATCTCATCGAAATACGTACCGTTGTACCAGCCGGGTTCGCCCACACAGGTATCCATTTCATCCACCAGATGAGCGGCGGGCTTGCTTTCATTCAGCATGTCCTGCCTTGCATTCTCATGGCTGAATACACGCAGAGGCAGATTGGTGCCATCCTCGGCACGCGCCACAACCTCCCACAGGTTCAGTCCGGCTTCCTCTGCGTTCACGCGCAGATATTTGCCCGTAAGCCAAAGCACGTTGGAAGGCGCCTGCGTGTCAAAGCTGACGTTTCCGTTGGACGTGCTGGATTCAACCGCATACAGCCAGCGGTAGCACAGGCCTTCGCGCATTTCGCACGGATAATCCACCGACCAGTTCACGCCGTCCTCGCTGACGGCAATGGAGAAATTGTTGTAACTAACGCCAGCATAGTACTGTACGCTGAAGGTCTGGCTTTCTTCCAGTTCCAGCACCACTGTTTCGTCAGAGGCGGTAGATACCCACGCCGTTTGCGGAGCGACGGTACTGCCCAGGTTGGTGAACGCCAGCACAGAATACGCCACCGTTACGATGGCCATGCACAGCACATCCCAGCGTTTCAGATGCAGTCGGTGATCCTGAGGATTCAGCAGCATCTGTTCATAACTGAAGGTGCAGCTTTCCCCTGCTGCTTCTTCTCTTTCTTCGCACACGCTTTCGCGCAGGCCGCTCATGCCAATCCATACCGCGTAGCCAAGGAGCAGCAGGTTGATCACACACAGCGTATTATTGAGCGCCAGCGTATCCGCATTCAGATGCCCCTGCTCTGCGCCAAAGAGAATGGCATTTTCCAGCACAATAGCCGTGTTGACAAACGTGGTTGCGGAGAAACCGATGCACAGCGCCAGCAGTCTGCGATCCTTCGTATGAACATAGGCGGCAAGCAGCAAAAGCAGAGCCGGGAAAAGATAGCGCTCATGCACCTTTACACCCAGCATATATACGCCAATCAGCGCAATGGCCATAAAGGCAGGCAGCGCGCCCTGGCGGCGATCAAACGCGATACAGATGATGGCAAACAGGTAGGCAAATACCATCATGGCATAGCCAAACGCAGCGTAGTTGGCGTCAAACAGGAACAGTCCCAACTGCAAAACAGCCATAACGGCAAACAGGACGCCCAGCAGTTTGGCTTTCTTCTGATTTCTGCACAGTACAGGCTGTGTTCTGGAAAGCATCAGCGCACCAGAGACCAACGCAAACACAGCTGCGCCCACCAGCATCAGCCAGCCGGGTACAAGCTCTGAAAGGCCCTTCCAGTTTGCGCCGATCAGATAGTACAGATTGGCGGTATTGAGCGTAGCATAGGCATAGGAACCGAGCGTTTCGCCGTACAGCTTGAACAGCCAGTTCCACTCCTGATGGATGGAGAACGGCAGCACAATCACCAGCGCACAGCCAAGCGCAATGCCAAGGCCAATCAACGCATCCATGAGGATCGCTTTACGGCTGGCAGACCGCTTTTCGCTCAGCAATTCAAAGATGAACCACATACCGCCTATGGGTGCAAACAGCAGCGCCTGCGGCTTTACCAGCGACGATACCACAAACAGCGGAACAGCCAGTTTCCAGCGGCTTTCCATGGAGGAAATGGCTGTTATCAGCATCAACAGTGCAAGCACACTGTCCACCTGACCCCATGCAGCACCGTTGACCAACGCGGCAGGATTGAACAGATACAGCGCAGCCAGCGCGACAGAAACGGCATTGGAAAGATGCTTCTTCGCGTACAGATACAGCACCAGTCCGCCGAGAAGATCGCACAGGATGGGCAGGCTCTTGACGGCCAGCAGCATCGCCTCAGAAGTTTCGGCAAAACTCAGCAGCCAGCCAACCGGCCACAGGAGCAGCATGGCTCCGGGAGGATAGTCGCAGAAATAATCCGGGGCATAAAAGTCAGCCGGGCCGAGACTGTACATGCGGGAGCTCCACGCGGTGAAGCAGCCAATATCCACGTTGTAGCCGGGAATCTTTGCGCTCAGCACAAGACGGGCTGCAATCGCAGCCACCATCACGCCGATAAAGGCCGCCAGCGCAGCCTTGCCGTTTCCACGGTTGAGCACAGGCTGCATCAGAAAGCACACAAGCGCAAAACCGGCTGCAAGCAGCACATACAGAACGGTCTTTTTCTCAGCATCCGTTTCATCATCAGAAGAAGCAGGCTGATAGCCAGCGTAGGCGTCATACCAGAGCGAGGCGATAACGCCCTTGGGCAGCTCATCCACCTCTTCCATGCACAGGTCGTCAAAATAGGCCTTGCCGACGCTTTCGGCGCTATATCCGCCCACGCGCACGCCAATGGTCACTTCCGTCTGGTCAGGGCCGGTTTCGCCGTACCATTCCAGATACTGCCACTGGCCGTCGGTATCAAACAAGCCTTCGGAAATGGCGTAGATACCTTCAACGGCAAAGTTCGCGCCGTTGCCCAGATCCTCCATGCTGTCCACCAGCACGTAGCCGCTCAGGCGGTACATGCGCTCCGGCCTGACCTTCACGGTACAGGTGTAGCGCGCATCATTGCTGCTGGCGTTTTCCACCACCACGCTGTACTGGCCGGAATAGGCTTTCTCGCTGGTGAGCGCCATGCGCGAATAACCGGCCTGATTGCGGTAGGCTGTGGGATACCAGTCTGCAGGCTGGCTGTCCCCCACCGCTTTTTCAAAACCGGGGTTGGGAAGCATGTTATTTGCCTGAGCAAAGCCGGGAAACGCCAGACACAGCAGCATCAGCGCAAGGCAAACAGCGGCAGCGGCACGCTTCATTCCGCCACTTCCTTTTCGATAAACTTTCCGATAAACGACATGCGGTGCTGCGGCGTGGGGCCGTACTGCCGGAGGGCGGCAATGTGTTCGGCCGTGCCGTAGCCCATGTTATGATCCAGCCCATACTGGGGATAGATTTTGGCATATTCCGCCATCTGACGGTCGCGGGTCACCTTGGCCACGATGCTGGCAGCCGCCACATTGTAGCTGGTGGCGTCGCCCTTGACGATGGGCATGATGGGAAACGGCAGATACAGCTGGTTGACCGCATCCACGATACACAGCGTGGCAGGCGCCTTTTCGGCGGCACGTTCCATGGCCAGCCGCGTGGCATTGAGGATGTTCATGCGGTCGATCTCCTCTGGCGTAGCCTCGCCAATGCCCACATAGACGGCCGTTTTCATAATGTTTTCGTACAGCTCCTCACGCCTTTTGGCGCTGAGCTTCTTGCTGTCGTCAATCCACTCATACAAAGGATCTGCAGGCATGATGACGCAAGCCGTCACCACATTGCCAAAAAGCGGACCGCGGCCCACCTCGTCCATACCGGCCAGCGACGTTCCAAAGCCAAGGTGCGCCTGATCATAGGCCACCATTTCACGGAAATGCTTAAGGCGCTTTTCAGACGGTTTCGCTGCCATCGGGCTTTTCCTCCCTCACAGGCTTGGGCGCTTCTTCCAGAGTGAGCTTGCCCACCTTGCCCTCACGGAATTCATCCAGCACAACAGAGCAGCAGCGGTCGTAATCCAGCTCTGCACCGCGCAGCAGGAAGCCGCGTCCGCGGCACACTTCGTCCAGCAGCGCATAGCCCCTGACAGAAGGATCCTTGATCTTGTAACGCGTCTGGGTCTGAGCAGGCATGACGTCCATCAGATCCTCCAGCAGATTGGCGCACAGCTCGTACACGTCATACACGGCGTCCTTAATGGTGCCGATGTAGGCCAGGCGGGTCGCGGCGCGCTGATCGTTGAGCTTGGGCCAGAGCATACCGGGCGTATCCAGCACTTCCAGATAGGGCGATACCTTCACCCACTGATTGCTCTTGGTCACGCCGGGACGGTCGCCAGTCTTGGCGATGCTGCCGCCATACAGACGATTGATGAAGGTGCTCTTGCCCACGTTAGGCACGCCTACCACCATGGCGCGAAGCGTCTTCTGGATGCCGCGGCGCTGGTTGCGCTCCAGCACGTCCTTGGCAGCCAGTTCAATCAGCTGCTTGGCCTGCTTGGTCTTCTGCGGGCTCTTGTCGTAAGCCATGGCCTCCAGACCCATGCGCTTGAAATAGGCAAGCCACTGCTGGGTCTTGGCCGGTTCTGCAAGGTCAGCCTTGCAAAGCAGGAGCACACGGCGCTTGTGACGGATGAGCTCATCCAGCGCAGGGTTGCGGCTGGAAAGAGGCAGGCGCGCATCGCACAGTTCCACCACCAGATCCACCTTACCCAGCTGAGCACTGAGCAGGCGCTTGGCCTTTGCCATATGTCCCGGATACCACTGAATATTCAAACTCTTCAAACCCCTTCCATGGGAAAAATGCCCGTCATTGCTTGCGGGCATACCCTATTAAAGCATTGTTTGGCAAAAAGCGCAATAGGAAATACGCGATAAAAATGGAATAAAACGCCCTGAACACAAGGGTTTCAGGGCGTTTGTAAACCTTTTATGAACGAAATGTTTTTCTTAAGGAAAACGTTTTTTACGGCACCTTAGTCAGAAAGCTGGACATCACGTAGCCTTCGACAGTATCTGTGCACACCTTCAGCCAGCCTTCTTCCAGGCATTTTTCCAGCACCAGCAGCTTCTGGTTCTTGTAAAGGCGCATGAGGATTTTTCCGTTCATGCTGGGTTCGCTGCGCAGGTTGAGCGAGCTGCCTTCATCAATCTCCGTAACAGCGGCGTAAAACTGGCCGTCAGCAGGCTCGATGGTAAGCGGCATCAGCGTTGGTCTGGGCGTGGGCGACGGCGCAGGCCCAGGCGTGCTGATCAGAGCTTCCTCGGCCTGCACCATCTGCACAGGCAGATCAGGGTACTGCATCAGCTTGAGCCCCGGATAGTAGAACGCCAGCACATCGCGGTAGGTTTTGCCTTCCACGCCGGCCATCCACTGTGCGCCGCGCTGGCTCATACCAACGCCGTGGCCGTATCTTCTGGCTTCCAGCACAAAGGCGTCGTCAGTTTCAGCAATCGTCCAGATCTCGTTTTCATAGTTGGACAGGATGTCCATCCCGAACACATCCTCCGCCGTCGGGAACACCGGAATCTCCAGATGAACCTCCTCCGCCAGCGGTTCAAAATCGCCATACACAGGCTCCGGCGTTGCGGTGGGAGCAAGCGTAACCACCGGCGCAAAGGTAACGTTCGGATTCTGCATGAACAGGCTCACCTCTTCGGGATCGGCGTCCACCACACGGATGGCCACATCGCTGCGGGTTCGGGCGCTTACACGAAGGCGGAGGCGGAGCATGGTCATCAGCCTGCTGCCGGATTGGTTGGGCGTATCCAGCACGGCTGAAGCAACGCCGTCTATGCGGATGCTCTCCGGTGCGGCGTCATACCCCTCTTTGACCATCTGTTCCCCCATGGTTTCACTCAGATAACGGCGCAGCACATAGGGACCCTCATCGCTGTATTCCTTCCTGAGTTCAAAGCTGCGCACAATGCTGAGCGGATTGGCCACATCATAGGGATCTTCACCGAAGGTATAATAGCCAAAGTCCTCCTTCACCGGCCATACCGACTCCACCAGTTCCATCTGTCCGCCATTGCTGGCAGAGTAATAGCACTGCGCCAGTTTCCCTTTGTAAAAGCCGCACACGCCGCGTGTTTCCGCAACGGCCTGCTCGGAGATGGGGCTTCCGGGCAAATAGCCCTTAAACACCTGATCATTGGTGGTATCCACCAGATCAAACGCATTCTGTTCATTCTGCTTGCGCAGCGCATAGGTGCGTGCAGCCACCGCCTGCGCCTTGAGCGCTTCCAGCGGGAAGGAATCGCCCATTTCATAGGGCACAACACCCAGCAGATAATCCTCCACGTGAATATGAAGGATGGGACGGATCACACCGTCCGTCAGATCCAGCTGAAGATCGCCCAAGTAGAGCGTGGGATAGTTGGTGAGGTAAAAGCCATCGGCTTGGGCATCCTGCGTTACCGCGCGCTGCAAAAGCAGGTTTGCCCCCACATCCGCGCTCATGTCCGCATAGTGCAGATAGATGCTGCCATCCCTGAGCAGAAAGGCCAGCTCACTTCCTTTGCGGAAGTACAGATGCTTCCCGTCTGATGCAGTCATACGATAGTCGCAGCCAAGCGTCACATCCATGCGGTCGGTAATATCCAGCCTTGTCAGATGCACGCGCACCATCTGGCTTCTTTCCTCCGCCAAGGGGATCTCTCCCTCCGCCGCGCTCCACGGAAGCACGGAAAGGAGCATCCCAACCGCCAGAAGCCACGCGAACGCCTTTCTGTATCTCTTTATCTCAAAATGCAACATGGATTCCTCCTTGCGTGCCTGATTCTCAGTCCTGTATATCGACGAACATCTCCCGCGCTTTCCTGCATACAAACCATTACAATCCATGCGTATCATACCATGCATTGCGAAAAATGACAAATCACGCACGCATGTGCCTCCCTTTCATATTGTAGGGGTGTCAAACATCGGTAACATGTGTGAGCCAAGTGTACTGTCAAGGGAAGGGTGGAGATTTGCGTAGCAAATACTACCCGACCTTGACTGTTAGAAGCAATGTACACTATTAGTTTGTCAGATGTGACATTCT
>JAQXJZ010000026.1 GCA_029009515.1 bacterium
CACGAACGCAAGGGTCTCGCCGATATCGAAGCCCGTCCCTGGGCTTTGGTGCAGCGTCCGCCGCTCAGACAGGACACGGTCCCGAATCTCTTCCGCTTCCCGCAGCAATTTTTCAGATGTCACACTCCGACCTCCCAACAACGAAATAGGATCTTTTGGATTAGTATATCACCATTGGAGCGTAAGCGTCAATTCCAACGGCGTCTATACAGGCTCCGTCCTCCGGGATATAATAAAGTTCCGGTATTGAGAGGTAAAAGTACTGGAAATACCCCTTCTTTACTCAACAGCTCCGCTGCATTACCATCTATCCATCCTTCTGAATGCGATAGCTGATCGGGCTTCTGTATTCTGCTTCCCCAAATTTCAGATAGTAGTAACAAGTCATCAATAGCCCTGTATCTTGCAAAGCTTCATTCTTTTTCACAACCAATTTATCACTCAACAGCAATCTTGATAACCCCATCCAGCTTGTTTTCAAAAATCCGGTAGGCTTCCTCAATATCCTCCAGTTTGAAGCGATGCGTGATCAGCGGCGTCGTATCAATCTTTCCTTCTACGATGAGCGAAAGAATCTCTTCACAGTCGCAGCCGTCTACCCCACCTGTTTTGAAAATCAGATTCTTGCCGTACATATCAGGCAGCGGCAGGCTCTGCGCTTCATCATAAAGCGCAACAACCGTAACAATCGCATTGGGTCGGGCACAATCCCACGCAAGGCGGAAAGTATCCTTCGCACCGGCAACCTCAAACACAACATCTGCGCCGCCATGATCCGAATTGGAAACGGTGAATTCGCGGCAGTTCTCCGGTTCACATACCAACACTTCCGGATAATGCTCACGGACGAAAGCGATCCTAGCAGGATCTTTTTCGCAGATAATGATCCTTTTGGGTGCTTTCAGCATAACGCACAGAAGCGTGCAAATACCCGTGGGACCTGCGCCAACGATGAGAACTGTATCCTCCGGTGTAATCTCCGAAATTCTTGCCGCCCAGAAACCGGTAGCCAGCACATCGCCAACAAAAAGCGCCTGCTCATCCGTAACGCCGTCAGAAATTCTGTTCAAGCCCTGATCTGCATAAGGCACACGGACATACTCCGCCTGGCCGCCGTCAATGCGGCATCCCAAAGCCCAGCCGCCATTCGGGTCTGTGCAGTTGTTCACATATCCATGCTGACAGAAGAAGCACTTCCCGCAGAATGTCTCCACGTTAACCGTCACACGATCACCGGGCTTCACAGCCGTTACTGCATCGCCAACAGCCTCCACCACGCCTACCATCTCGTGCCCGACCGTAATGCCCGGAACCGCACGCGGTACGCTGCCGTGTTTGATGTGAAGATCACTTGTACAGATTGAGCCCAAAGTCACCCGGACAATTGCATCACGAGGATCCTGAATAGCAGGAACCGGCTTGTCCAGCAGTGCAAATTTTCCATGGTCAATATATGTCATTGCTTTCACAGGCGTTACCTCCCAGTTGAATAACAATATTATATCGCAGCGTTTTTGCATATGCAAATGTATGAAAGCTGCTTTCCTCGACTTTTGCACTCTGTTTATGCTATACTCATAGAAAGAATTGCAGGAGGAAAACGATATGAGACTTCGCATGGCCTGGCCGTACTGATATTCTTCTTTCAGAAAGGCGGCAGAAACTTCCCAATGATGATTCAGGAATACACAAACTATATTGAAAAAGACGTGCTCCCTCTGTACGCCAGCGTTGGCTGGACAGCTTACACAGACCATCCGGATACCCTGCGTGAAGGTTTTTCTCATTCGCTGCTCACGCTGGCTGCCTATGAGAATGACCGTCTTGTTGGTCTGATCCGTCTGGTTGGCGACGGCATTACCGTTGTTTTGATTCAGGATCTGCTGGTTCTGCCAGAATACCAGCGCAAGGGCATCGGAAGCCGACTTCTGCAGGCTGCTCTGGATCGGTTTTCTCACGTGCGTCAGATTCAGCTGGTTACTGATCAAGCAGAAAAGAACATCTCATTTTATCAATCACAAGGTTTTGAGGCGTTGTCACAGTTTGGATGCTGCGGCATGATGAGAAGCTAAAGGAGACTAGCGTATGAATTATCGAAAGCTCGGAAAAACCGGCCTGATGGTGAGCGAAATCGGTCTTGGCGGCGAATGGCTGGAGCGCCATACCGCCGAAGAGTGCAAGCAGGTTATTGATTATTGCGGGACTCAGGGCATTAACATTCTGGACTGTTGGATGTCCGAACCCAATGTGCGCAGCAATATTGGCAACGCCATCAAAGGCAAGCGCGAAAAGTGGTATATACAGGGGCACATCGGCTCCACCTGGCAGAACGGCCAGTATGTGCGAAGCAGAGAATTGCCCTTGGTCAAAGCAGCATTTGAAGATCTGCTCACGCGTTTTCAGACGGATTACATTGACCTTGGCATGATTCATTATGTGGACCAGGAGGATGACTGGAATGGCATCCTGAACAGCGAGTATCTTGCATATGTTCAGGAATTGAAGGCAAACGGCGTTATTCGTCACATTGGTCTGAGTACTCACAATCCGCAGATTGCCAAGCTGGCCGTCGAAAGCGGCATTGTGGAAATGATCCTCTTCAGCGTGAATCCCGCCTTTGACATGCTGCCCATGATTGATGATGTGGAAGTCTACTTCGGCGATGATTATTCCAGCGCCGTCAACGGCATTTCTCCCGAACGCGCAGAGGTATACCAGCTTTGCGAACAGCATGACGTTGGCATTACCGTGATGAAGGGCTATGCTGGCGGACGTCTTTTTGACGAGAAACGCTCCCCCTTCGGCGTTGCCCTCACGCCCATTCAGTGTCTTCACTATTGCCTCACAAGGCCTGCCGTGGCGTCTGTCATGGTTGGTTTTGATACAACAGCACAGGTGGATGCAGCCGTGGCCTACGCAACAGCAACTGCCGATGAAAAAGACTATGCAACTGTTCTGGCTGGCGCTCCGCTGCATGCCTACAGCGGCCAGTGTACTTACTGCGGCCATTGCAAACCCTGTCCAGCAGACATTGACATTGCCATGGTTAACAAGCTTCTTGATCTGGCTCTCATGCAGCCTCAGCTTCCGGATTCGCTCCGTGATCATTATCGTGTGCTGCCTGCCAATGCATCCGACTGTATTGCCTGCGGCGGCTGCGAAACGCGCTGTCCCTTTGGGGTAAAAATCGTGGAGAAAATGAAGAAGGCTGCTGACCTCTTCCGGTAAAAAACCAAATAAAATAGCCCCTTGCCAGCAATGCGTTGGCAAGGGGCTGTTTCTATTAGCGATGATTACAGGCTTGCAATCTCATCCTGGTCGACGCAACGGATGCCCTTGGCGGCCATCGCAGCGACAGCAGCCTTGTTGTCCTGTACGCGGAAGATCATATACGCATGCTCGGACTCCTTGCCGCCAAGGAATGCATACATGTACTCAACGTTGATATCGGCATCCTTCAGCGCCTGCAGCACATGATGCAGGCCGCCGGGCTCGTCAGGAATAGCAACGCCCAAAACCTTGGTGATGTTATGGATGAAGCCAGCATCCTTCAGGATGGTGGAGGTGGCATATACATCATCCACAATCAGACGGACAATACCAAACTCGCTGGTCTCAGCCAGAGACAGCGCGCGCATATCAATGTTGTTCTGCGCAAGAAGTTCGGTAACGCTAAACATCATGCCGGGCTTATTTTCAAGAAAAACAGAAATCTGCTTCAGGCTCATGGTGATCCTCCTTAAATCTTGCGCTTGTCGATGACGCGCACGGCCTTGCCTTCACTGCGGACGATGGACTTGGGCGCAACCAGCACAACCTTGGCGGAGATGCCCAGCATGGAGCGCAGGCCGGCTTCCAACTCGCTCTGGCGGCGCTTGATTTCACCCATGTTGTCGGTGAACATTTCGGTGGTCATTTCAACCTGCACGTCCAAAGTATCGGTGGATTTCACGCGGTCAACAATGATCTGGTAGTTAGCGGGATAGCCAGCGTTGAGCAGCACAGTCTCAATCTGGGACGGGAACACATTGACGCCGCGGATGATGAGCATGTCATCAGAGCGGCCCATGGGCTTGGCCATCTTGATGTGCGTACGGCCGCAGGAGCAGGGCTTACGGCTGAGGGTGCAGATATCGCGGGTGCGGTAACGGAGCAGCGGGAAGGCTTCCTTGGTGATCGATGTAAATACCAGCTCGCCCTTTTCGCCTTCAGGTAGTACTTCGCCGGTAACGGGATCGATAATTTCGGCAATGAAATGGTCCTCGTTGATGTGCATGCCTGTCTGCTCGGAGCACTCGAAAGAGACGCCGGGGCCGGAAAGCTCAGTCAGGCCATAGATATCATACGCCTTGATGCCCAGCGTATTCTGGATATCCTGACGCATTTCCTCGCTCCATGCTTCCGCACCGAAGATACCGGCCTTCAGCGGAATCTGATCCGGGGTCAGGCCCATTTCCTTCATGGTTTCGCCGATGTAGGCCGCATAGGAAGGCGTGCAGCAC
>JAQXJZ010000027.1 GCA_029009515.1 bacterium
AAAGCCCTGCACAGAGCCGGTGCCGAAGAACAGAAGCACCACAGCCGCGATGATGGTGGTAACGTTGGCATCGATGACGGCGCTCAGAGCGTTCTTGAAGCCGATGCGCACGGCGTGGATCATGGGACGGCCCAGAGCCACTTCTTCCTTCACGCGCTCGAAGATGACCACGTTGGCGTCAACGGCCATGCCGATGCCAAGGATGATACCGGCAATGCCGGGCAGGGTGAGCTGCACGCCGGGCACAACCGCCAGCAGCAGGAACACCACGATCACGTACACGCACAGCGCCCAGTCAGCCACAACGCCGGCCAGACGATAGCGGATGATCATGATGAGCATCACGATCAGGATGCCGATGAGGGCGGCGGTCACGCTGGTGCCCAGCGCGTCGATGCCCAGGGTGGCGGAGATGGTGTCCAGCTTGTCCTGGCGCAGGTCCAGGGGCAGGGCGCCGCTCTGCAGCTGCAGGCAGATGTCCTGGGTCTGTTCCTCGGTGAAGGAACCGGTCACCAGCACCTTGCCGCCGTAGATGGCTTCGTTAACGGTGGGAGCCATCAGCACTTCGCCGTCCAACTGGATGGTGATGGTCTTGCCGATGGACTGGGCGGTCATATCGCCGAAAAGCTGGCCGCCTTCGTTGGTCAGGTCAAAGCTGATCGCGGGCTTGTAGCTTTCATCCACGGTGGGAACGGCAGCCTGCAGATGGCGGCCTTCCATGAACACATTGCCTTCGGAATCCAGGAACTCCAGCTTCGCAGGAGAGCCGATCAGATCCAGCACAGCAGCGGGATCGGTCACAGCGGGAATCTCCACGCGGATGCCGCTGTTGCCCAGCTGGCTGACGGTGGCTTCCGGATAGCCCTTTTCGGTGAGGCGCTTGGAGATGACACCCATGGTGGAATCCAGCAGGGTGCCAAAGTTGTAGCCCTCGGCTTCCATTTCCTCGCTCATGGTGGCTTCGTACTCTACGTACACGCCGCCCTTGAGGTCAAGGCCCAGGGAGATGGCCTGCGGCCAGCTTTCCACGTTGGAGGTGGGAAGCCAGGGCAGGAGCTTGTAAAGTCCGCGGCCGTCCAGCCAGGTGCCGTTGAAGCCCAGATAGCCCACGGCGATGGTGAGTACCAGCGCAACGCAAAGAGCGACGATCGAAGCGGAACGCTTGTTCATCTTTGCGCGGCGACGATTGTTGACCTTCATATGTGTCAACCATCCTTCCGTTTGTTTTTGATGATTTTGGGGGAAACGCGTTTACCAATGCGGATGCCTTTTTTCAGCCGCCGGCCACCTCTGGCCGGAACACCTGATACACGCTGTTTTCGTAGCGAACGGCGGTTACGATGCGCCCGTTTGCATCCGCGGGCGCGCAGCAGGGCAGCGCGCAGGCCGCACGCGCCAGGGCGCACAGCAGGGGCTGGCCCTCATCCGCCGTTTTCAGCCTGCTCTGCGCCATCTCCTGCACCACCGGCAGAAGCGCTGGCGCAAAGACAGCGTGCATGTTTTCAGGCGGCGCCGGCGGCACGGAATCCGCAGACGCCTCAGGGGTGACCACCAGCGCGCTGAGCAGCAGCAGAAACAGGCCGGCAAACAGCACTGCTCCCATGGCTTTGCGCATGGTATTCCCCCCCTATTCCGTATTTGCATAACAGATGAATTATACCTCTCACCAGCGTATGCGTCAAGGTTTATCCGCAAATCTGTCTGATCCGGAAGAAATTTGGCTTGATTGCGCAGAATTTTTGCTTCCTGCTTTTATCAGCGAAAGAAGTATGCTATAATAGGAAAAACGCGAAAATCAAACAGGAGGTCCGTTTTTCATGGCTGAAATCAAAACTGCGGCTCCCGCCGGCCGTTCCAAGCTCCCGCTCATCATTCTCTGTCTGCTTCTGCTGGGCGCTATTGTGCTGGCCTTTGTGATGTACGGCGGCAAGACGGAAGCCGTCAAGCAAAACGCCGAACTGCAGGCGAAGCTGGATGAAATGACGACCTCCGTGAAGAAGCTGGAAGAGGAAGTCACCACCGTCAATACCGAGCTGGAGACCGCCTCCACGGCGCTGAGCAAGGCCGAAACCGCCAAGACCGAGGCCGAGACCGCCGTCACCGAGCTCACCACCACCCTCACCGAGACGGAAACCGCCAAAACCGAGGCGGAGACCGCTCTGACCGAGGTCACCACCAAGCTGACCGAAACCGAAACCACCCTCAGGGAGACCGTCACTGCCCTCACCGAGGCTGAAACCGCCAAGACCGAGGCTGAGACCGCCGTCACCGAGCTCACCACCAAACTGACCGAGACCGAGACCGCCCTCAAGGAGACCACCACCGCTCTCACCGAGGCGGAGACTGCCAAGACCGAAGCGGAGACCGCCGTCACCGAGCTCACCACCAAGCTGACGGAGACCACCACGGCGCTGACCAAGGCCGAAACCGCCAAGACGGAAGCGGAAACGGCCGTCACCGAGCTCACCACCAAGCTGACCGAAACCGAAACCACCCTCAAGGAGACCGTCACCGCCCTCACCGAGGCTGAAACCGTCAAGACCGAGGCCGAGACTGCGCTCACCGAGGTCACCACCAAGCTGACCGAAACCGAGACCGCGCTCAAGGAGACCGCCACCGCGCTCACTGAGGCTGAAACCGCCAAGACCGAGGCGGAGACGGCGCTGACCGAGGTCACCACCAAGCTCACCGAAACCGAAACTGCGCTCAAGGAAACCGAGACCGCTCTCACCGAAGCCACCACCGCCCTGGAAGAGGTGGACAGCACCGTGAGCGACGCGCAGAAGAAGCTCAGGGAAATCGAAACCGACAAGACCGAATCCGAAACCCGCATCGGCGAGCTGGAAACCCAGATCAAGGAACTGACCACCGCCAAGGAAGAGGTGGATCTGGCCATCCAGCAGCTGTCCGAGGATAAGGAAAAGGAAGCCGAAGAGCTCAACAAGGAAAAGAAGGAAATCGAGGACGAGCTGGAAAAGGTCATCCGCGAGAAGGAAGAGCTGGAGAAGAAGGTGGAGCTGCTGACCGCGCAGGTCGAGGCCCTCACCCCCTATGTTCCGGAGATCGATCCCATCGAGGCCAACAAGCTCTACCGCAGAAGGCACTGATTTTCCCGCATTCTCACGCGTCCGGCACTCTGCCGGGCGCGTTTTCTTTTTGCTTTCTCTTTGATTCATATGGTCAGAATACTTCCATTCCTCCATATCCTGTGATATAATGTTGCAAAATTGCCCATTTCGATTGAGGAGGTCCTTTACTCATGGCTGACAAGAACGCTACCCAGAACAAGACTCCCCTGTACATCATCTGCATCGCGCTGCTCGTGGCTGTGGTGCTGGCTATTGTTGGCTTCAGCGGCAAGAACGCTGCCGTGGAGCAGAACGCTGCCCTGACCAAGACCGTGGAAGAGCTGACCGCTTCCGTCAAGAGCCTTGAAACCGAGCTGACCGAAGCCAAGACCGCTGCTGAGACCGCTCTGACCGAGGCCCAGACCGCCGCCGCCACCGAGAAGGAAACCGCCGTGGCTGAGGCCGTCGCCGCTGGCGAAAAGGCACTGGAAGAAGCCAAGACCACCGCTGCTGCCGAGCTGGAAGCCGCTGTGACCAAGGCTGTGGAAGAAGCTGAAGCCGCTGCCGCCAAGGCCGCCGAAGAAGCTGCTGCCGCCGCCACCAAGGCTCAGGAAGAGCTGCAGGCTCAGATCGACGCCCTCACCCTGCAGGTGACCGAGCTGACCGCTCCCGCTGAGGAAGCTGCCCCTGCCGAGGCTCCCGCCGCTTAATCAGCCCCTCTTTCGCAGGCGCTCCGCATTTGACCGGAGCGCCTGTTTTTTGTGCCCTCACGCGGTTTGACATCTATCCGGCCAGCCCTTATAATGAATGCGGCTCATCATCCCTGTAAAATAAGGAAAGGGTTTTTCATATGCGCAAGAAAATCGGGCTGTTCTGGCTCAAGCTCATCGCCTTTCTGTGCGTGCTGGCCATTGCGGTCAACTTGATCGGCACGGTGCTGGACGGCGGGCAGGACATTCTGCAAAGCGCCGCCGCGCTCAGGGTGATCCCCCGCAACAGCGCGGATGTGCTGTGGCTGGGCACCTCCCACATGAATTACAACGTCATTCCGCAGTATCTGTACGACCTGAGCGGCGTAACCAGCGTGATGGTCACCGGCAACTCGGTGGATCTCAAGGCCTCCTACTGGGAGCTGCGCGAGGCCATGCTGCGCCAGAAGCCCGAAGTGGTGGTGCTGGATGTGTATGCCGCCGCCGCACCGTATTGCTATTTCTATGTGCAGAACGTGCTGGCCATGGAGCACCGAGAAGGCATGCAGCCCGGCTCCAACCCCTACAACACCTCCACCGGCGTGGCGCGCTGGCTGCCGGTGGGCAGCCCTTACAAGATTCCCGCCATCTGGGAAGCGTGGCAGCAGTCCGGCGCGGACGGCTACGCCTACTTTCAGCTCACCCGCCTGCACGACCGCATCGGCTCGCTCACCCGCAGCGATCTTGCGCATGCCGCCGGCAGCTCCCGCTACATCCGCAACTTCGGCTACCGCTACAGCGATACCACGCTGGATGCGGAGGATATCTCCATCCTCCCCTACACCCTCGAGGACGCCATGGCCGCCAACGAGGTGGGCACCTACTGGGAATTCACCGACGAGCAGCTGGCGCAGGCCCATGTGATGCAGGAAAGCAAGGACGCCATCCGCCGCATTGCCGACTACCTGAAAAAGAAGGACGTGCAGCTGGTGCTGTGCGCCGCGCCGTACATGATCAACGCGGCGGAAGAACAGCTGTATGAAGAGATCGGCGAATTGGCCGAGGAGCTGGGCGTGCCCTATGTGGGATTGTATGACAGCGGCGTGATGGGGCTGGAATACGTGCGCGATCTGGGCCACCTGAACGATCAGGGCGCAAGGCTGTACACGGAGTTCTGGAGCGAGTATTTTGGCGAAAACTTCGATCTGCCCGACCGCCGTGAAAGCACCGACAGGCGCTATGCGCCGTGG
Organism: bacterium; assembly: GCA_029009515.1. Classification (GTDB taxonomy): domain Bacteria; phylum Bacillota; class Clostridia; order Christensenellales; family Aristaeellaceae; genus Limiplasma. Next base: position 5,008 of record JAQXJZ010000027.1, read on the forward strand.
CGCGATCATCAGGGCAGCCACGATATGCAGCACAGCGCCATGAATCTCAAGGATCTGGACGAAGGCCTGACCGGCTATCTGGAGGCGGTCGCCGCGCTGGATGAGGATTATCTGGTCATGATCTCCGCACAGGGCGATGTGTACGAAGGCTTCACCGAGGATGACTACATCCTCCTGACCGATGAGATGGGCGCGGCGTGCGAAACGCTGGAGGACTGGTACTACACCGGCACCGGCACCATGGACATGCTCATCCGCGGCGATGAGATGCTGGAGATCTCCTACTGCGAGGACGGCCGCGAATATCCCCTTGCCTGGAAAACCGGCGGTCACGATGTGGTGTTCGACGCAAGCGGCAGCCGCGTCAGCTGGACCGTGGACGGCAAGAGCGCCGGCAAGGGCAGCACCGGCTTCAACATCTCGGTGTATTCGCTGCTGGACGGCATGATGATGGACAGCCGCACCTTTGACATGACCCAGATCGACTGGGACGAGTAAGGAGGGACGAGAGAGATGCTTTTCAATTCCGTATCGTTCCTGCTGTTCTTCCCTGCGGTGCTGATGGTCAACTTTCTCCTGCCGCACAAGATGCGCTGGGTGTGGCTGCTGGCAGCCAGCTACTACTTCTACATGTGCTGGAACCCGGTGTATGCGCTGCTCATGCTCACCTCCACCGCTATCACCTACGCAAGCGGCCTGCTTATCAGCCGTGTGAGAAGCCGCGCAAAGCTGTGGGTGGCGCTCAGCTTCATCAGCAATCTGGGCATCCTGTTCTTCTTCAAGTACTACAGCTTTGCCGCTGAAAGCCTGATGGCTGCGCTGGGCCGCTTCGGCGTGACGTGGCAGGCACCGGCGTTTGACGTGCTTTTGCCGGTGGGCATCAGCTTTTACACCTTCCAGGCGCTGAGCTACACCATGGACGTGTACCGCGGTCAGGTGGAAGCGGAAAAGAACTTTCTGCGCTATGCGCTGTTCGTCAGCTTCTTCCCGCAGCTGGTGGCCGGCCCCATCGAGCGAAGCAGCCATCTGCTTTCCCAGCTGAAGGAAAAGCGCCCCTTTGATCCGGACAGGTTTAAGTCCGGCGCGCTGATGATGCTGTGGGGCTATTTTCAGAAGATGATCATTGCCGACCGCGCAGCCCTTGTGGCGGACATGATCTACGGCTACCATGCGGTTTACTCCGGCTGGGTGCTCATCCTGGCCACGCTGCTGTTCGCCGTGCAGATCTACTGCGACTTTGGCGGATACTCCGCCATCGCCATCGGCGCAGCGCGCATTCTGGGCATCGACCTGATGCAGAACTTCCGCCAGCCGTACTTTGCCCGCTCTGTGAGCGAATTCTGGCGGCGCTGGCACATCAGCCTGTCCACGTGGTTCCGCGATTATCTCTACATTCCCCTTGGCGGCAATCGCAAGGGCCTTGTGCGCAAGTATCTGAACCTGATGATCACCTTCGTCTTAAGCGGCCTGTGGCACGGTGCCAACTGGACATATGTGATGTGGGGCGCGCTGAACGGCGCATTCCAGATCATCGGCGATGGGAAGAACCGCCTGCTGAAGAAGTGGAACCGCAGGGAAACCTTCAGCCTTGTCCTCTTCCAGCGCCTGTGTACCTTTGGCCTCATCTGCCTCACGTGGGTGTTCTTCCGCGCGCAGAGCATTGCGGATGCGTTTGACATCCTGCGCAGCATGTTCAGCGTCAACAACGCGTGGATCTTCACCGATGGCACGCTGCTGAGCTTTGGCCTGTCCACGCTGGAATGGGTGATGCTGGCCCTGAGCATCGGCATTCTGTGGGCGGTGGATATCGCCCACGAGCACGGCGTGAGCTTGGGCGCAAAGCTGTCTGAGCAGCACATCGCCTTCCGCTGGCTGGCCTATGTGGGCGTGATTGTGTTCATCCTGCTCTTCGGCGTCTACGGCGTGGGCTTTGACGCGGGACAGTTCATTTACTTCCAGTTCTGACGGTGGTTGCAAAACCCCGCGGAATATGATACAATACCCCCGTTCCGTTCAGGAACGGCGAAGGATAAGCATCGCCATCAGTCCCAAGAGAGCTGGTTCATGGCTGAAAGACCGGCGGCTGAAACGCTGCGTCCCGCTTTCGCTCATCATCGGCCAATCCCCGACGACTCGCCTCCGTTACAGGGCCAGCAAAGGTGAAAACCGCTGCATTGCAGCGTTGTTTTAAGCCGGGTGGTACCGCGAAGGCTCCCTTCGTCCCAGCGCATGGCATGGCCATGCATGGGAGCGAACGGAGCCCTTTTTCATATCAACCGATCCAGAAAAGGAGAGAAAACAACCATGGCCAAGGAAGAAAAGAAGCAGAGCATTGCTGCGTTCATCACCCCCCGCAGCGAAGATTTCTCCCAGTGGTATACCGACGTCATCCTGCAGACCCAGCTGTGCGATTACACCCCCGTACGCGGCTGCATGGCCATCCGCCCCTACGGCTACGCCATCTGGGAGCGCATCCAGCAGGAAATGGACCGCCGCTTCAAGGACAAGGGCGTTGAGAATGTGTCCATGCCCATGCTGATTCCCGAAAGCCTCCTGCTCAAGGAAGCCGATCACGTGGAAGGCTTCGCGCCCGAAGTGGCGTGGGTCACCCAGGGCGGCAACGAGCCCCTGCAGGAGCGTCTGGCCGTCCGTCCCACCAGCGAAACCATCTTCTGCGAGATGTATTCCAAGTGGGTGCAGACCTGGCGCGATCTGCCCATGAAGTACAACCAGTGGTGCTCCGTCATGCGCTGGGAAAAGTCCACCCGTCCCTTCCTGCGCACCGCTGAGTTCCTGTGGCAGGAAGGCCACACCATCCACGCCACCGCTGAAGAAGCTGAAAACGACGCCCTGACCATGCTGGAAGTCTACCGCGAGGTGGCCGAGGACGTGCTGGCCATTCCCGTATACGTCGGCCAGAAGTCCGATAAGGAAAAGTTCGCCGGCGCCCGCGCTACCTACTCCATGGAAGCTATGATGCAGGACGGCAAGGCCCTGCAGGCCGGTACCAGCCACAACTTCGGCACCAACTTTGCCGAGGCGTTCAACATCCAGTTCCAGAGCAAGTCCGGCAAGCTGGAGTATGTGCATGAGACCAGCTGGGGCGTTTCCACCCGTCTCATCGGCGGCATCATCATGACCCACGGCGACGAGCGCGGCCTGCGTCTGCCCCCCGTCATCGCGCCCATCCAGACCGTCATCCTGCCCATCGCCGCTCATAAGCCCGGCGTGATGGAAGCCTGCCAGAAGCTCGAAACCGAGCTCAAGGCTGCCGGCCTGCGCGTGAAGCTGGACGACCGCGACACCGTTTCCGCCGGCTTCAAGTTCAACGACTGGGAGCTCAAGGGCGTGCCCGCCCGCGTGGAAGTGGGCCCCCGCGATCTGGAAAACGGCGTGGTCACCGTGTTCCGCCGCGACCTGTGCGAAAAGATCACCCTGCCCCTCGAAGGCCTGGCTGACGCCCTCAAGGATCTGCTCAAGGATATCCAGAAGACCCTGTTCGAACAGGCCAAGGCCTTCCGCGATGAGCGCACCAAGACCGTCTCCAACCTCGAAGAGCTGGGCGAGCAGGTGCAGACCGGCTTTGCCAAGGCCATGTGGTGCGGCGACCAGGCCTGCGAAGACCTGATCAAGGAAAAGTTCAATGCCACCACCCGCAACATGCCCTTCGATCAGGAAGGCGCAAAGTGCGGCGATACCTGCGTATGCTGTGGCAAGAAGGCCGACAAGGTCATCTACTTCGCCAAGGCGTATTAATTCCAAATGATCAAACAGATTCTGTGGGACTGGAACGGCACGCTACTGGATGATGTGCAGTACGCCATCGGCGTGCGCAACCGCACCTTCCCGGCCTTCCAGCTCCCCACCATCCAGAGCATGGACGAATACTACCGCCAGTTCACCTTCCCCATCCGCCTGTACTACGAGCGTGCAGGCGTGACGGACGAGAACTTTGTGGCCGTCGCCCATGCCTGGATGGATGAATATGTGCGCGGCTTTTACAGCGTTCCTCTGCACACGGATGCGCAGGACGTGCTGGAACGCTTCCGCAAAGCCGGTATGAAACAGGTGGTGCTCAGCGCCACCAAACGCGATATGCTCGAAGCGCAGGTCAGCCAATTCCCCATCCGCCCGTACTTTGACGAGCTGCTGGGGCTGGGCGATATCTACGCCGGCAGCAAGGAATCCATCGGCAAGACCTATCTGCAGTTCTGCGATATCGGCCCCGAGGAAACCCTCATGCTGGGCGATACCCTGCACGACGCCGACGTGGCCAAGGCCATGGGCGCACGCTGCATCCTCATCGCCCGCGGCCATCAGGACCTGCAAACCCTCATGACCGCCGGCGTGCCCGTGACCATCTCGCTGGAAGCGGCCGCCAACCTGATCCTCAACGCGTAACGCAGGAAAACGCAAGCAGGCTTTTTCGGGAACGAAAAGGCCTGCTTTTGGTTTACGGGGGTGCCTCCGGCGGCCAAGGGCTCTGCCCTTGGATCCCGCCAAAGGGGCTAAGCCCCTTTGGAATCCCGTGTTTTGAGGCCGC
>JAQXJZ010000028.1 GCA_029009515.1 bacterium
CGGTTGTAGCTGTCATAAACCGTGAAGAAGGGCGAATCGCTCGGAACGGAGATGCGGTAGTGATAATTGCCGGCCTCGGTCTGTCCGAACGCGTCAATGAGCAGCTTGTGCAGCGGCAGATAGATGCGCGCATGCCAGAAGGCCATCAGGAAGATTTCCACCAGCAGCATAATCACCACTGCGCACACGCTCAGCGCCATGATTTCGCGCGCGAACTGGTCGTTTGCGTCGTCCGATCGATAGAGAATCCTGACGGGAAGATCCTTGCCCTCCAGCACAAAGGCCCATTCCTGCGCATCAGACTCCGCCGCTCTTTCAGAGTTCCACAAAATGGCCATCTGGCCACCCTCCACGCGCAGGTGCTGCAGGCTTTCATAGATTCGCTGCTCATCCAGCACCACTGCCAGAATCGCGTTTTCCTCCGGGCGCAGATCCTCACGCACAACCACGCTGATCAGCCGTCCGTGGAACTTGTGCGTGCCGCTGAACCCCTCCTGAGCAGCGGCCACCAGCCACTCAGGCGGCTCAGCGTTTGCATGGGCAGAGGAAATGGTACGGCCGCTGGCCGGCCAGTAGAGCCACATTCCCGACACATAATCGTTGCGCAGATAGATGCGGTTGACCGCCTTATGCAGTTCGTTCTGCAGACGATAGCGGTTGTACCAGTCCAGATCGGAATACATGCAGCTGAACTCCAGAAAATCGCTGGAGTTCAAAATTTCGCGCTGCTGGTAGATGATCTGCAGCAGCTCGTCCTCCGTCTCCGTCAAACGCTGAGCAGCCAGCTCCTGCTGATGATTCAGCTGGAGCTGGCTGTTGTGCAGATTGGAGCGCACGATAAGCACGCAAAATACGACCACGCATACCAGAAGCAGAATGATGGACGGCATGAAGGTTCTCAAAATCATAAAGCGGAACAGTGGCGTTGTCTGTTGTTTCTTCATCATCCGTCCATCCTTTCCATGGTTCAGCGGGCGTTCTTTTCAGCCTCCAGAGCCAGCAGCAGAGCGCCGGTCACGCCGCTGTTGTCGCCCAGGCCGGGAGACACGATGTATTCGTCGATCTTCTCGGTAATCATGCTGCAGCGCACATAGCCGCCCAGCAGCTCCTGCGTGCGCTTGCGGATCATGGGGAAGAGATGCATCTTGTGCATCACGCCGCCGCCCAGCACGATCTTTTCGGGAGAGAAGGCCACGATGGCATTGACGCACATCTGTGCCAGGTACTCGCTTTCCACCTTCCAGGCAATGTGATCATCCGGCAGATCCTTGGCGCTCACGCCCCAGCGCTTTTCGATGGCGGGGCCGGCAGCCAGACCTTCCAGACAGCCCTTGTGATAGGGGCAGAAGCCGTCGGGGGTGGGGTCGCCCTCGGCAGGACGGAGGAGCATGTGGCCCAGCTCCGGATGCACCAGACCGTGCACCAGATTGCCCTCGGCGATCACGCCGCCGCCAACGCCGGTGCCGACCGTCACATACAGGCAGCTCCTGAGGCCCCTGGCCGCGCCCATTTTGATCTCCGCCAGCGCAGCGGCGTTCACGTCGGTGTCCATTTCAGCAGGCACGTCCAGCGCCTCGGCCAGCATGGGCAGCAGGGGATAATTCTCCCAGCCGGGCTTGGGCGTGGAGGTGATGTGGCCGTAGGTGCGGGACTTTCTGTCCAGATCCAGCGGGCCGAAGGAACCGATGCCCAGCGCGCAGATCTCGCGGCTGCGGAAATAGTTGATGATTTCGGGAATGCTGTCCTCCGGATAACCGGTGGGAATGCTGATGCGCTCCAGCACTTCGCAGTTTTCATTGCCGATGGAGCACACCATCTTGGTGCCGCCCGCTTCCAAAGCGCCGTAAATCTTCATGGCTGTATCCTCCTGTTACTCTTCATAGCCCCACAGCAGATCGCTGCGGCTGATGGCGGGGTAGGCGTCATCCGTGCCCGCCTGCTGGTACCAGTAGGGCGTGACGGCGTAGAGGCAGCGGTTTTCGCCTTCCCAGCAGTCGCCCTTGTATTTTTCAATAAACGCCTCAAAACGGTTCTGGAAGGGAACGCTGTCGGCAATCTGGAAGCGGCATACGCCGGTGTGGCCGTTGCCGTCGATGGGCATGGCGTTCATGCAGGCAAAGGGGCTGTCGAAGCGCGCAAACGGCGGTTCCGCCGCCCATGCGTAGCCGATGTAGTCCTCGCTGCCGGTGCCGAAGGTGGACGGGAAGGTTTCGCCGTCGACGAAGAATTTCTCGTCGCCCTCGCCCCACCACCAGTCGATGTTCTTGCGGTCCCACTGGCCGTACCACCAGCTCTGCGCAGGCTCCTTGGGCTCCTTCCACTGGTCGAAGACGTGCATGTGCACGCCGCAGAAGCGGCCGCACGCGCCGTCCACCAGCAGCAGCGGCCAGTCGGGCCAGCGGTCGCCGCCCTCGGCAAAGCGGCTCTGATCCAGCTTGCCAAAGAAGCCGCGGTGCCACTTGGCGTGGAAGCGCAGGCTGTTGGAAGCGGGCACTTCCGCGCTCACGTCCAGCGCAATGCGCAGCGTCTGGGGCTGAGCGCCCATGTTTTCCACTTCCATGCGGAAGCCCTTGTCAAACGGCATGGGGAAACGGAAGGTGTAGGACGCCTTTTCCATGGAAACAGGCAGGCAGCGGAAACGGGCATAGCCCGGCGCGCCGCCGAAGAGATCGCCCAGAGGCGCCTCAACAGCCGGGCGGATGCTGCCATCCCAGTAGATGCGCACCACCAGCTGGCGCAGCGCCCACTGCACATCGCTCAGGCCCTGGGTGTACAGGGTCATCTCGCGGATGCAGCCAGCGCCCTGCTGCTCGCGCACGCACACGGTCTGACCGGCGGCCAGGGGCAGCGCGGCGGGCTCCACGCGGCTTTCGCGCTCGCCGCGTTCATACAGCAGGCGGTCGCACTCAGCCAGCGCAATCAGGCCGTCGTTGGTGAAGCGGTCGGCATAGGCGGGCATCTGCGTGCTTTCCGGGAAGCGGCTGTAGGTGAAGTGATAGTAAGCGCCCCATTCCGGCGCCAGCTCCACGCGGCATTTCTTCTGGAAGGGGATGGGAATGAAGCTGTTGCGGCCGCGGGAGAGGCGCATGGACAGCTCGGACAGGTTCAGTGGAGGAATATCGCCGGGCTGCGTTTCAAACCAGTCGATGAAGGGCATGTCCACCCCAGGGGTCTCCTCATCATCAAAGAAGATGCGGATGTGTCCCTGCTTGGGCAGCGCGCTCCAAACGCGCCAGATCACGCCCGGGCCCTCGCATTCGAAGGCCACAATGCTGCCGTCTTCCAGCTTGCGGATGCAGCCGGTGCCGTCATCGTTGGCGTCCCAGTGGATGTATTTGTCATTTTCAGCGTCGTAGCAGGATGCGCGGTCAAAGCTGGACATGCAGCCGCTCTTCTCCTGCTCGGGAGCCGGGAGCGTCAGCCAGTCCATGCTGGTCAGCCTTTGAAGCAGATCGCGGTACGTCATTTGTTCTCCCTCTCAATATTTTAGTTATACAACTTGATATTGTCAAACTTCGCAGCACCGTCGCATACGAACAGACCCCAGCGGCGGCCGGAGAAGTCGATCATGCGGGTACCCATGGCCAGGCGGTTATCCACGTAGATTTCCAGCACCGGGCCTTCGATGAGCAGTTCCACATGGAAGCGGTCGCCGGTTTCCTTGGGCAGAGGACGCTCCATCTCCACTTCGTAGGGGAACATCTGGCCGCCGCGCTCAGTCATGCGCACGGAAGTCTTGTATTCCACGCGCCTGCGCCACGGATCCACGATGACGTAGTAGCCCTGGGAGAACGCCTCGTCCACCTGCAGAGCAACGCCCAGCTGAGCGGTGTCGGCCAGGATTTCCACGTCCATGGACAGGCGGCAGGTTTCGGGCAGCTCGTCCATGATCAGGCTGGCGTAGCTGTGGGGCACGCTCACGCTGGCGCTGCTGCCTTCCACGTTCCATTCGCCGCAAAGGGGCTTGAGCTGCTGGGTTTTCTCCGTGCCGAAGGCAGCCAGCACTTCCGGCACAGGCGCCACGCGCAGGGTGCCGTCCTCGTTCTGGAACAGCTCGTGCACGATCATGTTGCCGCCCCAGTCGAAGGTGTTGCAGTCCTGGCCGGGATACTCCTGCGGATCAAAGTGACGCTCGTCGGTCTCGCGGGTGGGATTCCAGCCGTAGATGAAGCGGCGCTTGCCATCCGTGCCGGTCTTGGCGGCGTAGAAGCAGCGGCTGTCGAAGGTATCGATGACAGGCTTGATCCACGGCCCCTCGAGGGTCTTGCTCATGCGGTACACGGTCTGGAAGGGATCGGAGCAGGAGGAATAGATCAGATACCACCAGTCGCCCCACTTGAACAGATCCGGGCACTCAAAGGCGCAGTTGGAGTTCATGGGCGCGTACAGCGGTTCGCAGTAACGCCACTTGTGCAGGTCGTCGGACTTCATCAGGCCCACGCAGCCCTGACGCTGGGTGGGGCCGTTCTTCTGCGCGGCCAGCACCATCCACCAGCAGCCTTCCTCCTCGTTCCAGAACACGAAGGGATCGCGCCAGTGCGTGGGAGAATAGATGTTGTCGTCGGAGCGGAAATCGTCCTCAGGAATGGGCGTCCAGGTATCCAGATCATAGCTGATGGCGTGGTTGATGTAGTTGCGCTCCGGGTACTGACGGAAGGTGCAGTAGAACATGTGATACACACCGTCCACCTTGATGACCGAACCCGTGCCGCCCACGATCTTGGTATCGTGCTCGGTAAAATGCACATGGTCGGTGGTGGTGAGCATGACCCAGCTATCCTGATGGTCCTTGTCGCGGTTGTGGCGGAAATTGCGCAGATAGAAGGGCTTGAACACGCCCTCGTCATAGAAGGGAATCACATCGCCGAGCACGGCGTTTTCCGGTCGATGAAAAATGCTCATAGCGGTTCTCCTTTCCCAAAACTCACAGAGTGTACAGCTGCGTATCGCGGAATTCAGCCTCGCCGTCGGAGACGATCAGGCCGAACTTGCGGGAGTGCAGATCGTAGGCGCGGGTGCTGAGGGCCACATCGCCGTTGACGTAGATGACTACCACGGTGCTGTCGATGTAGATCTGCACATGGCAGGGCTCGCCGGCCTTCAGGTTCACCGGGCGCTCCAGTTCCACATCATAGGGGAAGGTCCAGCCGCCCTGCTCGTGCACGGTGAGCGGGCCGCGATAGTGCAGGCGCTGGCGGTTGGGCTCGAGGTAGAAGTAGTAGCCCTTGGTGAAGTCCTCGTCCACCTGCAGGGCGATGCCCACGCGGTCGGTGCCGGGCTGGAAGGTAACGGTGGTTTCCAGCAGGGCAGTCTCGGGCACTTCGTTGCGGGTGATGATATCGGCATAGCCGTAGGGAGAGCTGACGGAAAGGTTGTTGTCCTCCACCTTCCATTCGCCGTTGAGGGGCTGCCACTTCCAGCGGTTCCTGGTGGGCAGCTGCTCCTTGAGAATGGGCAGCGGGCTCACGCCCAGAGAGCCGTCCTCATGCTGATGTATCTTGTGCACCACCATGCTGCCGCCCCAGTCATAGGTGTTGTAGTCGTAGCCGGGATAAGAGCCGGGGTTGAATTTGTAGCTGTTCTGGGTGCGGCTGGGGCACCAGCCGTAGATGTAGCGGTTTTCGCCATCGCTGAGGGTCTTGGCGGCGTAGTAGGCGCGACCGTCAAAGCTGTCCACGCGCGGGCGGATCCACGGGCCGTTGAGGCTTTTGCTCATGCGGTAGATGGTGGCAAAACGGTCGGTGAACTGAGAATACACCAGATACCACCAGCCGTTCATGTAGAACAGGTCGGGGCACTCATAGGCGGACATGCAGGAATCCGGCGCATAGAGGGGCTGGCAGCAGGTCCAGTGATGCAGGTCGGTGGACTTGCACAGGCCCACGCAGCCGCGGCGCTTGGTTTCGCCCACGGCCTGAGCGCACAGCACCATCCACCAGCACTGCTCCTCTTCGTTCCAGATGATGTGGGGATCGCGCCAGTCGGTGGGCACATAGATGCTCTCATCCGGCAGGAGGGTTTCCTCGGGCAGATCCTTCCAGGTCTTCATGCCGTCCTCGCTGATGGCATGGTGCACAAACTGGCGCTGGGGTTCGCGCTGGAAGGTGCAGTAGAACAGATGATAAATGCCGTCCACACGCAGCACACAGCCGGTGCCGCCCATGATGCCGGTGGGCTTTTCTTCAAAGTGGATATGGTCCTGCGTGGTGAGCATATGCCAGCCATACGTGGCGTCCTCGCCGAAATAGGGATTCCAGTTCTTCAGATAAAACAGCTTGAACTGCCCTTCGTCATAAAACGGGATCACATCTCCCACTCTTGCGTGATCGGGCGTATAGAACAGTTTCATATGATCGCCTCCATTTTTGTATAGACTAACCAATGGTATCATTATAAATGGTGCGTTTCTGCTCGCATATCGCACAAATCTGCCATTCATCGCCATTTGCTGACCCATTGCGGATTTCTTTTTTGAGGATAAAGGTCACATTCTTATTATAGAAGTCGAAGAAACAGAACTTTAAAATGGAAGGGATGAAAGATGAGGTGAAAATGGATGACCCGTCCGGTGCAGACAGATTCCTTCCGGTACATGCTCAGCCTTGTATGGCCCATTTTTATTGAACTGCTTTTGCAGATGCTGGTGGGCAACGTGGACCAGATGATGGTGGCGCGCTACTCGCAGGATGCGGTGGGCGCCATTGCCAATGCCAACCAGGTGCTCAACATTCTTTTGCTGGTGTTCAGCATGATGTCCATGGCCACCACCATTCTGGTGGCGCAGAGCAAGGGCGCGCAGAACCATCGCCAGCTGGAAGTGATCTACACGCTCTCCTGCGTGGTCAACCTGTTTTTGAGCCTGCTGGTGAGCGCGGCCATCTTCCTGTTTGGCGACGTGTTCTTCCGCTGGATGAATGTGCCTGCGGTGTTCATTGAACCGGCGAGAGAGTACATGCACATCGTAGGCGGCTTCTGCTTCCTGCAGGCGCTGTTCATGACGTTCTCGGCCATTTTCCGCTCCAACCAGATGATGCGCACCGGCATGCTGGTGTCCATCGTGGTCAACATTGCCAACGTACTGGGCAACGCGGTGCTCATTCACGGTCTGGGGCCCATCCCGGCTCTGGGCGTGAAGGGCGCAGCCATCGCCACCAACTTCAGCCGTCTGGCCGGTACAGCGGTGCTGATCTTCGTATTTTACCACCACCTCCACGGGCGCATCCGCCTGGCGCATCTGCGCCCCTTCCCCACCAAGCTGCTGATGAAGCTGCTGGCTGTGGGCGTGCCTTCCGGCGGCGAGAGCTTTTCCTACAGCATTTCCCAGCTGGTGGTGATGACCTTCATCAACAGCTTCGGCCCCGATTCGGTCACTGCCAAAGCCTACTGCCATATGATTTCCTCCTTTGCCGTGCTGTACTGCCTGGCAGTATCGCAGGTAACGCAGGTGCTGGTAGGCCACGAGGTGGGCGCAAGGCGCTTTGATGCGGCGGACCGCATCACCAAACGCGCAGCCCTTTCCTCCACCATGATCACCACCGTGTGCTCCCTCATCATCTGCACGCTGATTCAGCCCGTGCTCACGCTTTTTGGCGCAACGCCGGAGGTGAAGGCGCTGTGCCAGAAAGTGATGTACATCGAAATCCTCCTGCAGTTTGGCCGTAGCTTCAACATGCTCTACATCCGAGCGCTGCAGGGCGCGGGCGATATCCGCTACCCCATCACCATCGGCATTCTGGACAACTGGATCACCGTGGTGGGTCTGGGCTTTGTGCTGGGACGCGTGCTGGGGCTGGGACTGCCCGGCGTATGGCTGGCCATGGCACTGGACGAAAACATCCGCGGATTGATCTTCATCTTCCGCTGGCGCAGCGGCAAATGGAAAACCAAGGTGCTTGCATAAAAAAGACGCCGGAAGGGAGCGGTCCAATAAAACAGTATAATAATGTTTTCGGGAAGCGGCATGAGTAATCATGCCGCTTTTCCGTTCATAACGTCATAGAGTAAATTGGCGGGGAGTATGCCGATATAGTTGTAGCTGATGGTCACATCCTGCACTCGCTGTCCGCTGGACTTGTCCGGTGCATGAACATATACGGCATTGACCATATCGTTCAGAATAGTGGGCGTCAGCTTTTCCAAGTACAGGTATTTCTTTGCCTGTCGGATAAACCTATCAACATTCTCCGCTTGATCTTCTTGATTCTGTATTTCATTTTCAAGCATTTCAATCTTGGCTCTCAAGTCTGCCTGCTCCTGCTCATAATCGTCAGATAACATCTGGAAACGCGCTTCGGACAGTTTCCCGTTGACCATATCCTCATAAATACGCTTGAACAATCTGTCCAGTTCTGCCAGACGGTTTTCGGATTTCTGCAAGGTTCGCTTCTTGGCAGAAAGCTCTTTCTTTACTTCCTCACTTCGCTTTGCGCCCAATGCTCTGCGAAACGCATCCTCATAATCGGCAATACATTGGATTACCAACCTCATGTGTTGGAGTGTTCCTTCTTCCAGTACCACAGCTCGGATGAAATGAGTATCGCAGACCTCTTTGCCCTTTCTACGGGAAGTGGAGCATACGAAGTGG
>JAQXJZ010000029.1 GCA_029009515.1 bacterium
GCGTCAGCCAGCACATCAAGCCCGGCGAAAAGGTGGTCGTCATCGGCCCCAGCGGCAGCGGCAAGAGCACCTTCCTACGCTGCCTCAACCTGCTGGAGCAGCCCACCGGCGGCCAGATCGTGTTCGACGGCACCGACATCACCGATCCCAAGTGCGACATCAACCTCATCCGCCGCCGCATGGGCATGGTGTTCCAGCACTTCAACCTCTTCCCCCACCTGACGGTGCTCAAAAACATGACCCTCGCGCCCATCCAGACCGGCCTGATGACCAGGGACGAGGCCGAAACGCGGGCCATGGAGCTGCTCAAGCGCGTCAACCTGGTGGAAAAGGCCAATGTGTACCCCAAGCAGCTCTCCGGCGGCCAGCAGCAGCGCATCGCCATTGTGCGCGCGCTGTGCATGAGCCCCGACGTGATGCTCTTTGACGAGCCCACCAGCGCCCTCGACCCCGAAATGGTCGGCGAGGTGCTGGAGGTGATGAAGGGCCTGGCCGAGGAAGGCATGACCATGGTAGTGGTCACCCACGAGATGGGCTTTGCCCGCGAGGTGGCCGACCGCGTGCTCTTCATGGACGAAGGCATCGTGATGGAGGAAGGCACCCCCGAGGAGATCTTCTCCAACCCCAAAAACCCCAGAACGCAGGATTTTCTGCGCAAGGTGCTGTGATGTGGTTTCGCAGCGAGCCACCTGAAATGCCTGCGCGCAAGCAGCTGCGCCTGAAGTGTTTTGACTATACTTCAGGCGCAGCCTATTTCGTCACAATATGCACATATGAACGGGCGCGACTGTTTGGACAGATTGTCTCCGCTGGTACGGGCAATGCGCCCTATCTGCAGCCCGAGCCCCATTCACCGGATCAAATGGTTGGCAAATGGCTGCATGAGCTGGAAAACCGCTTTCCCGAGATTACCCTTGACGAGTGGATTGTAATGCCTGATCATGTCCATTTCATTTTGTTTCAAAACCGCGTCTCGTCGCCAACAGGATCATGCGCATCCCTGCAGGATATTCTGAAATGGCTTAAGACCCAGACAACGAACGAATACATACGGGGCGTGAAATGCGGAATGTACCAGCCTTTTCATAAGCATGTATGGCAACGTGGGTACTATGAGCACATTATCCGCAATGATCAGGATCTGATGGAAACGCGCCAGTATATTCTGGCCAATCCAATACGCTGGCTGGAAAAGCAAGCGCATAAGTAGCTTGTGTTCATCGGGCGCACACGCAGGTGCGCCCCTACAGCGGAATCATTCATCCTCTCTTTCCCCTGCTTTAATCATTCAGAGATTAAATTGTTGGGTACCACTGTTGGGGCGCACCTTTGTGTGCGCCCGTCCACAACCGTTGCTGAATTATTTTGTTAAAATTTGATTTCGGAATTGTTAAATCAAATGTCTTGTGTTACAATGTTAGTATCTGTTGGTATGCGCACATACCATCAGGTATTGAGTCAGAAAGGGTGTTATCACGAATGAAGCGTTTGCTTGCCTGCCTTCTTCTGCTGGCCATGATGGCCGCACTTTTGCCTGCCCTGTCCGAGGAGGACGCGGCTGGCTACCAGCCCCTGCAGTACGGAGACAAGGGCGAAACGGTCGAAACCCTGCAGCAGTGCCTGATTGATCTGGGCTACTACACTGGCAAGGTGACCGGCAACTTCCTCAAGGCCACCCGCGCCGCGGTGGAACAGTTCCAGAAGGATTATGATCTGGACGTGACCGGCGTGGTGGACGGCGAGACGGAAGTGCTTCTGCTCAACGCTGAGTACCGCGCCCTGCGCTACGGCATCGACGGCGAAGACGTGAAGAAGCTGCAGGAGCAGCTGATCCGTCTGGGCTATCTGCGCACCAAGGCCACCGGCAAGTATCGCGACGCCACCGTATCCGCCGTGAAGGAATTCCAGAAGCAGCACAGCCTGGAAGCCACCGGCGAGGCCACCATCGCCACCCTGCGCGTGCTCTACAGCGGCTACGCGCTGGCCAAGGGCGCTCAGCCCACCGCCACGCCGGATCCCGCCTCCATGGGCGGCGATATGGTGATTGCCGGCGACGGCGAAGCGCTGGAGGATTACGCCTACCTCAACCAACTTTCCCGCGGCTCCACCGGCGAGGAAGTGAAGATGGTGCAGTCCCGCTTGAAGGAGCTGGGCTTCTTTGACGGCCCCGTCAGCGGCAACTACATGAACCAGACCCTCGCCTCCGTCAAGGCCTTCCAGGAGCACAACGGCCTGCATGTGACCGGCGTGACGGATGAGGAAACGTGGAACGTGATGTTCAACGATGAACACGTGCTGTCCACCAGCGCCACCGCGCGCCCCACGCCCGTGCCCACCCCCGTGCCCTATGCCATCACCGTGGATGTGACCAACCAGATCACCTTTGTCTACGGCCTGGATGAAAACGGCGAATACACCGTGCCCGTCAAGCAGATGATCTGCTCCACCGGCACCGAGGCCACTCCCAGCGATCTGGGCGACTTTGTGCTCTCCGGCCGCAATGCGCGCTGGTGTTACTTCCCCGCCTACGGCAGCCACGCCCAGTACTGGACCAAGATCAACGAATACATCGCCTTCCACAGCGTCACCTACAGCGCGGTGGACTACGACGCGCTCAATGTGAAGAGCTACAACCGCCTGGGCCGCCGCGCCTCTCACGGCTGCGTGCGCCTGCTGGTGAGCGACGCGCAGTGGATTTACGAAAACATCCGCGAGGGCGTGGTGGTGACCATCACCGAGGATCTGCCCCGCGACGAGGAACTGGCCAAATCGCTGGCCGCACCGCCGCTCAACGAGGCGCGCAACGGCCCCTCCGTCACCCCTGAACCCACGCCCGCGCCCGAATATGTGTCCGGCGCCATGCCGCCCCAGCCCTTCCGCGAGCTCAAACGCGGCTCCAACAACGAGGCCGTGTACTGGCTGCAGTGCAAGCTCAAGGAGATGGGCTACTACGAGGGCACCATCACCGGCGGATACTATCAGGGTACCACCAACGCCGTGAAGGCCTTCCAGAAGGACAACAAGATCCGCGCCACCGGCATTGCCGACAAGCGCACGCTGGAAGCCATCTACATCGAGGAGCTCACCACGCCCACCCCCGTTCCCACCGCCACCCCGGCCCCCACGCCGGAACCTGAGTATATCTCCGGCGGCCAGCCGCCTCTGCCCCTGCGCCAGATGCGCCGCAAGGACACCGGCGAGGATGTGTACTGGCTGCAGCGCAAGCTGCAGGAGCTGGGCTACTTTACCGGCACGGTCAGCGGCACCTACTGCGAGGATACCGTGAACGCCGTGAAGGCCTACCAGAAGGACAACAGCCTCACCGTGGACGGCGCCGCCGGCCCCAAGACGCTGAGCCATCTGTACGCCGAGGAGCTTGGTACAGCCGGGAAATAATCCATCCCACATCACGGGCGGCTGGCTTCAGCCGCCCGTTGTCACCCGAAAGAAGGAATGCGTTTGAAACGCACAAAGGAGATCATCCTGGAAGCGTTCAGGGCCACGGTGCCGGTCATGGCCGGCTATCTGGTGCTGGGCATGGGCTTTGGCATACTGCTGCGCACCAAGGGCTACGGCGTGGGGTGGGCGCTGGCGATGAGCGGCTTCATCTACGCCGGTTCCATGCAGTACCTCACCATCGACCTTTTGACCGGCGGCGCATCGCTGATTACGGCGGCCATCACCACGCTGCTGGTCAACGCGCGCCATCTGTTTTACGGCATCTCCATGGTGGCGGGCTACAGGAAGCTGGGAAAGGAAAAACCCTACGCCATCTTCGCCCTCACGGACGAAACGTATTCGCTCGTCTGTCAGGATGATCAGCACCCCAACCCGGACGATTACCGCCGATATGTGTTCTGGGTGTCGCTGTGCGACCAGTGCTACTGGGTCGCCGGCAGTCTCGTGGGTGCGCTGCTGGGCTCCATCATTCCCTTTGACGTAACCGGCATCGATTTTTCGCTCACCGCGCTGTTCCTGACGGTGTTCATCGAGCAGTGGCTGAGCACGAAGGATCATGCCTCAGCGCTCATCGGCGTGATTGCGTCCGTCCTCTGCGTCGTGGTCTTTGGCCCGGCCAATTTCCTTTTGCCGGCCATGGCGGCCATTCTCATCTCGCTCACCGTGCTGCGCGCGGTGCGGAAGGAGGACGCCCATGCCTGATCTGCATTCTGCGCTGATGGTGGCCGTGGTTGCGCTGGTGACCATCGCGCTGCGCTTTGCGCCGTTTCTCATCTTCCGCGGCAGCAAACAGACCCCCGCTTTCGTTGCCTATCTGGGCAGGGTGCTGCCCTATGCCATCATGGGCATGCTGGTGGTCTACTGCCTGCGCAATATCAGCTTTGCATCCGCCCCGCACGGCGCGCCCGAGCTGATCGCCTGCGCGGTGGTGGCCGCGCTGCACCTGTGGAAGCGCAATACCCTCATCAGCATCGTGGGCGGCACGGTCTGCTACATGCTGCTCATCCAGCTGGTATTCTGAACGCCTGAAAGGAGGCGAAAGCCTTGGAAAAACTGCGCCGCTTTGTGTGGTATCTGGCCGGGCGGCTGTTTCTGATTCTGGCCGTATTCAGCCTGTGCGTGGTCACGCTGTACTACGCCATGAACGCCACCAACATCTACATCGTTCTGAAGGACGGCATGGCCAAGCGCGCTCAGGTGATTATGATGGATGAATCCCCCGAGGAGCTGACCAAGTTCTTTCAGGGCAGCTACCTGCAGCGCGATGAAAACCTGATGCTGGCCATCGACGGCAAAAGCCCCTACACCTACTACACCGTGCGCGGCATCGACCACCGCCTGTCCATGACGTGGATGTGGTGCTGGCCGTGGGAAAGCACCGCGCGCGTGCATTTTACCGAGACCATCCCGCGCATCGACGGACGCGTGAACGGCAGCTATGCCGAGGCTGCGCAGGCGCTCTACGGCGAAGGGTACGAATCTCCGCCGAGATGGCAGGGCGGCAAGTACACCGCCACGCTGGTCAAGGAAAATGGCCAGTGGCACATCCGCAGCATCGCGCTGGTGGAGCTGGTGGAGGAGGACGCACGATGACCGAGCGCTGTGAAATGAAGATCATCGCGCGCATCGAAAGCGATTACGACACCAAATTCGGCGTGCCGCGTCAGAGCGGGCTGGTGAACAGCGCCGTATCGCGCATCGTGTTTGAGCCGGAGTACCGCAACCCCGACGCGCTGCGCGGCATGGACGGCTTCAGCCATCTATGGCTGATCTGGCAGTTCTCCGAATGCGTGCGCGACGACTGGTCGCCCACGGTGCGCCCGCCGCGGCTGGGCGGCAACACCCGCGTGGGCGTGTTCGCCACGCGCTCGCCCTTCCGCCCCAACGCCATCGGCCTGTCCTGCGTGGAGATTGACCGCGTGGAGACAGATGCAATCCTCGGCCCGGTCATTTACGTGCGCGGCGCCGACCTGATGAACGGCACCCCGATCTTCGATATCAAGCCCTACCTGCCCTATGCCGACAGCCACCCCGAGGCCAGGGGCGGATTCGGCTTCACGCCGGGTCAGGGCGCAGTGCAGGTGGAATGCGCAGACGAGCTGCTCTCGCTTCTGCCAAAGGAGAAGCATCAGGCGCTGCTGGACGTGCTTTCGCAGGACCCCCGCCCCGGCTATCAGCATGCGGATGAGCGCCGCTACGGCATCTCCTTTGCCGGGTTCGACGTGCGCTTCCACGTGAAGGACGGCGTACTGACGGTGGATGAGATCCTCCAAAACCGCACCTAAAGCAAACCTCCTCATATCATGATCATGCAGGATGCTTTTCCTGCCCGACCGTGATATCAGGAGGTTTTTGATATGGGACGAATGGAGGATAACGGCTGCGCGCCTGTGATTTATGTGCAGGGCTGCCGTCAGAACAACGATACCCTCTGCACCGGCTGCGCCTGCGACAGCGATGGCGCTACCCACATCTACTATGATACCTGCGAAAACAGCAAGGCCGTCACCGTCATCGGCAACTGCAAGGAGGAAATGCAGGGCCGCGTGCTGGATGTGAACGTGACGCTTCGCAACGTATGCCCCGGCCGCTGCAGCAGCCTGGGTCTCAGCCTGAGCGAGCTGGACGAGGACGGCACGGAATACGCCCGCGGCTTTCGCGCCATCAGCGTGCCCGCCCACAACGCCCGCTGCTATCAGGACGTGCAGCTGGACACCGTGCGTTTTGTGCTGCCCGAGGAGCGCGGCCTGCAGCGCCGCCGTCATCTGATTGTGCGCACCACGCATCACTATCTGGACGACGGCGTCTTCTGATTCATCAGCGCAGCGTTTTCTCGAACGCTTCAAAGTTGAGGTGCAGAATCTTCTCCTGCTCCTCCTGCGTGAGCGGCAGCGCCAGGAACTTGCGCAGCTCTTCCTCCGGCTTCCACATGGGGTAGTCGGTGCCGAAGAACACGCGGTCCACGCCGTAGTGGCGGATGACCTCCGCCGCTTCCTCAGGCGTGATGGCATACAGGCTGGAGGAGGTATCCACCCACACGCCCGGCCTGCCCGCCAGCACGCGCCATGCCTCGTTCCACACGCTCCAGCCGCCCAGATGGGCGCAGATCACCCTGAGATCCGGCACCTGATCCAGCACCCGCGCCATGCGCGCAGGCTCGCTGTAGGGATAGCGCTGATCGCCGGTGTGAATGATGCCCGGCAGGTTTCTCTCGGCCATCGCCTGAAACATGGCGACGGCCTTTTCATCGTCCAGACAGAAATGCTGAAAATCCGGGTGCAGCTTCACGCCCTTGAGCCCGGCGGCCTTGATGCGGTCCAGTTCGCCCGGCACGTCCTCGTAATCCGGGTGCATGGTGCCAAAGCCGATGAATTCATCCGCATGCTCCTGCGCCACGCCGATGAGGTAATCGTTGACGGAGCGCACGCGGCCCGGCGTAACGGCGGCGGAGTGCACCACGAAGCGGGAGATGCCCGCCGCGCGGCCGTTCACCAGCAGCTCGTGCACGGTGCCGCTTTCGTGCATGGGAATTTCGTAAAACAACCCGATGGAATCTGCCGCGCGCTGGGCGATGGCATCCGGGTAGATATGGGCATGAACGTCGATGATGGTCATGAAAAAAAGCGCCTCCTGCGAAAATGGAGATGCGTCTATTGTACGGCCGCGTCAAAAACCTGTCAACCGCCCGAACACCAAAAGAACGGCGCGCCTTGGTTGACGCAAACCCGTTGTGCGCCTATAATAAGATGGTATACGTATGAGCAGGAGGAAGCTGCTGTGAAATACATCTGCCAGCTGGGAATCATTCTGGGCGTGAGCTTTGCCGGCGAAGTGCTTGCCCGCGTGCTGCCGCTGCCCATTCCCGCCAGCGTGTGGGGGCTGGTGGTGATGCTTGCGCTGCTGATTTTGCGCGTCATCAAACCCGAACACATCCGCGATACGGCGGAATATCTCATTTCCATCATGCCGCTTCTCTTCGTGCCGCCCACGGTGGGACTGATGCAGTCGTGGGGACTCCTGCGCGACAACTGGCTCTCCTTTCTGATCGCCGTGACGGTGATCACCGCCATCGTCATGGCCGTCACCGGCCTTGTGGCGCAGCGTGTGGAAGGAGGGCGTGAAGAATGACCGCATTTCTGAGCGATTCGCTGTTCTTCGGCGCGCTGATCACCATCGCGTGTTACGCGCTGGGCATGTTCCTGAAGGGACGTTTCAAGCTGGCCATTCTCAATCCCATCCTGATCGGCGTCATCCTCGTCATCGGCATCCTGACGGCAACCGGCGTAAGCTACGACAGCTACATGAAAAGCGCCGAAAAGATCTCGTATTTCCTCACCCCTGCAACGGTGTGCCTCGCGCTTCCGTTGTATGATAAGCTGGCGTTGCTCAAAAAAAGCTGGAAAGCCGTCATCATCGGCCTGATCGCCGGTGTGCTCACCAGCCTTTTGTGCATTCTGCTGCTCTGCCTTGCGATGAAGCTGCCCAAGGAGATCTACGCCACGCTCCTGCCCAAGTCCATCACCTCCGCCATCGGCATGGATGTGAGCGTGGAGCTGGGCGGCGTGGGTTCGCTCACCGTGGCCAGCATCATCCTCTCCGGCATCTTCGGCAGCATTTCTGCCGAGTGGGTGTTCAAGCTGGCGCGCGTCCATTCGCCCATTGCCAAGGGGCTGGCCATTGGTGCATCCAGCCATGCCATCGGCACGGCCAAGGCCGTGGAAATGGGCAAGACCGAAGGCGCCATGAGCAGCCTTGCGCTGGTGGTGTGCGGCCTGTTGACCGTGGTGCTCGCGCCGATCTTTTATGGTTTCCTGTAATGGAGGTTTTTCATGATCAAACGTCTGCTTTCCCTTGTGCTCGCTTTGCTCCTCTGCCCGCTTTTTGCGCTGGGTGAGGCCAGCATCACCATCGTCGATCCGGACGGCGAGGAGGTATCCATCGAGTTCTTCGACGCCGAGCCTGCGCCTGAACCGGAAGGCGAAGGCGAAAAATCCGCCCGCGATGACTTCATCGACAGCATCATTTCTCTTGCCGAGGAAAAATACATCGCGGCCAATGGACGCGCCCAGCGCGCGCAATACAGCGGCGATATCTACGTGTGCAAGAACTTCACCGTCTACCTCTTCCGCGAAAATGCCGATCGCTTCCGCATGGCGGAATATCCGGACGTGGAACTGGTGATTCCCGATAACCTGCCCAAGGATCAGTGCGTGGAATACGTGTACGGCATGGAGTGGAAGCCCGTTTCCGCCGAGGACGGCAACCCCTTCTACGCAGCCGCCGAATTCCGCTACGACCCCGACAAATCCAAGGAAGAAAACTGGCAGGACGCGCGCGAATTCCTAAAACAGGTGAAACGCGGCGACTACTTCCAGATGGCGGCCAATTACTACTACGGCATCGGCGCGCACAGCATGATCTTCACCGAGGATTATGACCCCGATACCGACACCGTCACCTGGTGCGACAGCAACATGAAGGGCGAAAAGCGTGGCGGCGACCGCTACGGCTATGTGCAGTTCAATGCCAACAAGGAGATCGACTGGTTCGTGGACGCGTTCTGCCGCAAGAAATACGGCGCGACCATCTACCGCCTGCGCGACGATATCATCTACAAATAAGCCGAAAGAAGGTTCAGTCCTATGAAGTACGTACTCGTCATTGGCGACGGCATGGCCGATACCAAACTGCCTCAGCTGGCCAATCACACCCCGCTGGAAGTGCTGGCACTCAACTCCTTTGACCGCTGCGCCGGCTGCTTTGCGGGCCGCGCCCTCACCGTGCCCCACGGCATGCCCGCTGGAAGCGACACCGCCATTTTGAGCATCTTCGGCTATGCGCCGCAGACCTACTACACCGGCCGAAGCGTTTTGGAAGCCGCCGGTATGGGCGTCACCCTGCCCGAAGGCGCCATCAGCTTCCGTGTGAACCTCTGCGCCGTCACCCCCAATGACGAGGGCGACCTGATCATCCGCAGCCACAACGGCGGCAACATCCACGGCGAGGAAGCCATGACCCTCATGAACGACCTCATCGCCACGCCGTCCTTTGCTGCGCTGATGGAAAAGGCCGGTCTGTCCATCACCGTGACCGATACCTTCCGCCACGTGGGCGTGATGGTGTCTGACGCGAAGGATCTT
Source organism: bacterium (assembly GCA_029009515.1). Lineage (GTDB taxonomy): Bacteria > Bacillota > Clostridia > Christensenellales > Aristaeellaceae > Limiplasma. Next base: position 9,600 of record JAQXJZ010000029.1, read on the forward strand.
TCCGCCGTGCGCCTCACCGAGCCGCACAATGTGCTGGAGCAGTCCATCGCCCCGCATCTGCCCCACATGCTGCGCACCACCGAGGACGCCGCCGCACGCCAGATGTGCCGCGATATCCACGCCCTCATGATGGCCAGCTACGACATTCTGCGCGATCATCCCGTCAATCAGAAGCGCGTGGCCGAAGGCAAGCTGCCCGCCAACATGATCTGGCCGTGGGGCGCCGCCACCTCCGTGCAGCTGCCCTCCTTCCGCGAAAAGTACGGCCACTACGGCAGCGTCATCAGCGCCGTGCCGCTGGTATGGGGCATCGCCAACCTGGCCGGGCTCAAGACCCCCAAGGTGGAAGGCGCCAACGGCGACCTGGACACCAACTACGAAGGCAAGGTGGCCTGCGCCCTTTCCGCCCTCGAAAGCGGCGACGACTTTGTGGCCGTGCACGTGGAAGCGCCCGATGAAATGGCTCACGCCGGCGACCTGGGCCGCAAGCTGGAAGCCATCCAGAAC
>JAQXJZ010000030.1 GCA_029009515.1 bacterium
ATGTTCTCGGCGTGTTCCACCTGCGCAAATCGCGCGCCGGGGCCTCGGTTCATCATGCCCGGGATATTTCGCTCGACCGTTCTCTTTTCAGCCATTATTCTCACCATCCTCTCCCATCTGAGAATCATAGATGTCGCGATAAGCCGCACAGGTATTCATCAGCTCGTCATGACTGCCAACTGCCGCGATGCGTCCGTTTTCAAGCACGACAATACGGTCTGCACGGCGCACCGATGCGATTCTCTGGGCGACGATGATCTTCGTCATGTCGGGATACGCGTCCTCAAGCGCCGCGTACAGATCAGCCTCTGTCTTGAGATCCAGCGCGCTGGTTGCATCATCGAAGATAAGGATCTCCGCGCCCTTGGCAATCGCCCGCGCAATAGAAAGTCTCTGCTTCTGACCGCCCGACAAACTCGTGCCGCGCTCGGCGACCATCGTCCGATAGCCGTCGGACTTGCCAGAGATAAATGCGTCCGCCTGTGCGATCTTTGCAGCGTTCTCCAGTTCGGCAGCCTCTGCCTGTGGATTGCCCCACGCGATGTTTTCCTGAATACTGACACTGAACAGCTCACTCTTTTGCAGTGCGATGGAGATTTTCTCCCGCAGCGCCTGCTGGCAGTATTCTTTCACGTTCACGCCGTCCACCAGTACCTCGCCGGATGTCGCATCGTAAAAGCGGGGAATCAGATGGATCAGGGAGCTCTTACCACAGCCCGTCGCGCCCATGACAGCTACGGTTTCGCCGGAATGAATCCTCAAATTGATGTGTTCCAGCACAGGCTTCGTCGTGCCGGGATAGGCAAAGGAGACGTCCCGCAGTTCAATTTCGCCTTTGATCTTGGTGTTTCCGTCGAAAGCGCCGTCCTTCAGCTCTGGCTCGGTGTTCAGCACTTCCTTGACCCGCTTCCACGAAGCCAGGCCACGGGAGATATTCTGGAACAGCATTACCAGCATCAGGATGCCGTTGAGCAGCTGGGTCGTATAGGTAATTGCTGCCATGATCGTGCCGGGGCTGGCCAGACCGCTGCTGACCTCCACCGAGCCTATGAGCAGAATCAGCGCGACAACGATATACATCAGTGCGTTGATGACGGGATTCATGAACGCGAAGATCACCAGTACCTTCAACTGAGTTTTGATCAGCGCGTCGTTGGCCTTGCCGAAGCGCAGCTTCTCGTACATCTCCCGTACGCAAGCCTTGATCATTCGGATGCCTGAAACGTCCTCCTGCATGATGGCGTTGATTGCATCCAGCTGCGCCTGAAGTTTTCCAAAGAGCGGATTGCCCTTATGCAGGCAGAACGACATCACGCCTACGATCAGTGGGCAGGCGCACAACACGATCAGGCCAAAGTCATGGTTCAGCCGGAACATGAAAAACATACTGCCGAACGTGAGCATGGTGGTGCGGATCATACCGCGCACAAACTGCGAGACAAAATTCTGCACCTGCGTAACGTCGTTGGTCACCCGCGTAATCAATGAACCCGCACCGAAGCGATCGATCTGCGGGAAAGAGAACGACATGATCCGCCTGAAGCTGTCCTTGCGGATTTCGTTGCCCACGTTCTGCCCGGTCATGTGCACAAACACATTATTCATGGAGCCGCACATTCCGCCCAGCAGCACAAGGCCAATCATTACAAGCCCCTGTGTCCAGATCAGATGCATGTCACTCACGCCTCCATGATTCAGCCCGAGTACGCCGTCGTCCACAATGCGGCTCATGATGCCCGGCTGGATCAGATCCATCAGCACCTCGCCGATCATGCACATTGCCGCCAGAATGGCGAAGAGAAGGTATTTACGGATATACTTCCACATTAAGCGTCATCTCCTGTGACCATGATGCCCGTGATAACCATGACGGGGTTCACGCGCATCTGCACCGTATTTTTGCTCCCAGTCGGCATTAAGCTTTTCAAGCAGCGAAAGGAGTGTCTCTTTTTCGTCAGCATTCAGAGCATCAAACATCTGCTCATGGCGTTCCGCGCGCAGTGCGGCAGCCTGCTGCGCCGCCGCTGTCCCAGCCTCAGTCAGCAGAACAACAGTCGTGCGTCGGTCCTTCTCGCTGGGCGTGCGCGTGATGTATCCCGCTGACTCCAACTTGATGATGACTTCGCTGGCCGATCCGGGCTGAATGCCAAGCTGCTGGGTCAGCTCGCTCTGGGAAATCGGTCCCAATTCATTGAGCATGATCAGAATCCGCCGCTGGCTTCCTTTTCCCTCAGAAATATGCCGGAGCGTATGGCCGATATCTCGAAATTTCCAGATGAGTTTGTTGTTTATATCCTGTTTTTCATACCTGTTCATAGAATCACCGCCTATAAGCTAATATCAAGGTACCTTTATTCTACACTTCTTTCGTGCATGTGTCAAGGTACCTTCATTTCCATCATTCGTTTTTTACGTTTCGTGTTTTACAGAAGCAATACCCGCAATTGCTTGCAAAACGGCGGAGAATATGACCTGTTGGGTTCTGGCTGAGTATATTTCGCACCTTTAGGTGCAATCACTCACAGGATTTCCAGCTTCTCGCCAGTCAGATTTCGAATGTTGCCATCCTTATGCGTAAAGGTTCCTTCCACGTTATCAAAGATCTATGTTGCAGCAGGATTACAGATCACGTTAACATACGATGGACAATCTGCTTGACGAAACAGGCACTGCAGAAAGGTTTTCTGGATGTGTAATATACACCAATCGATTTACACTTTCTACACTATGGACGATTGCCTTTAACGATGGACCTTATTGGGTAATCGTCCAGAGTGGGTGCATTTCTGTCTGCTGCGAAGAACTTTTCCTGATCGTTTTCTCCCCCGAGGCATAGAAAAAGACCGACGGGGATTGATCCCAAACCGGTCATATCATT
>JAQXJZ010000031.1 GCA_029009515.1 bacterium
AAGGTTTCGGGCAGTTCATCGGCGGTGATCATCTGCATGTACTGCAGGCCGTTAAGCACAAAATCCTCCGGCAGGTCGCCATGCAGCGATTCGCCGTTGCCGTCCATGTACTCGCCGGTCAGGCTTGCGCCGGTGGGCCAGCGGCTGCCGGTTGCATCCAGCAGGTCCCATTCATCGTTGATTTCGAAGAACTCATGCATGGTCATGGGCGCATCCAGCTCTGTGCAGATGGTGACGTATACGCCTGCGCAGGTCTGGCGCGCAATCACTTCGGTGAGGTTGAAACAGCCGGACAGTTTGGCGGGGCTTTCGGGTGTGTAGCGTTTTTCTGCGACCACGCCGTTGATGGGGATCCTGCGCTCCATGCTGCTCCGGTGTTTGCTGTCCTGTTTGTACTCGGTGGTGCTCGGGTCGATCTCCCGCGCCTGTACGCAAAGCGTTACCGGCAGCTCGTCGGCTTCGTGGTTTTCCATGAAGTACGCCATGCGCACCAGCATCACGCTGTCATCCTCCGTGGTATAGCCGTCCAGCATTTCGCATTCCAGCGGCACATCCGCCTGCATGTCCATCCATGCAGACACGCCGTACAGCGGCAGGCCGGTGATGCGGGCTGCATCCAGGTAGTTGGTTTTGGCATTGACATCGGGATGGTTGAGTTGATGGGCCAGCGCTTCGCCCACATAGCCATAGACGTCGTCGCTGTTGGGGAAAAGAATGGCGCTGCCATCCTCCTTCAGGCGGGCTTCGGCGGTCATGTAGGCAATCTTGCCGTCGCACAGCAGTTCATTCACGGTAAAGGTGACGGGGCCGGCATCAAGGGTGGTCTTTTCGGTGGCGTTCAGAATCTCCTGCGCGCTCCGGGGCAGCGTGGCATGGTAGTTGCGCTGGAACCAGTCGGTCAGTCCGACGTTAGCGGCGGCGATGGCCGCAGCCATCATGGCCATGATGATGAGCGCTGCAATCAGCGCGGTGCGGAACGTAAACTTTTTCACGGGCTCTTCCTCCTGTCTGGAGGGCAGCGCATGGATCATGCTGTGCATGCGGCTTTCGAAGGCCTCATCCATCGCCGGGTACATCTGCTGCAGTTGTTCCCTGTTCAGCTTTTTCATACGCCCACCTCCTCCTGCAGTTCTTTCTGCAATTTCTTTCTGGCACGGAACAGCCGGTTTTTGACGCTTGGCAGCGGCAGCCTGAGCGCTGCGGCCACCTCTTTTTCAGTCATACCCTCCATGTATTTGAGCAGAAACGGCGTGCGCAGGTTTTCCGGCAGGGCGGAAATGGCCTCGTACAGGGCGGGATCTGCCTGCTGAGCAGGCGTTTCCGGCACCTGATCGGCGGGAATGCTGCGCTGGCGCTTACGCAGGATGGTATAGCACTCGTTGATGACGATGCGCATCATCCACGCCCGCTCCGCGCCGTCGCGCGCCTTTTCGCGTCCTTTCCACGCATTCAGCAGCGCCTGCTGCACTGCGTCCTCGGCATCGTGCCGGTTTTGCACGATGCTGTACGCTGCACGGTACAGCGAGGGCATATATTGCTCGCTCACAGCGATGTAGGTGGTTTCATCCATCGGCAGTTCCTCCGGTCTTTTGAGATCTCGCTTATTAAACGTGCAGGAGGATGGAAAAGTTAGACTTGATGTGAAAAAACCTGCGTGGGAGGACGCAGGTTTTGAAGATCTTCACAGTTCAATGCTGTCATCATACTTCGGCAGCACCTTCGGGTCAAGTAATTCCGTCAGCGCATAGCGGCCAATGCAGTTGCGCTCCATCGTGGGCACAGCCAGTTCAGGGCTGAAGAAGTGCTCTCTTTCGCCGATATTGCCCACGCCTGCAAGTGTTTCAATCTCAATCAGGCCTGCGCGGTGTAGGCCTGTGCGGCGTCCAGCACCGTCACGGTCTGCGGCTTGGGCAGATAATCCGAAATGAAATACGGCGCAAGGCACACGCCCAGCTCGTAGCTAATGGGCTTAACGTCGCTGCGTTCCAGCAATTCAACGGCATGCACAAAAACCGGCTCGCCGGTCTGCCGCGCCTGTGCCAGCAAAGCGGAAAGATCCTCCTGCTCCGTGGGCAGATAATAGCAGCTGTTGTAGAACAGCGCCTGATAGCTGCCGCTGGGAATGGAAGCCGTGGCCTGCGGCTGACGGTCGATAACAGCTGGTCGATACTTTGAAATCATTTCTTCCTTTTCTTTGGCCAGGGCTTGATCACGTTCCATGGGGCCCGCTTCCAATGGGAAAAGTACGCAGGCAATGCTGAAGCAAAGAACGGAATCACTCCCCAATAAAAAAGGTTCCTTCCCTTCGTTTCATCCGTCAGGATGAGAATGTCGAGTGCAGTCAGCATGATCATAAAAGCAATCAGGTTGACAATAAAGCAGATGTAGTGAAAGCGCGGAATACCAGAAATGCGGACAGGATCTTCATTCGTTTTCCTCCTTGGTTCTCTTCGCACCCAGCCGCGCAAACCGTTCCCATTCGTTCTGCGTCATTCCCCGCCGCAGTTGCACAATTCCCCCACCGGCGGTATACTATTCCAACGAAAGGAAGGCGTTTTTTCATGCAGTCCATTCTCATTCAAAACGGTCTGATCATCGACGGCACAGGCGCACCGGGCTATCAGGCGGATGTGCTGATCAAAGACGGTCTGATCGCAGCCATCGGCGATCTTGACGGTGTTTCTGCCGACAAGGTGCTGGATGCTTCCGGCATGGTTGTCTCTCCCGGTTTCATTGATTCGCACGCGCATTCCGACACGCGTTTTCTCAGGGACAGCAGCGGCGCATCCAAGCTGTATCAGGGCATCACCACCGAGATCAGCGGTCAGTGCGGCGCAAGCCCTTTTCCGGCGCTGAAAGCAGATCCTGCCCATCCGTGGCATTGCGAGAGCTTTGACGCGTTCGTCAGGCAATTCGAGCAAAGCGGCTATGCCATGGCTGTGAATCAGGCGCTGCTGGTGGGTCACGGCGATTTGCGCGAAGCGGTGGTAGGCGGCGAGGATCGCGCCGCCACGCCCGAAGAGCTGGAACAGATGAAGCAGCTTCTGCGCCGCGATCTGGAAGCGGGTGCATGGGGGCTGAGCCTTGGATTGGAGTATTCGCCGGGCTTCTTTGCTGACGCGCAGGAATTGCAGGAGCTGGCCAGGGTTGTTGCCGAGTATGACGGGCTGGTGCCCTGCCACATGCGCAGCGAAGGTCTGCGCATCGACGAGGCGCTGGACGAGCTCATCGGCGTTGGCCGCGCATCCGGCGCGCATGTGCATGTATCGCATCTGAAGATCGACCATTTCCGCGTACACGGCAGAGCTGCCGAGGTGTGGGCGCGTATTGCGAAGGCACAGGCGGATGGCGTGAACGTGACGGCGGATCTGTATCCCTTCCTCGCTTCCAGCACAGGGCTTACCATCCGCTGCCCCAAGTGGAGCCAGGAAGGCGGCGATGAAGCCGTGGCAGCACATCTGAAAGGCCCGCGCCGTCAGGAGGTCATCGAGGGCATCCGCACGCATTACTTCAATGCCGAGCGCGCCGAAACATGCCTGTTCAGCGATGATGACGGCTGCTGGCCGGAGATTGTGGGTCAAACGCTTCGCTACGTGGCCGAAGAGCTGCTTCACACCACCGACTATGCCGAGGCTGCCGCTGAGGTGCTGGTGCGCACCAACGGGCAGGCAGGGTGCATCTTCTTTGTGATGGATGAAAGAGACATGCTGTACTTCCTGAAGCAGGATGTAGGCATCGGGTCGGATGGCTATGCGCTCAGCGGCGATCCGGCCAAGGTGGGCTATCGTCCGCATCCGCGCTCCTATGCAGCCATTACGGAATTTCTGCGTCTGGCGCGTGAAAAGCAGCTGTGTCCGCTGGAAGAGGCTGTACGGCGCATCACCTCAAAGCCGGCTGATCTCATCGGCCTTCGTGACCGCGGCAGACTACAGGTGGGGATGGCGGCAGATATCACTGTGTTTGATCCGCATGCCATCGCGCCGCTCGCCACCTATCTGGAGCCAGTACAGCTTTCACAGGGCGTGAAGCATGTGCTGGTGGATGGCCGGATTGCGCTGGAGGACGGTGTGCAGACGGAGCTGCGCG
>JAQXJZ010000032.1 GCA_029009515.1 bacterium
CATACTGAATCGGATTAATTTTGTCATATTCAATTAATTCCTGCGTATCCCATTTCATTGACAGCTTATAGTCCATCCTGCTGTTAAGAGTTTTTGAATCGTAGGGAGAGGGCTCCGGAAAGGTCTGGCCCGCAATGGCAAAGCGCCTGTTGGGAACATCCTGCCAGGTGAACACATCCACCACGCCGGGCACCTTTTTGGCAACGGACGTGTCGATGTCTTCCACAATGGCGTTGGCATGGGGACTGCGCAGGATTTTGACCACCAGCGCGCCGGCGGGCGTGATATCGTCCGTATAGACAGGCTTGCCGGTCAGAAGCTGCATGGAGTCCTTTTTGCGCACGGATTTGTTGACGGATTTGTATGCTTTGTGTTCCATGTCTGCCTCCTTAGCCCCTGCGGCTGTCCAGATAGCTGCGGATGCCGCGGAGCTGGCCTTCGTATCCCGTGCAGCGGCACAGGTTGCCCGCCAGATAGGCGCGGATTTCGTCATCCGTGGGATCGGGGTTTTCACGCAGCAGCGCAATGGTGTTCATCACAAAGCCGGGGTTGCAGAAGCCGCACTGGTCCGCGCCCTGATCGGCAATAAAGGCGACGAAGCCGGCGGCCTCGTCCTGCAGGCCTTCCAGGGTGTGAATCTCATGCCCGTCTGCGCGCGCGGCCAGCATGGAGCAGGACAGCACGGGCTTTCCGTCCATCAGCACGGTGCACAGGCCGCAGTTGGAGGTTTCGCAGCCGCGCTTTACACTCAGGCAGCCATGACTGCGCACAAAATCGATCAGAAGGAGATCGGCGTCAATATGATCGGTGATGGCTTTGCCATTGAGCTTGATTTGTACTTCCATCATTCAGCGCCTCCCAGTTCGGTGATGCTGCGGCAGGTCAGCACTTTGACCAGATGCCTGCGGTACTCGGCGCCTGCGCGCATGTTGGAGCCCACAGGTGCGTTCTGCGCCACAAAGCCGGCAAAAGTGGCGGCGCTTTGCGCGTTGACGCCCTGCACCAGCAGCCCCTGTTCATCCCGCAGGATCATGGCACGGGCAGGACGTGCGCCGATGACGGCGCGATACTCGCCGTCTATATGGGAAACCGCACAGGCGATGACAGGAAAATCCGTGCGCTGATTGCGCATGGCGGTATAGACGAAGCGTCCGGGCGTCTTTTTCACAATCAGGCGCACCAGCACATCGCGGTCGTATTTCATCGCGGCAAACTGCTCCAGCGGGATCAGGCCGCCCTTGTACAATTCCACCCACGTATCCATGGCCAGGAATACCGTCAGCACATCGGAAAAACCAAACCGGCTCCAGATGCTGCCGCCCACGGTGGCCATGTTGCGGAACTGCACGCCCACAATATCTTTGACGGCGCTTTTCATCGCGCCGCCGGTATAGGCATTGAGGGCAGGATGCATTTCCAGATCGCGCAGGGTGACCATTGAGCCAATCTGGAAGGAATCTTCGGTTTCTTCGATGGTATTCAGCCCCAGATCGCACAGATCGATGGCGGTGCTTACGCTGCCGCTGCCCATTTTCATCCACAGCATGCCGCCCACGATGCGGTTGCGCCGCTGCTGGTTCAGCTGGTAGGCTTCCTCCAGGCTTTTCGCCCGGACGTACTTTTGTATGGTGATCATAGCCAATGCTCCTTTTTGGCGCAAATGCCGTCTTTCCTTTTCCTATTATATCAGCGAAGATTGATTTTTGAAATGAAAACTGGTATCATTTCGTTATCGTTTTCAAACAACAACGCAAGGAGGCCCAAACTGTGAAAAAACGGCTTGCCATGATGCTGGCCATGGCCATGCTGCTGTCCTCTGCCGTGTGCATGGCGCAAACCTATCCCGTAACGGTTACGGATCAGGCTGGGCGCGAGGTGACCATTGAAAAGAAGCCCGAGCGTTTGGTGAGCGGCTACTACATTTCCACCAGCCTGCTGATTGCTCTGGGCCTTGATGATGAGATGGTGGGCATCGAAGCCAAGGCGGGCAAGCGCCCCATCTACCGCCTGAGCGCGCCCGAGCTGATCGATCTGCCCAGCGTTGGCTCTGCCAAGGAGTTTGATCTTGAAGGCTGTGCGGCGCTTGAGCCGGATCTGGTCATCCTGCCACTCAAGCTCAAAAACGCAGCTCAAACGCTGGAGAGCCTGGGCATTGACGTGCTGCTGGTCAACCCCGAAAACCAGAAACTGCTGACGGGCATGATGGAGCTGATCGCTGCCGCTGCCGGTGCAGAGGAAGAAGCGCAGAAGCTGAAGGACTTTACCGCTGCGCAGGAAGAGGCGCTTGCCGAAGCGCTTGCGGACGCTGAGAAACCCAGCGTGTATCTGGCGGGCAACTCCAGCATGCTTTCCACCGCCGGTGACGCCATGTATCAATCCGATATGATCCGCCTTGCCGGCGGCGTGAATGCCGCGGCGGAAATCACGGATTCCTACTGGGTGGAAATCAGCTACGAACAGCTGCTGGCGTGGGATCCGGACTACATCGTACTGGCTTCCGACGCTGCCTATACGGCGCAGGACGTGCTGGCTGATCCCAACCTTGCCGCTTGCAAAGCGGTGGTGAACGGCCATGTGATCCAGCTGCCCAACAAGGCGGAGGCATGGGACAGCCCGGTGCCCAGCGCCATCCTCGGCGCGGTGTGGCTGGCCAATGCGCTGCATCCCGAGCAGTTCTCCCAGGAAACGTGCGACGCGCTGATTGATGAGTATTATGAGACGTTCTATCACTTCACCTACAGTGAAAACTAAGCATCTTTGTACGGCCGGGGCGATCCTGATGATCGCCCTGACCGTTTTTGGTCTGTTTGTGGGCAAATACCCGCTGATGCTTGAAAAACTGCTGGCCGGGGATGAAATGCAGCTGCGCGTGTTCCTCACCCTGCGCCTGAGCCGCGTGCTGGTGGGTCTGGTGGGCGGCTTTGCGCTGGGCGTATCCGGCTTTGTGTATCAGACGGTCTTTCGCAACCCGCTGGCGTCGCCGGATATCATCGGCGTGTCATCCGGCGCAAGCGCGGGCGCGGCAGCGGGCATTCTGTTTCTCTCCGGCGCTGCAGCGGTTACGGCATCCGCCTTTGCAGGCGCTGTGGCGGCCGTGCTCATGGCCCTGGCCCTCGCTTCCCTTGACCGCAGCGGCAGGAACAGCTCCATCGTGCTTTCGGGCATTGCGGTGCATTCGCTGGCGCAGACGGCGCTGATGTGCCTGAAGCTGACGGCGGACCCGGAACGGGAACTGGCGTCCATCGAATACTGGATCATGGGCAGCCTGAACGGCGTAAGCTCCTATGCCATCGGCGGCAATCTGGCGCTGTGCATAGCGTGTCTTGCGGCGCTGTTCCTCTTGCACAGGCAGATTATCCTTCTCTCCGCAGAGGAGGGCGAGGCGCGCACGCTGGGCGTAAGCGTGGGAAGGCTGCGGCTGACGGTGCTGCTCATTGCCACGCTGACGGTTGCGGATGTGGTGAGCCTTACGGGCCTGATCAGCTTTGCCGGCCTGCTGGCGCCGCATGGCGCAAGGCTGCTTACGAAGGACAACCGCATTGGCACGATGGCGCTTTCCGGCATTCTGGGCGCGGTGATCCTGCTTGCGGCGGATATCCTTGCCAGGAGCGTTGCGGGAACGGAGCTGCCTGTGAGCATCTTCACCAGCCTGATCGGCGCGCCGTTCCTGATCTCGTTGATCATGAAGGGGAGGAGAAGAGCATGAGCGGATTTCAGGCAAAAGGAATCTGTGCCGGTTACGGTGCGAAGCGCGTGATCGACGGCCTTTCCCTCTCCATGGAAAGCGGCAGGGTGATGGGCATCCTGGGCGCCAACGGCAGCGGCAAGACAACGCTGATCAAGAGCATCTGCGGCATTTTGCGTCATGAGGGCGAATGTATGCTGGAAGGCGTAACGCTGGAAAAGCTCAGCGCGCGTCAGTTGGCACAGAAGTGCAGCTACATTCCCCAGCGCAGCGGCATTTCCATCGATCTTTCCGCGCTGGATGTGGTGCTGATGGGTTTTAATCCGCAGCTGAAGCTGCTTGCGCATCCATCCGCCGCCATGAAAAAGCAGGCGCTGGAAGCGCTCGAGATGGTCGGGCTTGGCGATAGGACACAGGAAAATTACCTGAACCTGAGCGAAGGACAGAAGCAGCTGTGCATCCTTGCCCGCACGCTTGTGGCCGACAGCAGGCTGCTGCTGCTGGACGAGCCGGAAAGCGCGCTGGATTTCCGCTTCCGTTACCGCATGCTGTCCACCATCCGGGACTGGGTGCAAAGTGACGGCCGCTTTGCGCTGGTCACGCTTCATGACCCGATGCTGGCCCTGAACGGCTGCGATGATCTGCTGATTCTCAAGGACGGCCGGAATATCGGCGTGCTTCACCCGGGGACGGATTCATTTGAAAAAATGGAGGAACTGCTGTGTGCGGTATACGGCAGGGTCAGCCTTGTTTCCTGTGCAGACCGCACGGGACGCAGGCACATCGTGATGCTGAAGGAAGGAGAGGACGCCCTGTGAGAGCCATCACGCGGATTGTGTTTCTGGATGATCAGGATCAGAAGTTTTTTGGCGAAGGCCCCTTCCGCTTGCTGCGCGGCGTGGAGGAGACCGGATCGCTGCGCGCGGCCTCCATGCAGATGGGCATGGCCTACACCAAGGCGCTGAAACTGCTGAAAAACGCAGAAAACGCGCTGAACTGCCAGCTGACAATGCGCACCACCGGCGGCAGGGACGGCGGTGGCAGCCGCCTGACCCCGGAAGGAGAGGAGTGGCTCAGAAAATATGAAGCCTACAGAGACGCCTGTGTACAGGCCAACAGCAAGCTCTATCTGGAATTCTTTCCTGAAGAGCGGTAAGCGCCATCTGCTCCTGACCGGCGGACGCGGAACGGGAAAGACCACCAGGATCAACCAGCTCCGCGGTGATCTGCCGGGCATCCTGACCCATGCCGTGCCACGAACCGGCGTGTATATGGAGGCATTTCCCGGCGGCGATCAAGTGCAGATTGGCGTTTTTGATCCTGCCCTTCCGGGCCCTGAAAACCGGATGCGCGTGATAAGGGGTTCGCTTGAGGAGCAGGCCATCCCTATGGTCAGAAAGCTGACAGAAGAAGCCGATGAATGGGCCTTTATCGACGAGGTTGGTTATCTGGAATGCGCAAGCCCGGCGTACATGGATGCGATCCGGGCGCTCTTTGCATGCAAGCGCGTCATTGCCGCTGTGCGCATGCAGGATACGCCATTCCTGCGGGAGATGCGAAACAGGGCGGACGCTTTCTGCGTGAATCTGGATGCGCCGTTTGGCAGCGTGGGCTGCGTGATCATGGCGTCCGGCCAGTCAAAGCGCTTTGGCGGCAACAAGCTGCTGGCGGATTTTCATGGCGAACCCATGATCAGCCGGATCCTTGCTGCCACGGACGGCCTTTTCAGCCGCCGTGTGTTGGTCACAAGGCACCCGGAAATATCGGCAATTTGCAATGAACGCGGAATAGACGTGGTGCTGCACGATCTGCCGTATCGCTCGGATACGGTGCGGCTGGGGCTGGAAGCACTGGGCGATGTGAACGGCTGCATGTTCTGCGCTGCCGATCAGCCCCTTCTGCGCAGGGACACCATTGCGTCGCTCCTGCTGGCTTACGCGGACGATCCGGCCAGCATCTGGCGAGCCGCCTTCGGCGAAACGCCCGGTTCGCCGGTGCTGTTTCCCAAATGGGCATTTGCGGAGCTGATGGATCTTCCACAGGGAAAAGGCGGCGGATACGTTGCGGGAAAGTACCTGGACCGCGTGCGCACCATCCCTGTGCAGGATGAATATGAGCTGATGGACGCCGATGACCGCGATACGCTGGAAAGGCTTGCGAATGCCTGTGCCAAGCCGTAGATCAGCCCGATGACGCTGCATGGAGCGATCCTTATTTCCGGATGATCATACTGTCCCGTTCGGGGCCTACGGATACGTAGGTGATGGGGCAGCGAATGGCCTCTTCAATCGCTTCCACATATCTGCGTGCAGCAAGCGGCAGCTCGTGCCATTCCCTTATGTCAGACAGATCGCACATCCAGCCGTCCATCCATTCAATGACCGGCTTTGCACCTGCGAGCGCTGTCGGGAAGGGGAATTGATCTGTTTTTTCGCCGGACAATTCATACTGCGTGCAGAGCGGGATTTTTTCCATATAGCTCAGCACATCCAGCTTGGTCAGGGCGATTTCTGTTGCGGCCTGCACCTCCACGCCGTAGCGGGTAGCCACCAGATCGATAGGACCCACCCGGCGCGGACGGCCTGTTTTGGCCCCGTATTCGCCGCCTGCATCACGAAGCAATCTGGCTTCTTCGCCAAATATTTCGCACACAAACGGGCCTTCGCCTACGCAGGTGGAGTAGGCTTTCACCACGCCTACCACACGGTCGATCCTGGCGGAAGGAAGCCCGCTGCCGATGGGCGCATAGGCTGCGAGGGTGTTGGAGGAAGTGGTGTAGGGGTGGATGCCGTAATCCAGATCGCGCAGCGAGCCAAGCTGCGCCTCAAACAGAATTCGCTTTCCATCGCGCTGCGCGCTTTTCAGGAAGGCGCCTGTATTGCAGATGTACGGCTTGATCTTTTCACAATATGCGCTTAGCCAGTTTTCCAGCTGTTCCAGGGTGAAGGGTTCTGCGCCGTAAACCCTGGTCAGCGTCAGGTTCTTCCACTCCATCAGATCAATCAGATGCGCGTGCAGCTGCTCCGGATAGAACAGCTCTCCTGCCAGCACGGTTTTTTTGGCAAATTTATCAGCATAGAAGGGCGCGATACCCTGTTTGGTGGAGCCGAACTGCTTATCGGCAAGGCGCTGTTCCTCCAGTTCATCCAGCAGACGGTGCCAGGGCAGAAGAAGGAGAGCCCGGTCGCTGATTTTCAGATTGTCCGGCGTGAGAGTCACGCCCTGTGCCATCACCTGCTGCATTTCAATCCACAGGTTTTCCGGGTCGAGCGCCACGCCGTTGCCCAGAATGTTCACCACACCTTTGCGGAAAATGCCGGAAGGCAGCAGATGCAGCGCAAATTTTCCATGTTCGTTGATAACGGTATGTCCGGCGTTTCCGCCGCCCTGATAGCGCACGACCACATCGTAATCCTGCGTCAGCAGATCCACCATGCGGCCCTTGCCTTCATCGCCCCAGTTGATGCCTACGATTGCACAATTTGCCATTGGAGTGCCTCCTTGTTTCACGTTGATCGTGAAAATGAATGTGTTGCTGTTCCTACATTGAACGGAATGGATTTCCTCCGGCCTGCTGGATTACTCCCACTCAATAGAGGCCGGAGGTTTTGTTGTCACATCATAAAGCACACGGTTGCAGCCGCTGACCTCGCCGATGATGCGGGCAGAGATGCGGTCGATTAGTTCCCACGGCAGCCGAGCCACATCAGCAGTCATAAAATCATCGGTGGTCACAGCCCGAATGGCTACGGCGTAGGCATACGTCCGTTCGTCGCCCATCACGCCCACGGACTTTGCGCCGGTCAGCACAGTAAAATACTGCGAGGCTTTGACGCCGGCTGCTTCGATCTCCTCACGCACAATGCGGTCGCTGTCCCGCACAATCTGCACCTTTTCAGGGGTCAGCTCGCCAATGACGCGGATGGCAAGTCCCGGACCGGGAAAGGGCTGGCGGCAGACCAGGTTTTCCGGCAGTCCCAGCTTCAGCCCCAGCTTGCGCACTTCGTCCTTGAACAGCATCCGCAGCGGTTCCACAAGGCTGGTGAAGCCAAGCTCACCGGGCAGACCGCCCACGTTGTGATGGCTTTTGATGACCGCGCTGCCTTTGATCGATCCGCTTTCAATTACATCCGGGTAGATGGTGCCCTGCGCAAAATGATCGCGCTTGCCCAAATCAGAGGAGACCTGCCTGAATACCTCCACAAATTCCCTGCCGATGATTTTGCGTTTCATTTCCGGCTCCGTCACGCCGCGCAGCGCTGCAAAGAACCGGTCTGAAGCATCCACGGTCTTCAGCTCCACCGGAAAGGTTTTGGTGAAGACGTCTATGACCTGCTCGCTCTCTCCTGAGCGCATGAAGCCATGATCCACATATACGCAGGTGAGCCGCTTGCCGATGGCGCGATACAGCAAAGCGGCGGCTACAGCACTGTCTACGCCGCCGGAAAGGCCAAGCAGCACCGTGCCATCGCCCACCTGTTGGCGAATCCGGGCGATGGTGCGCTCTGCATAGGCTTCCATGGTCCAGTCGGCGGGAGCATGGCAGATGTTGAGCAGGAAGTTTTGCAGCAGCTTCGTTCCTTCCTCGGAGTGGGTCACTTCCGGGTGAAACTGTACGCCGTAGAGCTGCCTGGAAGGATCGGACATAGCGGCGACGGGGCAGTTGGGCGTATGCGCGACCGTCTCAAAACCTGCCGGCAGCTTTGTTACCTGCCAGGTATGGCTCATCCAGCAGGTGCTTTCGGATTTCATTCCCTGCAAAAGCCCGCTGCCCGTTTCATCCATCGAGACCAGTGTGCGCCCGTACTCTCGCTGCAATCCACGCTCGATGACGCCGCCATGGACATGAGCCATCAGCTGCATCCCGTAGCAGATTCCCAGCACCGGTACGCCGAGAGAAAAGACCTCCAGATCGACGGTGGGCGCGCCTTCGTCCAGCACGCTGGCCGGACCTCCTGACAGGATGATGCCCAGCGGCTGTTCCTGACGGATGCAGTCTATGCTTGCACTGCAGGGCAGAACAGCGGAATAAACGCCGCATTCGCGTACGCGGCGTGCGATCAGTTGCGTATACTGACCGCCAAAATCAAGAATCAGAATCCCGCGCGGTTGGGTCATTTGCCTTTCCTCCTCATCACAAAACGAATTCACGCGCCCTGGAGGATCGTATCCCGGCGCGTGATCAAGTCGTATTCGAACTGGTAAAGGGCAGAACAGTCAAGCATGGTATCACCTCAGACAGGATTGGTATCAGGCTATAAAAAGAGACAAGGATGCCACAGCATCTGCTGTGACACCCTTGTCAACAACGCAAGCATTATAA
Organism: bacterium; assembly: GCA_029009515.1. Lineage (GTDB taxonomy): Bacteria > Bacillota > Clostridia > Christensenellales > Aristaeellaceae > Limiplasma. The sequence goes on from JAQXJZ010000032.1 coordinate 9,009, forward strand.
CGCTATGGAGGCGAAACATGCAAGCGTGAATTTTGTATTTTTTATGTTTATACACCGCTGGAACCGTAGTTGCTCAGCACCCGCGCGGACGGATCATCCACGTTGCAGCCGGGCCATGTTTTGTTGGGCATCCAGAAGTCTGTCACCATCTGGCTCTGGCCGGGATAAAAATGCTCAAACAGCTCGCGGTACATCAGGCTCTCCTTCGTGAAGGGTCGGGCGTGATCATACTCAGCACACTTCATGGCTGTTTCACCGGCAGAATAGCGCTTTTCCGCCAGTTCTTTCAGGTCGTCCACCATGGAGTGACCCACCGCATCGGAGAACGCAGCCTTCTGCCGCCAAAGGATGGCTTCCGGCAGGAGATTTTCATCTGCGAAAGCTTTGCGGATCAGGTATTTGCCCATGTTGTGACGGTTCATTTTCAAGGCTGGATCAATGCTCATGGCATACCGCACAAAGGCCAGATCGCCAAAAGGAACGCGGGCCTCCAGAGAGTTGACGGAGATGCAGCGGTCGGCGCGCAGTACATCGTACATGTGCAGCTCGCGGACGCGCTTTTCAGCCTCGTGCTGGAAGGCCGAAGCATCGGGCGCAAAGTCCGTATACTTGTAGCCAAACAGCTCGTCGGAAATCTCGCCGGTGAGAAGCACGCGAATGTCCGTATGCTCATGAATGTACTTGCAAACCAGATACATGCCCATGCTTGCGCGGATGGTGGTGATGTCGTAGGTGCCAAGCAATTCCACAACTGTGGGCAGCGCATTGATCACGTCATCCTTTGTGATGATCACTTCCGTGTGATCGCTGCCGATGAAGTCGGCAACCATACGGGCATATTTCAGGTCAATGGCATCCACATCCATGCCGACTGCGAAAGTGCGGATGGGCTTTTTCAGTTCACGCTGGGCAATGGCGCACACCAGGGAGGAATCCAGACCGCCGGAAAGCAGGAAACCCAGAGGAGCGTCAGCATCCAGACGCTTCTTGACACCGTCCATCAACAGACGGCGAAGCTGGGCGCAGACGGTATCCTCATCCGCCATCACAAACTGATCGACCATCGCCGGATCTGCATAGCGCACGAACTGACCATCCGCCCAATAACAGCCGGGAGGAAACGGCAGAATGGTTTCGCACAGCCCCAGCAGGTTTTTGGGCTCGCTGGCAAAGGCCATGCCGCCGTCGGCAAGCACGCCGTAATACAGCGGACGGATGCCGATGGGATCGCGGGCGGCGATCAGACTGTTGCGTTCAGCGTCATAGAGAATCAGCGCAAACTCAGCGTCCAGCGTACGGAACATGTCCAGTCCATATTCCTGATACAGCGGCAAAAGGATTTCGCAGTCGGACTGGCTGACCAGTTCGTATCTGGCCATCAGCCGGTCGCGGATGGGACGGAAGCCGTACAGCTCGCCATTGCACACCACCCGGTTTTCGCCCAGATGAAACGGCTGCATCCCACTCTCGTCCAGCCCCATGATAGCCAGACGGTGAAACCCGAGATAGCCGCAGGGAACCTCTTCCATGCGGCTCATATCCGGTCCGCGCGACAGCGTGCGGTCAAAGCAGGCTTTGAGGGTTTTGGCAGGAATCCGTTTGCTCTGAATGCCGAAAATGGAACACATAAAAAGGCACCTCCATCAATTTGTGGCGACACTTCGTTCTTTGATTTCAGGACGAAGGCCGCCGCTCCGTGGTGCCACCTGATTTGCTTCTTAGCGGGTTCTGACAAACCCCGATGGCTGTAACGTGCCATCCTGACGCCGCTCCTACTGACAGCCGCACTGTGTTCGGTTTGGACTTGGAAGGGTTCTTCAGCGGGAAGGAACGCACAGGATTCTCACCATCGCCTGCTCTCTTTGCCGCCCTTTTCCTGCCTACTTTGCTTCCGCAACGCTTTGCCGTATGAAATTGCTGTGGATTGTAAACCTGCCAAAAACCATTTGTCAAGAGGTTTTTTTTGGCCCCTTCGGCCTCTAATGAAGTGATTTCAGCCGTATTTTTTCTGTTTCGAAAAAACCAGAAAAATGCAAAAATCATTCTTGACAGCGCAATTGTTTTTCTGTTATCATTCGCACCGACAGAGCAAGGGTGCTGTGCCATTCACTGGTACGCCTTGCTCTGTTTTGATTTTTTGATGGGAGGGTACAACCATGAAGTACAGCAAGGCCGACATTATTCGCATGGTCAAGGAAGAGGACGTTGAATTCATCCGCATGCAGTTTACCGATATTTTTGGCACCCTCAAGAATGTGGCCATCACCGCCAGCCAGATTGAGAAGGCTGTGAACAATCAGATCATGATAGACGGCAGCTCTATTGCCGGTTTTGTGCGCATCAACGAAAGCGATCAGTACCTGTATCCCGATCTTGATTCCTTCACCATCCTTCCGTGGCGTCCGCAGCATGGCAAGGTGGCCCGCCTGATCTGCGACGTCTATAACCCGGATGGAACGCCTTTTGTGGGCGATCCGCGCGGAGTGCTCAAGCGGGTGCTGAAGAAGGCGGCTGACATGGGTTATTCCTTCAACGTCGGCCCGGAATGCGAGTTCTTCCTGTTCCAGACGGATGAGAAGGGCCACCCCACCACGGAAACGTCCGACGAAGCAGGCTACTTCGACCTGGGACCGTTGGATCATGGCGAAAGCACCCGCCGCGAAATCTGCATGACGCTGGAACAGATGGGTTTTGAGATCGAGGCTTCTCACCATGAGGTTGCCCAGGGTCAGCATGAGGTGGACTTCAAGTACGCGGATGCGCTGACCGCTGCCGACCATATCATGACCTTCAAGCTGGCCGTCAAGACCCTTGCGCAGAAAAATGGCTTGCATGCCACCTTCATGCCCAAGCCCGTTTTTGGCATCAACGGCAGCGGCATGCACACCAACATGAGCCTGTTCAAGGACGGTAAGAACATCTTTGCCGATCCTTCCGACCCCAGGGGACTGAGCAAGGAAGCCTATGCCTTTATTGCAGGCTTGCTGAGCCATGTGCGCGCCATGACGGCCATCACCAATCCGCTGGTCAACTCCTATAAGCGTCTGGTGCCCGGCTACGAGGCCCCCTGTTATCTGGCCTGGTCTGCCAGCAACCGTTCTGCTTTGATCCGCATTCCGGCGGCGCGCGGTCAGGCCACCCGCGTGGAACTGCGCTGCCCCGATCCCACCTGCAATCCCTATCTGGCGCTGGCCGTTTGCCTGGCAGCAGGCCTGGACGGTATTGAAAAGGGCCTTACGCCGCCTGATGAAATCACCGAAAACATCTTCGCCATGGATGCGCCGACCCGTGCAGCCAAGGGCATCGACAGCCTGCCCGGAACGCTGAAGGAAGCCGTGGACGCCATGAAGGCGGACGAACTGATCTGCAGTACGCTGGGCGAACATGTGACCAGTCAGTATGTGGAGGGCAAGGAAAAGGAATGGGATGCCTACCGCACGCATGTGAGCAAGTGGGAGATTGAGCAGTACCTCGTCACCTGCTGACCTTCAGATTATGCATGCGGAAGGGAGATGGCTGCCTGTGGTAAAACTCATCGTCGCATTCCCTGATGACGATCATTGCGCACGAATCTCTTCCGCCCTTGAAGATGCAGGCTTTTCTGCCTTCAGGCTGTGCACGTCCGGCAGCGGGGTCAAACGCGCTCTGAACCAGTGCCACGATGGCATTGTGATCTGCGCTGCACGGCTGCCGGACTGCACGGCTGATGAACTTGCCTGGGATCTCCATGACCGTGCCATGATGCTGGTCGTTGGCCGGCCACAGCAGCTGGAACTGTGTGAATATCCGCAGCTTTTCCGGCTGCCTGTACCGTTCTCCAAGGGCGAACTGACCAGTGCGGTCAGAATGCTGATTCAATTCTACCAGATGAAGCTTCCCAAACGCGACTCCGAAGAAAAACAACGGATTGCGCTTGCCAAGGAAAAGCTGATGCAGATGGAAAAAATGACGGAGCCGGAAGCTCACCATGCGCTGCAGCAGCTGGCCATGAGCAGGGGAATGCGCATGGCGGATGCTGCGCGCAGCCTGCTTGAACAATATCCATAACAGGAGGAATGCCCTGTGATGACTCCTTATCCGCTTTACAATCCAAAGATGGAACACGAATCCTGCGGTGTAGGCGCAGTCGTCGATCTTGGGGGCAAACTCTCTCACCGCACGGTGAGCGATGCGCTGACAATTGTGGAACGACTCGCTCATCGCGCCGGTCATGACGCTCTGGGTACCACCGGCGACGGTGTGGGCGTGATGACCCAGCTGCCCCACGCCCTGTTTGCCGAATGGGCGGCCGATCAGCAGCTTTCGCTGGGCGCGCCCGGCGAATATGGCGTGGGCATGTTCTTTCTGCCCGAAGATGCCATCCTTGCTCAAATGGCCTGTGATATTTTTGAACGGCTGACAGCTGCGCAAGGCATGAAGGTGATTGGATGGCGCGATGTGCCCTGCCATCCGGACATTTTGGGCGCAGGCGCAAGGCGCACCATGCCCATGATCCGGCAATGCTTCATTGCAAAGCCCGGCGATGTGTCCGTCGGCCTTGCCTTTGATCGCAAGCTGTACGTGCTTCGCCGCCAGTTTGAACGGCAGCAGACGGAAACCTATGTATGCTCGCTGTCCAGCCGTACCATTGTTTACAAAGGAATGATGCTGGTTCATCAGCTGCGCACCTTCTATGACGATCTGCAGAACGAGCGGTATCAGTCCTGCATGGCCATGGTTCACTCCCGCTTTTCCACCAACACCACACCCAGCTGGGAAAAGGCCCATCCGCACCGCATGCTTATGCACAACGGAGAAATCAATACCATACGCGGCAATGAGGATCGCATGTATGCACGCGAGGAAAGCATGCGTTCCCCTGTGATGGAGCAGAACATTCAGAAGGTGTTCCCTGTCGTGACAGCAGACGGTTCGGATTCGCAGATGCTGGATAACACGCTGGAATTTCTGTACATGAATGATCTGCCATTGCCGCTTTGCGGAATGATTCTGCTGCCTGAACCCTGGCAGCACCAGCAGGTGCAAATGCCCTGGCGTGATTTTTACCGGTATTGGTCCATCCTGATGGAGCCGTGGGATGGTCCTGCTGCTGTGCTTTACTCAGATGGGGAGAAGGTTTGCGCTTCTTTGGATCGCAACGGCCTGCGTCCTATGCGGTGCGCCCTGACGCAGGACCGTCGGCTGATCCTGTCCAGCGAGGCAGGTGTGCTGCATGAGGAAAACGATCGCATCATCCGCCGTTGGCGCTTGAAAGCTGGCGATGTGCTGATGGCTGATCTTGCCACCGGCGAATTGCTGGAGGGCGACGCCATCAAAATGCAATATGCCGCAGAGCATCCCTATTCCCAATGGCTGCAAAACGTTGTGCATCTGAATGACCTGCCGGCTGCGCCGCTGGTTTCCAGACCGCTGGATCCAGCCGAACGCACACAACTGTGCAAGGCATTTGGTTATTCCAAAGAGGATATTCAGGACATTCTTCTTCCCATGGCGCAGAATGGAAGCGAACCGATCGTTTCCATGGGGGCGGATGAACCCATTGCGGCACTCTCCAAGGCACATCCGCCGTTGTTTGATTACTTCAGGCAGCGCTTCGCGCAGGTGACAAATCCGCCGATCGATGCACTGCGAGAGTCAATCAAAACAGATTGTTCCATTTATCTGGGCGATGATGGCAATCTGCTCATGCCAAGTCCTGGCAACTGTAAGGTGATAGAGCTGGATTCACCCGTGCTGACAATCGAAGAGCTGGAAAAAATACGTCAGATGCGCGGGAGCGATTTTCAAGTGGCGACGCTGAGCCTGCTGTTTTCTCCAGAATCATCTTTGAAGAACGCGGTGGATGAGCTCTGCACCGCCTGCGATCGTGCCGTTTCCACCGGCGCAAACATCGTGATTCTTTCTGATCGGGGCGTAGACCGCACACATATGGCCATTCCTTCCCTTTTGGCTGTTTCTGCGCTGGAACAGCATTTGGTTCGGGAGAAGAAGCGTACGGCTGTATCCGTCCTTCTGGAAAGCGGTGAGCCGAGAGATGTTCATCAGCTGGCTGCGCTGATTGCATTCGGCGCAAGGGCGGTATGTCCATATCTGGCACACGAATGCATCAAATCCCTCTGCGAGAAGGAAGCAAGCGTCCAAAAGTATAATCAGGCGCTGACTGCCGGTGTACAGAAGATTGCATCCAAGATGGGTGTATCCACATTGCAGGCATATCAGAGAGCACAGCTTTTCGAAGCGCTTGGCCTGGATGTCCCGTTGGTGGAAAACTATTTTACCAATACGCCTCATCAACTGGGCGGTATTGGACTGGAGCACATTGAAGCTGATTTGCGCTGGCATCATCAAAGGGCATATCAATCCACGTCTGACCCGATGCTGGATAGCGTCGGCGTACATCGCCTGCGCAAAAGTGAAACGGCTGAGGAACATCTCTATACGCCGCAGGTGATTCATACGCTCCAGCAGGCTGTCTGGACGGATAGCCGCGAGCTGTTTGATACGTACGCGGAGATGATTGAAAAGGAAGGGCCTCGCACGATCCGGTCGCTGCTGGACTTCCGGTATGAGAGCTGCACGCCGGTTCCGCTGGAGGAGGTTGAGCCTGCCGCGAGCATCGTCCGCCGCTTCAAGACGGGGGCTATGTCCTATGGCTCCATCTCCCAGGAGGCCCATGAGTGCATG
>JAQXJZ010000033.1 GCA_029009515.1 bacterium
GATCTATTTCTCGACCCCGTCCGCACGGACCGCGCCCTGCCTCGCTGACTCCGAGGCCCGCGACCACCCGTTAGATGGGTTTTTACTGCAAATAAGCACAAAAGGGAGCAGTATCAGTGGCTGAAATCGGCATCAAAGAGCTGCTGGAGGCCGGCGTTCATTTCGGCCACCAGACCCGTCGCTGGAACCCCAAGATGGCTCAGTACATCTTCACCGAGCGCAACGGCATCTACATCATCGACCTGCAGAAGACCGTTCGCAAGATCGACGAAGCTTACATGTTCATCCGTGACGTAGCTCTGGAGAACAAGTCCATCCTGTTCGTCGGCACCAAGAAGCAGGCTCAGGAGTCCATCGAGTCCGAGGCCAAGCGCTGCAACATGTTCTACGTCAACAACCGTTGGCTGGGCGGCATGCTGACCAACTTCCGCACCATCCAGACCCGTATCAAGCGCCTGAACGACATCGACCGCATGGAGCAGTCCGGCCAGTTCGAAGTGCTGCCCAAGAAGGAAGTCATCAAGCTGCAGCATGAGCGCGAAAAGCTGGAAGCCAACCTCGGCGGCATCCGCGAGATGAAGAAGCTGCCCGGCGCTCTGTTCGTGGTTGACCCCCGCAAGGAGCACATCGCTGTGGCGGAAGCCCGCGCTCTGAACATCCCGATCGTGGCCATCGTTGACACCAACTGCGATCCCGACGAGATCGACTACGTCATCCCCGGCAACGACGACGCCATCCGCGCCGTGAAGCTGATCGCCGGCAAGCTGGCTGACGCCGTGCTGGAAGGCCGTCAGGGCGAGCAGGACGCCGAAGGCGAAGCCGCTCCCGCTGAAGAAGCCGCCAAGATCGAAGAGTAAAATTTTTCGTGAGGAGGGCTGCAAAGCCCTCCTTTATCCCCCTTTATCAGCTATAGAGTAAGGAGAGATTTATCATGGCCAACATTACTTCTCAGATGGTCAAAGAGCTGCGCGAAATGACCCAGGCCGGTATGATGGACTGCAAGAAGGCCCTCGTGGAAGCCAACGGCGATATGGACAAGGCCGTTGAATGGCTGCGCGAGAAGGGCCTTGCCGCCGCCGCCAAGAAGGCCAGCCGCATCGCTGCTGAAGGCGTCGTTGCCAGCTATATCACCGATGATGCCAGCGTTGGCGTTGTGGTGGAAGTCAACTGCGAGACCGACTTCGTTGCCAAGACCGACAACTTCATCAACTTCTCCAAGAACGTTGCCAAGCACATCGCTCTGGCCAACCCCGCTGACGTGGACACTCTGATGGCTCAGAAGTTTGTGGACGACGAAACCAAGACCATCACCGACCTGGTTTCCGAAGCCACCGTGTCCATCGGCGAAAAGATCTCCATCCGCCGTTTCGCCCGCTACGAAACCAAGAATGGCGCCGTGGAAAGCTACATCCACATGGGCGGCAAGATCGGCGTTCTGCTGCTGGTTGAAAACGACAATGCCGAAACCATCGCCAACGACACCTTCAAGACCTTCTACCACGATGTGGCCCTGCAGATCGCTGCTGCCAAGCCCACCTACGTGAAGAAGGAAGAAGTGCCCGCCGAGAACCTGGCCAAGGAACGCGAGATCCTGCGCGCTCAGGCCCTGAACGAAGGCAAGCCCGAGAAGATCGTGGACAAGATGGTCGACGGCCGCATCCAGAAGTACTACAAGGAAGTCTGCCTCATCGAGCAGCCCTTCGTTAAGGATGGCGACAAGAGCATCGCTCAGCTGACCGCTGAGGTTGCCAAGGAAATCGGCGCCAACATCAACATCGTGTCCTTCGAGCGCTTCGAGCGCGGCGAGGGCATCGAGAAGCGCAAGGACAACTTCGCTGAAGAAATCGCCGCTCAGATGGCCGCGATGAAGTAATCCGCACGCAGTCGATACCAATGGTCAGGCAATGACCTTGTGGCACGCAGGCTTTGTCTGCGTGCCATTTTTTCAAATTGTTGAATAGCAGGAAGGAAGGATACCATGGCCATCTCCTACAAGCGCGTAATCCTCAAGCTCAGCGGCGAAGCGCTGGGTGTGGACGGCAAGGGCTTTTGCCACGAAAAGTTTGAAGACGCTGCCCGTATGCTGATTGACATCAAAAATACCGGCGTGGAGCTGGCCGTGGTCATCGGCGGCGGCAATGTGTGGCGCGGCCGCCGCGGCGACGCCATGCGCATGGGTACCGTTGCTGCCGACCAGATGGGCATGCTGGGCACCCTGCAGAATTGCCTCTACATGCGCGATACCCTCGCCCACATGGGCGCCAAGGCCACCGTCATGAGCGCGGTGGATATGCCCCGCTTTGCCGAGAGCTACAACACCGTCAAGGCGCTGGAGCTGCTGGAGCAGGGCCACATTGTGTTCTTTGCCTGCGGCATCGGCAGCCCCTGCTTCTCCACCGACACCACCGTGGTGCTGCGCGGCATCGAGCTGGAGTGCGACGCCCTTTTGATGGCCAAGAATATCGACGGCGTTTACACCGCTGATCCCCGCGTTGATCCCACCGCCACCATGATCCGCGATATCTCCTACGCCGAGGCCGCCCAGCGCGAGCTGAAGGTGATGGACGCCGCGGCTTTCACCCTGCTGCGCGACAACAACGTGCCTCAGCTTCGCGTCTTTGCCCTGCAGCCCGCCGAAAACGTCATCAAAGTTTTGAACGGCGACCCCATGGGCACCGTCCTCCACCCCTGAAGGGCTTCGCCCTTCACCCGTGGACTGCGCGGCTTAGCCGCGCAGGGCTTGAGCGCAGCGTTTGGGGTTGCGGCTAAGACCGCCGGTCGGCGGAGGGCCTCCCGTCTCGCTTGAGCGTACTTTTTCCTTTGCAGATTTTTGCAATTGTTTGTTGAATCGTCCCTGACCGCATGCAATGCGGTCAGCACACGGAATTCCAAAGGGCGAAGCCCTTTGGCGGAGGGTGCAGGGAGGCAGCGCCTCCCAGTCGTCCCCCCAGAAAGGAAGCAAATGCTGAAAAAACTTCAGGCGCTGTTTGCCCCGCGCGATCTGACAGTGGGCAACACGATGTCTGGCATTGTGATGTTTGCCATTCCGCTGCTGATCGGCAATCTGGCCCAGCAGCTGTACAACACGGTTGACGCCATTGTAGTGGGCCAGTATGTGGGCGACGCCGCGCTGGGCGCGGTGGGCCTGGCTGGCCCGGTCATCAACCTGATTCTTGTTTTGTTCATGGGCATTTCCAGCGGCGCCACGATTGTTGTATCGCAGTATTTCGGCGCCAAGAACCGCGAGGAGCTAAGCAAGGCGGTGGGCACCACCATCATGCTCACCGTAATCAGCGGTATTGCGATGTCCATCGCCGGCGCGCTGCTCAGCCGCCCGCTGCTCATTCTGCTGGATACGCCGGCTGACATGCTGGACATGGCTACGGACTACCTGGTCATCATCATGATCGGTCTGGTGGGCGGCGGCCTGTACAACATCATGAGCGGTGTTATGCGCGGCATGGGCGACAGCGTGAGCCCGCTGATCTACCTGCTGGTGGCGTGCGGCCTGAACGTTGTGCTGGATCTTTTGTTCGTTGTTTCCTTTGGCATGACCACCGATGGCGTGGCGTGGGCCACCACCATTGCGCAGGCCATTTCCGCCTTCCTGTGCGTGCGCCGTCTGTACCGCATGAAGGAGACCATTGACCTCAACCGTTCCACGTTGCGCGTATCCAGGCACATCATGAAGCGCGTCATTCGTCTGGGCGTGCCTTCCGGCATCACGCAGATGATCTTCTCGCTTTCCAGCATTCTGGTGCAGTCCCTCACCAACTCGCTGGGCGGCGCGATCGTAACCGCCAATACCATGGTGATGCGCATCGACGGCTTTGCCATGATGCCCAACTTCACCTTCGGCGTGGCTGCCACCACCTTTGCGGGCCAGAACATTGGCGCGCGCAAGCTGGACCGTGTGTTCAAGGGCGCGAAGGAAACCCTGTTCATCGCCGTTGGCACGGCCATTGTGATGGTAAGCGGCATCCTGCTGCTTGGCAAAAACCTGCTCTACATCTTCACCCAGACGCCGGAAGTGATTGCGCTGGGCGAACTGATGCTGCGCACGCTGGCGGTTGGCTACATCGTGTTTGCGGCGTCCCAGGTGCTGCAGGGCGTCATGCGCGGCGCGGGCGAAACCACCATCCCCATGTGGATCAGCATCATCTGCACGGTCATCATCCGCATGCCGCTGGCCTACATCTGGGCGTATCTCACCAAGTCGCCCGCCTTCCCCAACGGCGATCCCATGTGCCTGTACGGCTCGCTGCTCATCTGCTGGCTGTGCGGCTGCGGCCTGAGCGTGTTCTTCTACTTCCGCGGCCGCTGGCGCCGCCGCCTTCTCATCGACTTTACCCCTGAAACCACCGAAGGGAGCAAATAAACCATGGATACCAAACAGAGTCTGGCCGCGCTGATCGCGGATACCATCGAAGAGTGCTTTATGGGCGTGGAAGGTCTGCCCACGGCGGACGACATCGCCGGTTTCCTCGAGATTCCTCCGCAGAAGGAAATGGGCGATTACGCCTTCCCCTGCTTCAAGCTCAGCAAGGTGCTGCGCAAGGGTCCGCCCGTGATCGCCTCCATGCTGGCCGGCGCCGTGGGCGAGAATGATCTGGCCCGTGCCGAGCAGATGGGCGGCTACCTCAACTTCTTCCTGCAGCGCGACAACTTTGCCCAGAAGACGCTGGAAACCGTGCTGGCTGCCGGCGAGGACTACGGCAAGGGCGATGAGGGCGCGGGCAAGACCGTGTGCCTGGACTATTCCTCCATCAACATCGCCAAGCGCTTCCACATCGGCCATCTCAGCACCACCATGCTGGGCCAGAGCCTGAGCCGCATCTATCAGTTCCTGGGCTACAAGACCGTGGGCATCAACCACCTTGGCGACTGGGGCACCCAGTTTGGCAAGCTGATCTACGCCTACAAGACCTGGGGCGAGAAGGAAGACGTGGAAAAGCGCGGCGTGGAAGCCCTGACCGAGCTGTACGTGAAGTTCCATGACGAAGCCGAGAAGGATCCTTCTCTGGATGACGAAGGCCGCCGCTGGTTCAAGGCCATCGAGGACGGCAACGAGGAAGCCCTGGAGCTGTTTAACTGGTTCAAGGCCCTCACCCTGCGCGATACCCAGCGCGTGTACGACCTGCTGGGCGTGAAGTTTGACAGCTACAACGGCGAGGCCTTCTACAACGACAAGATGGGCCGCGTGATCGACGAGCTGAAGGCAAAGAACCTGCTCACCGTGTCCGAGGGCGCGTCCATCGTGGATCTCGACCAGGACGAAACCGGCATGCCTCCCTGCCTGATCCTCAAGAAGGACGGCGCCACCCTCTATGCCACCCGCGACATCGCTGCCGCCCTGTGGCGCAAGGACGAATACGACTTTGACAAGTGCCTCTACGTGGTGGCCTATCAGCAGGATCTGCACTTCCGCCAGTGGTTCAAGGTGGTGGAGAAGATGGGCTACGAGTGGGCCAAGGATCTGGTGCACGTGGCGTTTGGCATGATCAGCTACGAAGGCCAGAGCCTGTCCACCCGCAAGGGTCACGTGGTGTTCCTGGAGGATCTGCTGCACAGCGCCATCGAAAAGGCCCGCGCCATCATCGAGGAAAAGAGCCCCAACCTGGAAAACAAGGACGAAGTGGCTCGTCAGGTGGGTATCGGCGCTGTGATTTACGCCGATCTGCAGAACGGCCGCATCAAGGACATCAACTTCTGCTGGGACGACGTGCTCTCCTTTGACGGCGAGACCGGCCCCTATGTGCAGTACACCCACGCCCGCTGCTGCAGCGCCCTGCGCAAGGCTGCCGAGCTGGAGCCCGTGGAGCCCGATTACTCCGCCCTGTCCGACGACTACGCGCAGGAGCTGCTGCGTCAGCTCAGCCGCTTCCCCGAGACCGTGCGCGAAGCCGCTAAGCGCTACGAGCCCTCCATCATCACCCGCGCCGTCACCGAGTTGTGCAAGGCCTACAACAAGTTCTACTATGAGAACCGCATCATCGTGGACGAGGCCGGCGTGCGCGAGGCCCGCATCCGCCTGACCAGGGCCGTCAAGAACACCATCAAGACCGGCCTGTACCTCATCGGCATGGAAGCGCCGGAGCGTATGTAAATGAAAACCATCACCAGCCTCAAAAACCCCGCCGTGCAGGAGGCCAAGGCGCTGGCGGCCTCCAAGGAGCGTCAGCGCCAGCACGCCTTCCTGCTGGATGGCGAGCACATGGTGAGCGAAGGTTTGTCCGTGTGCCCCGAGCGCGTGCGCACCGTGTTTGTGGATGAAAAGCGCGCGGATGGCTTTGCCCGCCTTTTGGAAAAGGCGCAGGGCGAGGTGTACGCCGTGCCGGAGCATGTGCTTGCAGCCATCTCGCAGGTCAAAACGCCGCAGGGCATCGCCGCCGTGTGCGGACTGCCGGAGGCGAAGGGCCTTGCGGACATGGGCGATAAGCTGATCCTTCTGGAAAACGTGCAGGATCCCGGCAATGTGGGCACGGTGCTGCGCACGCTGGACGCCGCCGGCTTTGACGGCTGCATCTTCACGCCCGGCTGCGCCGATCCCTATGGCCCCAAGACGTTGCGCGCCACCATGGGCAGCCTTTTCCGCGTGCCTATGTGCACGGTGGACAGCGCCGAAAAAGCCGCGCAGCAGCTTGCGCAGAGCGGCTATGCCGTCATCGGCGCGGCGCTGGATGGCGAGCCGTTTTACGAGCGCGGCGCGCTTCCGCGGAAGCTGTGTGTCATCATCGGCAACGAAGGCCAGGGCATGACCCGCGAAACCCTCGCCGCCTGCACCCATCGCTACCGCCTGCCCATGAGGGGCGGCGCGGAATCGCTCAATGCGGCGGTGGCTGCGGCCATCTTCATGTATGAACTCATGAACCACTGAGGAGGAAGAGAGCATGATCCGCAATATCGTGTTTGACATGGGCATGGTGCTTCTGGAGTGGCGTCCTATGCAGGCTTGCCTGCGCGTCACCGGCGATGCTCAGAAGGCCCAGCAGGTGTGCGAGGCGGTCTTTACCCATCCCGAATGGGGCCCCATCATCGACGGCGCTGTGATGACCGAGCCGGAGTACCTGGCCCACGCCCAGAAGCGTCTGGATACACAGGAACTCAGGGACGCCGCTGCCGCTGCCATGAGCAACTACTGGCTGGACAGCCTCTATCCCATCAGGGGCATGGATCGCGTGGTGAAGAACCTGCTGGATAAGGGCTACAACCTGTACATTCTCAGCAATTGCGGCTTCCGCTTCCATGATTTCAGCTACAAGATTCCCTATATCAGCCAGTTCAAGGGCCTGCTGATCTCTGCCGAGGAAGGCCTGCTCAAGCCGGATGAGGCCATCTATCACCGTCTGTGCGATAAGTTTGGCCTGAAGGAAGAGGAGTGCGTCTTTATCGATGATCTGGAAAAGAACATCGAAGGCGCAAAGCGCGCCGGCATGCAGGGCTATTGCTTCGCCGACTGCGATGTGGCAAAACTGCAGGCGTATCTCAGCAGCCTCGATTAACGCATGATGCAAAACACCCGCATGATCTGAAAAAGGATCATGCGGGTGTTTTGTGTAATGCTGTGATTTTTACGCTTCTGCGCTGCCGCGGGAAAGCAGCATAGCCGCCGCAAAGCCGATGGCGAAGGTGACCAGGCTGATCACCACAATGCCGGCAGTCACGCCCGTCAGATTGGCGCGCAGCAGGATGGCCACAGGAGAGGCGATCACCAGGCCCAGCACGCCGCAGTAGGTGGGGGTGGGGAAGCGGCTGAGCAGCCATTCAATCAGCTTGGCCACGCCGAAGATGCCCAGCACGATGCCGATGCCAAACGGCAGCAGCGTGAACACGGGGTTCATCATTGCTCCGAAGTCCAGGGCGAATACGGCGTCTTTCAGGTTGTTGATGGCGTTGAGAATGGGCGTGTAGTAGCCCAGCAGCATCAAAACCATGCTGCCGCTCACGCCGGGGATGATCATGGTGGCGGAGGCGATGCAGCCGATGACCACCAGCAGCAGCACCTGGCCCACGTTCAGGTCAAGGGTCTCGGGGTTGGTGACGTCGCCGGTGAGCGCCATGACCACGATGAAGGCAAAGAACAGCACGAAGGCCGCGATGGACACAGCGTTCAGCTTTTTGCGGTCCACTTTTTTGACCAGCGGGCTCAGGCCGCCCAGGATGAGGCCGATGAAGGCCGTGTAGGTGGGCAGGGGATAGGTGTCGAACAGGAATTCCAGCACACTGGCCAGTACCACGATGCCCAGCACCATGCCGATGGCATAGGGCAGGAGCGTTTTGATGCTCTGCTTGAACTCGCTGAACAGGTGGGTGATGCAGTGGATGAGCGTGTCATAAATGCCCATGGATACCATCATTGTGCCGCCGGATACGCCGGGGATGATGTTGGCCACGCCGATGACAACGCCGCGCAGAATCTGATTGAGCAGTTTCATAAAATGGGGCTTCCTTTCCAAAGAAGATTTCAACCATGCAAGTGTAGCATGTCCGGTCGGCTTCGTCAATGCCGCGCGGCTTATCTTTGCCTTATCTTTACGCCCTGTGAAAGCTGTGCTATAATATAGGTTGAAGCATTTTACTCAAATGACTTCAAGAGCAAGGAGAGGGCGGAGGACCATGGGTACGGCGCACGAGCGAAACGCGGAAATCAACCGCGAGCTGAGCTGGCTGAAGTTTAACAACCGCATTCAGGAAGAAGCGGATAATGTCGATAATCCCCTGCTGGAAAGGGCCAAGTTTCTGGCCATTGTCACGTCCAATATGGATGAGTTTCTGCAGGTGCGCTACGAGCGCATCTATGAAGGCCGCGACAGCGAAGAAAAGCTGCAGGGCCACATCAGCGGAAAGAAGCTGTACCGCAAGGTGAACAAGGAGCTTCTGCATCAGTGCAACCGCCAGTATACCCTGTACGAGGGTATCCGCAGCGAGCTGCACCTGCAGGGCATCCAGCTTTACCCGGCCTTCTTCATGGACAGCGCGCTGTCCGAGCGAGAGAAGGTGCTGTTTGAGCAGGAAATCTGCCCCCATCTGAAGGTGGAGGAGCTCAAGAGCGTGCGCATCCGTCAGAAGCAGCTGTACGTGTGCGTAAAGCTGGTGCGCAGCCCGCGCAAGCCTGCGCAGTTCAAGCTCATCGCGCTGCCCACGTCGCTGCCCAGGCTGTATGACCTGTCCGAAAACAAGGATCAGCAGTGCCTGATCAAGCTGGAGGACATTGTGCAGCACCACATCTACCGCCTGTTCCCGCGCGAGGAGGTGGAGCATTCCGCGGTGTTCCGCGTGCTGTGCAACCAGAACTTCCCCGTGGTGGAAGAAACCGCGCAGGACGTGGTGCCTGCCGTGCAGGAAATGCTGCTCAAGCGCCTGCAGGGCGCTGTGACCCGTCTGGAGGCCGAGGAGCGCATGAGCGAGGAAATGCTCACCCTCCTCATGAAGCAGTTCCGCGTGGAGCAGGAGCGGCGCTACCGCGTCACCGGCCCGCTGGATCTGAATAAGCTGATGATGAGCCTCTACAGCATGGTCAAGCGCGCGGATCTCAAGTATCCCGCCGCGCAGCCGCTGGAAGTGCCCGCGCTGATGGGCGAGGATGTGTTTGACGTCATCGACCGCGAGGACTGGCTGCTGTTCCATCCCTATCATTCCTTCGCGCCCGTGGTGCATCTCATGCAGAGGGCGGCGGTGGATCCTACCGTGAAGAGCATCAAGCAGACGCTCTACCGCGTCAGCGGCACCAGCCCCATTGTGGCGGCGCTGGCGCAGGCGGCGGAGAACGGCAAGGACGTGCTGGTGCTGTTTGAGGCCCACGCCCGCTTTGACGAGGCCAACAACCTGCACTGGGGCCAGAAGCTGGAAGCCGCCGGCTGCCGCGTGCTCTACGGCCTGCCCAACCTGAAGGTGCACAGCAAGGTGACCCTGTTTGAGCGCGAGGTGGACGGCGAACTGCGCCGCGAGGTGCATCTGGGCACCGGCAACTATCACGACGGCACCGCCAAGCTGTATACCGACTTTGGCCTGCTCACGGCTGATAAGCAGCTCACCGCCGATGCGGCTGCGTTCTTTGACGCGCTGCGCGGACGCGACGCGCATCTGGAGGAGATCGTCAAGGCGCCCGACCAGATGCAGAAGAAGCTGATCTCCCTCATCGAGCGCGAGGCAGTCAACGCTGAAAACGGCCTGCCGGCGCGCATCCTGGCCAAGATGAACTCGCTGAGCGACAAGAAGATCATCAAGGCGCTGCTGAAGGCCAGCCAGGCCGGCGTGGAGATCAACCTGATTGTGCGCGGCGTGTGCTGCGTCATTCCCGAGGTGGAGGGCGTGAGCGAAAACATCCACGTGCGCTCCATCGTGGGTCGCCATCTGGAGCATGCCCGTGCGTTCATGTTTGAAAACGCCGGTCAGCACGAGGTGTATCTGGCCTCTGCCGACTGGATGCCGCGCAATCTGGTGCGCCGTGCGGAATTGATGTTCCCCATCAAGGAAGAAGCCAGCCGCAGGGCTGTGGAGAATGTACTCACCCTGCAGTGGAACGACACGCAGAAGGCCCGCCGCTGCAATGCCGACGGCGACTACGAGCTGAACAAGCTGGAAGAGGGCGGCGTGAACGCGCAGGAGACGCTCCTGAAGGACATCTGGGGCGTGTATGAAGGCAAATACAACTAATTTTGCTTTTCCGGAGGACAAATGGAAAACTGGAAAGAGCTGATCAAAGAGGACCGCGAAGCGGTTCTGGCGCGCGACCCGGCGGCCAAAAGCATGATGGAGGTGCGCCTGTGCTACCCGGGACTGGTAGCCCTGCGCTCCCACCGCCGCGCGCATGCGCTGTAT
Organism: bacterium; assembly: GCA_029009515.1. GTDB lineage: Bacteria > Bacillota > Clostridia > Christensenellales > Aristaeellaceae > Limiplasma. The sequence goes on from JAQXJZ010000033.1 coordinate 10,822, forward strand.
AACAAGGGTCATGTGCTGCTGGCTCGCTGGCTCAGCCAGCGCGCACGCCACCGCACCGGCATCGAAATCCACCCCGGCGCGCAGATCGGGCGCAGGGTGTTCATCGACCATGGCGACGGCGTGGTCATTGGTGAAACCACCATCATCGGCGACGACGTGACCATCTATCAGGGTGTCACCCTGGGCGGTACCGGCAAGGATGTGGGCAAGCGCCACCCCACCATCGGCAGCAATGTCACCATCGGCGCGGGCGCCAAGGTGCTGGGGCCCATCACCATCGGCGATAACGTCAAGATTGGCGCGGCGTCCGTCGTGCTCAAGGATGTGCCGCCCAACTGCACCGTGGTGGGCAACCCCGGCCGCGTGGTGCAGAAGAAAAAACCGCAGCAGAAGGGCGAGATCGACCTGGATCAGGTCAACCTGCCCGACCCCATGCTGGAGCGCATGGAGGCGCTTGTGAAGCGCCTGACCGCTCTGGAAGAGGGACTGTGCGCCCACGCCATCCGTATGGGCTGCACCGAGTGCCTGCGCGGCGGCGCCTGCAGCCAGTATCTGCAGGATGAAGAAAAATGAAACGCCGTGTGATCGCGCTGGCGGCGGTGCTGCTGGCGCTGGGGCTGATTGCCGCGCATCTTCATATGCCCAGCGCTCCGAGGACGTGGCGCGTTGCGCCGCGTGCCCGGGCAAGGCAGGATGAGCGCATGAGCATTGTGATGCCTCAGGGGCCGGTGGATGTGAACACCGCATCGCTGGAGGAGCTGGACACGCTGCCGGGCATCGGTCCGGCGCTGGCGCAGCGCATCATCGAGGAGCGCACGCAAAACGGCCCCTTCCATTATCCGCAGGATCTGCTGTGCGTGTACGGCATAGGTCAAAAGACGCTGAACAGGCTGCTTCGGCAGATTTGCATACCATGAACAGGAGCGAAAGCGCATGTACGAGAGAATCATCAAACGAGTGCTGGATGTGGTTATTTCCGCGGTAAGCCTGGTGGTTTTGAGCCCGCTGTTTGTGCTGATTGCCATTGCGATCAAGCTGGACAGCAAGGGTCCGGTCATCTTCAAGCAGCAGCGCTACGGCAGGAGCAAGGTGCTGTTTGATATCTGCAAATTCCGCACCATGCGCACCGACGCGCCCAAGGATGTGCCCACCAACGACCTGCGCGGCGCCAGGAACTTCATCACCCCGCTGGGCCGCTTCCTGCGCAAAACCAGCCTGGACGAGCTGCCCCAGCTGTGGAATATCCTCAAGGGCGATATGAGCCTCATCGGCCCGCGCCCTGCGCTGTGGAACCAGTACGACCTGATGGAGCTGCGCGACCAGTACGGCGCCAGCGATATCCGTCCCGGCCTGAGCGGCTGGGCGCAGGTGAACGGCCGCGATTATCTGAGCCGCGATCTGGAAAAGAAGGCGCGCCGCGATGCGGAATACGCTCACAACATCTCCTTTGCGTTTGACCTCAAGTGCTTCCTGCTGACCATCGTGAAGGTGTTCAACCGTCAGGGCATCGTGGAAGGCGCGGAAGAGAAGACGGAGGCCAAAAAATGAAGCGCGTGCTCATCACCGGCGCGGGCAGCTACATTGGCATGCACATCGCGCAGAAGCTGGCGGGCGCGTATGACGTGCGCGAGCTGGATGTGCAGAAGCCCTTTGCCGCTGCCGATTTTGCCGGATACGACGCTGTGGTGCATGTGGCCGGCATCGCCCATCGGAAGGAAACGGCTGAAAACACCCATCTGTACCGCAAGGTCAACTGCGACCTGGCGGTGGAAATCGCCAAAATGGCCAGGGACGCTGGCGTCAGGCAGTTTGTGTTCTTCTCCAGCATGAGCGTCTACGGCATGGTGACCGGGCGCATCACGGCGGATACTCAGCCCAATCCCAACACGCATTACGGCGTGAGCAAGTGGGAGGCTGAACAGCAGCTGAAGAAGCTGGCAAGCGATGATTTCCGCATCGCCACGCTTCGTCCGCCCATGATTTACGGCCGCGGCTGCCGCGGCAATTATCCGCGCCTGTCCGCGCTTGCGCGCAGCCTGCCCGTGTTCCCCAAAGTGAACAACGAACGCAGCATGCTCTACATTGGCACGCTGTGCGATTTTGTGGAAAAACTGCTGGAAAGCGGCAAGGGCGGATTGTATTTCCCCCAGAACCGCGAATATGTCAACACCGCCGAGCTGGTCAGGTGCATCGCCGGCTGTCACGGCAAAAAACTGCTTGTGATTCCCGGCTTTGGCTGGCTGATCAGCATGGCCGCCAGCCGCGTGAGCGTGGCGGGCAAGGTGTTTGGCACGCTCACGTATGACCAGCGGATGAGCGCGGAGATGCGCGATGCAAACGAACTGAGCTTTGATAAGACGATCCGTCTGACGGAGGTAGGAGAATGAAGCGCAAGGTGCTGTTTGTGGCCACGGTGCTGCGCGGCCACGTGCTGGTGTTTCATCTGCCGTACATGAAATGGTTTCAGGAGCAGGGGTACGAGGTGCACCTGTGCTGCCGCAACGACACGCCTGATCCCGATGTGACGGTGCCGTACTGCGACCGCTTTATCGAATTGCCCTTTGAGCGCTCGCCGCTGAACAAGGCCAATCTGGGCGTGTACAAGCAGCTCAAGGCCCTGATCGACCAGGAGAATTACGCCCTCATCCACTGCAACACGCCGGTGGGCGGCATGCTGGGCAGGCTCTGCGCCCGCGCCGCGCGCAAAAAGGGCACCAAAGTGGTTTACACCGCGCACGGCTTCCACTTCTTCAGCGGCGCGCCGCTCAAAAACTGGCTGCTGTTTTATCCGGCGGAGCGCTTCCTTTCGCGCTTTACCGATCTGCTCATCACCATCAATGGCGAGGATTATCATCGCGCGCAGAAGTTCCACGCAAAGAAAACCGCGCTGGTAAACGGCGTGGGTGTGGATCTGACCCGCTTTGAACAGCCGGTGGATCGCCTTGCCGCCCGCAGCGAGCTGGGGCTGAAGGCCGACACGCCCATCGTGATCTGCGTGGGCGAGCACAGTGTGCGCAAGAACCACGAAACCGTGCTGCGCACCGCCGCTCAGCTGCCGGACGTGCATGTGCTGTTCTGCGGCGTGGGCGAGAAGGAAGAGGAGCTGGGCGCGCTGGCGAGGGAGCTGGACATTGCCGACCGCGTGCATTTTCTGGGCTTCCGCAAGGATGTGCCCACGCTGCTGGCCGCCTCCGACGTGTTCATGTTTCCCTCGTGGCAGGAAGGTCTGCCGGTTTCCCAGATGGAAGCCATGGCCGCCGGTCTGCCCTGCGTGGTGAGCGAGGTGCGCGGCAATGCCGATCTGATCTCTCAGGGCGAGGGCGGATTCCTGCGCAAGCCCACGGATGCGGACGGCTTTGCCGAGGATATCGCCCTGCTGCTGGGCGATCCGGCCCTTCGCGAGAGCATGGGCGCGCGCAACCGCAGGGAAATTGAAAACTACAGCCTCGATGCCGTGCTTGCACAGGTGACGGCGCTGTATGAAGAACTGCTGAAATGAGAAAGGAGGGATTTTCCGTGGCGAAGGCGCTGTTTGTGATGCGCTACCCGCTGAATGGCTGGGATAACCTGAAAAACAAGTTTGACGGCCAGATGAGCGCCATGGAAGCCCTCGGCCATGAGGCATGGCACATTGGCTACAACCGCGAAGGCATGTGGCTGTGCCGGGGCGGGAGCCGCACGCTGCTCAAATCCTGCCCCCTGTATGCCATGCCCGGTTACAGCAAAACCTATCTGTATGTGGATCTGATGACGGCTGTGTGCAAGGCCTTTGAACATCAGGCGTTTGATGTGGTGTACATGCGCTACATGCCGGTGTTCTGGAATGCGCCCGCCGCCATCCGCCTCATCCGCAAAAAGGGCGCAAAGCTGATTGTGGAGCACCCCACCTATCCGGCGGAAAACGGCCGTACCACATCGCTCATCCGCAAGCCCGTGTTCAAGTACAACGAGCATGTGTTTTCCAGACTGGAGCCCATGATCAGCCTGTACACGCTCATCGGCGATCCGTGCGGCGAAACGCTCCACGGCATTCCGGCCATGAACATCGTCAACGGCGTGGACGTGGACCGTCTGCCGCTTCACAGCGTGCGCACGGCGGATGATATCCACCTGCTGGCGCTGGCCTCCATGAGCCACTGGCAGGGCTACGACCGGCTGATTGAATCGCTGGCGGCCTATCAGGGCGATGCGGAGGTCACCATCCACATGGTGGGCGGTGAGGGCGACGGATCGCTGGCGGAGTGGAAGAAGCTGGCGCAGGAGCGCGGCGTGGGGGATAAGGTGATCTTCCACGGCGAGATGTTTGGCGAAAAGCTGAACGAACTGGTGGAAAGCTGCGACGCGGGCGTTGGCGGACTGGGCTTGTACCGCAAAAAGCAGTTCCAGTCCATGACGCTCAAGCTGCGCGAATACATGGCGCGCGGCCTGCCGTTTGTCTATGCGGTGGATGATCCTTCTGTACCGGAGGATGAACGCTTCTGCCTGAAGCTCCAAAACGACGACAGCGCCATCGACATGGCGCAGATTGTGGCGTTTGCCCAAAATGCAAAGCGCGATGCTTCCGTCCCCGCGCAGATGCGCGCCTACGCCCGCGAGCACATGAGCTGGCAGGGCGTGCTGAAAACGATTCTTGAAAAGGTGGAGATCTCTTGACACTGGTGTACTTAAGCAACTGTGCCGTCAATTCTTCCGGCGTGCCCGGGCCTTTCATGCTGCAGGAGCTGCCGTGGCTGTGCGAGCATTTCAGCCGCGTGGTGATGGTGGGCAACTACGGCGTGCGCACCATCACGGGCGAGGAAGGCACGCGCTTTCCGGTCATCCGTCCCATTGACGGCATTGTGCGCGCCTGCGTGGAGGCGCCCTTCCGCAAGGAGCTGTGGCAGGAGCTTGCCCGCATGCGCCGCGATGGTTGCCTGACGCTGAAAAACGCGCTCAAGCTGCTGGCCTTCACCCAGCGCGGCCTTAAGATGCACTACTGGGCGGAGCGCATGCTGCGCGCCAGCAGCGACGCCACCACCACCTTCTATTCCTTCTGGATGAGCTACGACGCCTATGCCGGCGCGCTGTGCAAGCGGAAGCATCCCAAGGCCCGCTTCGTGGCGCGCGGCCATGCCTATGATATCGACACCGAGCGCGTGCCGCTCAATCCCTACCTGATGAAAAAAACCATCGGCGAGGAGGCCGACGGCCTGTACCTGATCAGCCAGACGGCCAAGAGCCAGTACATGGACTACATGCAGGGCCGCGTGGACGAGGCAAAGGTGCACGTGCTGGCCATGGGCTCCGCCGGTCAGCCGGCTGATACCTGCCGCGAGGCGCCGCGCTTTACGCAGGGCGTGCTGCGCGTTGTGAGCTGCGCGCAGATCATTCCCATCAAGCAGGTACCCATGCTGGTGGAAGCGCTGGCCAAGTGGGATGGCATGCCCCTTTGCTGGACGCACATCGGCGGCGGCGAGGGCGAGGAGGAGCTGCGCCAGCTGGCCGCCTTCAAGCTCGATCCCAAGGAAAATGTCATCTGCGAAATTCTGGGCGCAAAGGAATCCGAAAAGATTCAGCAGATTTACGAAACCCGCGCCTTTGACGTGTTCATCAACACCAGCCGCAAGGAGGGCGTGCCCATCTCCATCATGGAGGCCATGCGCTACGGCACGCCGGTCATCGCGCCCAATGTGGGCGGCATTCCCGAGCTGGTGAATCCGGACATCGGCTGGCTGTTTGACCCCGAGGAAGGGGCGGACGGCGTGCTCAAGGCGCTCAAGGCGCTGGCCGCTCAGACCGCCGAGGAGAGCCAGCGCATGCGCGAGGCGGCGCAGGAATGCTGGAACAACGGCTACTGCTCCGATGCGCTTTTGCCCAAGCTTTTTCCGGACAAAGGCTTCAGAAGATAAACGAAAGGAACGGCCTTGCACATGAAACGCATCCTCATTGTCAGCTACTATTTTGCGCCGCAGAACCTCATCGGCGCGGTGCGTCCCACCAAGCTGGCCAAGTATCTGGCCCGCATGGGGCATGAGGTGACTGTGGTGTGCGGCACCGGCATGGGCGTGGGCGAGGATCCCACCCTTGCGCGCGACCTGCAGGAACTGAAACATGTGCACACCGTGGCGGAGTGGAACCCGCTGCGAAAGATCCGCTCCGGAAAGGCGGCAAGCGCGCCGGTCTCCGCGCCCGCTGCGCCCGCTCCCTCTGCGCAGAAGCCTTCCTTCAAGCGCAGGCTGGCCGACGTGGTGTACCGCTATCTGCGCTGGATGGCCGAGTGCAGCTTTGGCCGCCGCGCGGTGAAGAAGCTGCGCGAGATCGGCGGCAGCTACGACGTGGTGTTTTCCTCCTACGCGCCCGTCAGCGTGCACGAAACCGCCCGCTGGGCCAAAAAACACGGCATGGCCAAACGCTGGATTGCGGACTTCCGCGATGAGGTGGGCCTGCCCTTCCAGTGGCAGAAGGGCCGCAAGGAGCGCTTCCTGCGCATGCTCCGCAGGGAAGCGGACGTGCTGTGCGGCGTATCACAGGGCATTCTGGACGTGATGGAAATGCCCGCCGCGCGCGTGCTCAATAACGGCTTCGACCGCGAGGATCTGCCCGAAACCGCGCCCGTCAAGGTGGACGACTGCCTGCGCGTGGTGTACTGCGGCCAGTTCAACATGGGCCGCAAGGGCGTGGGCGATCGCGATGTGACCCCCATGATGAAGGCGCTGCGCGCGCTGGTGGACGAGGGCGCGATTGCGCAGGAGCGCATCCGTCTGGTGTACGCGGGCCGTGAGGGCGCGCTCATGCGCCGCTACGCCGCCGCATACGGGCTGGAGAGCTGCGTGGAGGACTGCGGCCAGGTGAGCCGCGAAATGTCCATCGCGCTGCAGAAGAGCGCGGACATCCTGCTGATGGCCTCCTGGCACACGCCGGAGCAGAAGGGCATTCTGACCGGCAAGCTGTTTGAATACATGATGATGGACAAGCCCATCGTGTGCTGCATGTCCGGCGAGCTGGCCGGCAGCGGTGTGAAGCAGGTGCTGAGCGAAACCGGCATGGGCTTCTGCTGCGAGCAGGCGGCGGGTGAAAAGGACGAGCAGGCGCTGCTGGCGTATGTGCGCGGCCTGGTTGCAAATGGCTGTCAGCCGCAGGATAAGCGTGAGGAAGCCGTGGAGCGCTACGCGTATCCGGGCTTGGCGCGTCAGCTGGAAGGCTGGTTTGAACCGTGAAGGAGAGGAAAAACATGATGAAGCGCAGCTGGATGATTCTGTTGACCCTGATGATGGCCATGTGCTGTCTCATCGCTTCCGCTGACGAGGTGGAAAAGCTCACCCCCAAGTATGAGGTGATGGAGATCGAGGTGGGCGAAAGCATGCTCACCCGCTACTCCAGCTCCACCAACGCCATGAAAAAGGCCGGCGTGACCTATGAAACGGACGATGAAAGCATCGCCACCGTCAATTCCAAGGGCTATGTGCGCGGCGTTGCGCCGGGCGAATGCACGCTGACCATTACCAGCAAGCACAACACATCCGTGTCCGCCACCATCACCGTGCGCGTTGTGGTGCCCATGAAGAAGATCACCGCGGAGATCCCCACCTCCTCCATCGGCGTGGGCGACACCGTGCAGATTGAATACGGCTTCGTGCCGGAAGACGCCACCAACAAATCCATCCGCTTCTCCTCCAACAAGCCCCATCTGGCCGAAGTGAGCGGCACCGGCCTCATCACCGGCGTGCGCAAGGGCGATGCGGTGATTACGGTCAGCGACAAGAGCGGCGAGATCAAAACCACCGTCAAGGTGAGCGTGGTGCAGATGCCCGAAAGCATCGCCCTCAAGGAACAGGAAGCCTCCCTGCCCATCGGCAGAAAGATGAAGCTGACCGCAAGCGTCATGCCTACCACCGCCAGCGAGCGCGGCGTGGTGTGGTCCAGCTCGGACGAGTCCGTCGCCACCGTGGACAAAAACGGCAATGTCACTGCCGTCAGCCCGGGCAAGGCCACCATTACCGCAGCGTGCAAGGCGGATGAATCCATCCGCACCTCCATTCCGGTGGAGTGCGTGCTGCCGGTGGAATCCATCAGCGTGGACGTGAAGGAATACGTGCTTTCCATGGGCGAAAGCGTTGCCATCAGCCCCGTTGTGCTGCCCGAAACCGCCACCAACCGAAGCGTGAAGTACTACGTGCGCAACCCGCGCGTGTGTACCGTGGATGAAAACGGCATGCTGGTTACCCGCGGCGGCGGCCAGACCACGGTGATTGTGATGGCGCAGGACGGTTCCGGCGTGGAAACCAGCTTTACCGTGCGCTCTGTTGTGGAGATCGAAAGCGCGAGCTTCCTTGAAAAGAACGTCCGCACCACTGTGGGCGGCCACGTGTTCGTCAGCCCCAGGCTCTATCCCAGCGGCACCAGCGCGGTCAACATGAACTGGGGCAGCAGCGACGAGAGCGTGGCCACCGTGCGCATGGTGGGCGGCCGCGTGCGCGTTGAGGGGCACAAGTGGGGTCAGTGCACCGTAACCGGCGCCACCGCCAACGGCCAGATCAGCGCCAGCATTCAGGTGTACGTGGGCCATCCGCGCGATGCGGTTGCCCTGCAGTCGGTCAAGGGCATGAAGGCCAAACTGTACAACGCAAGCGATATGCCCATCACCGCCGTCACCTTCCGCATTCAGGGCCGCGACGGTCAGGTGTACAGGACCGCCGCGCAGGTCAGCATCGCCCCCGGAGAGACGGTTGAAGGCGTGCAGATCAGCCTGCCGGACGGTGTGCGCGCTTCGTCCATCGGTCTGGAAGCGTGGGAGTCCTCCGCCGGATATGTGGATTATCAGGATCAGCTGCGCACCTCCTACAGGATTGCACCGGGTCTGGTGAACTGGTTCAGTGTGAAATAAGATCGAATAACAAAAACAGACGGCTGATCGAAAGATCAGCCGTCTGTTCTTGCGCCTGCCAGACTGAGACGCTTGATCAGCTTGATGAGCGTTTCTCCGACCGTGTCAAACGGCGCATTCAGCGTGCCGCGATAGTAATCGCAGATGGTGTCCACGCACGCGTTGGTCAGGAAGCGGATCTGAACATGCCGCTCGCTCTGATCGGCGGAAAGATGGAAAGCATCGCCTTTTTCCAACAACTGCCGCGCAATGACGGACTTCAGCTTCTCGATGAAAAACTTCGTATCCGGCGAGGCGATGGCGTGGCGGTAGGTTTCTTCGTGAGCTTGCAGGAACATCAGCATGGAGCGGATATAGGCGTCAAAATCCGCCGTGCTGTCCATGCTGGCTTTTTCAATGCCGTCCGAAAGCCGGGCAAGCAGCTCGTTTTCGTATTCTTCGGCAACGGCATACAGGTCGGTATAGTGATTGTAGAAGGTGCTCTTGGCAATGTCTGCCCGCTCAGCCAGCTCGGCTACGGTCAGCTCCTCCAGGGTTTTCTTTTCGCCAAGCAGCTCGGCAAAGGCTGAGCGGATCATCCGCCGGGTTCGGGCGGCATTACGGTACTCCTTTTTCATGGGTTGCCTCCAAATCTGCACAATATTGGTCTGAACGTCCAATATTGGCCGCGAGAGCGTTATTGATCGTTGCGTTTTGATGCTGTGAATATTATGATGCACGGGTACTGAAAAGTCAAGGAGGATCAAGCTGTGAGCATCAATCATAAGCGCAACGGAGAAAACCGGAAATCCCTGTACACCGGCCAGTGGGTTCACGATACGGCCATAGCGCTTCCGGAAGCTGCGGCAGAGGCGGCGCAGTACATCTGGACAATGCTGCGCAGGCTGTGCAGAAGCTATTTGTGAACCTTCTGTAAACCTGTTTTCTGTTCAATTGACAAGGTCAAGCGGGGATGCTATCGTTATCAATGGAGAAGCATATGGTTTCTCGAAAGGGGAAAAACGTGAGCTATATCACCTTTGAAAACGTTACCAAGGAATACCGCACTGGCAGCGAGCCGGTGCTGGCCGCCAACAATGTGAGCTTTGAAATGGAAAAGGGCGAGCTGTGCGTGGTGCTGGGCCCCAGCGGCGCAGGCAAGACCACCGTGCTCAACCTGCTGGGCGGCATGGACAAGGCGACCCGCGGCGTGATCACCGTGGGCGGCAAGACCATCACCAGCCTGAGCGGCCGCGAGCTGACCGAGTACCGCCGTCTGGACGTGGGCTTTGTGTTTCAGTTTTACAACCTCATGCCCAACCTGACGGCGCTGGAAAACGTGGAGCTGGCGCGGCAGGTGTGCCCCAACGCTCTCGACCCTGTGGAAGTGATGAAGCAGGTGGGTCTGGGCGAGCGCATGAACAACTTCCCGGCGCAGCTTTCCGGCGGCGAGCAGCAGCGCGTGTCCATCGCGCGTGCGCTGTGCAAGAACCCGGCGCTGCTTCTGTGCGATGAACCCACCGGCGCGCTGGATTCCAAGACCGGCCTTCAGGTGCTGGGGCTGCTCAAGGAAGTGAGCGAGAAGTACCAGACCACGGTGGCCATCATCACGCACAACGCGGCCATCGCGCCCATGGCGCGCCGCGTCATCCGCATGCGCAACGGCGGCATTGAAAGCGTCACCCTGAATGATCATCCCGCATCAGTGGAGGAGATTGCATGGTAAAGGCATCTCAGCGCCGCGGCGGAAACCGGGCGCTCAGGCACAAGCTGCTGCGCGATCTGTGGGTGAACCGCATGCAGATGCTGGCAGTGGTGCTTTTGTGCGCGCTGGGCACGTGGATCTTCAGCGGTTTGGACGCGGCATGGCGGATGATCGATCTGTCGTCACAGACGTATTTTCACAACCAGCAGCTGGCCGATCTGTGGATCACGCTGCCCAGCGTGGAGCGTGATACGCTCAGCCGCATGCGCGCCATACCCGGCGTGGAGGACGTGCAGGCCAGAGCCTCGGCGGAGGCGGAGGTGAAGCTGCCGCACGAGCCGGAGCTGCTGGTGACGGCCTTTGACGGCCAAATCCGCATCAATACGCCGCTGATGTACGAGGGCGAAATCCTCCATCCCAACGACGAGCGCGGCTGCCTGCTGGACGACGGCTTTGCCAAAGCCAACGGCTACAAGGTGGGCGACCGGCTGAAAATGGAAATCGCCGGCAGGGAGTACGACTTCATCGTGCGCGGCACCTGCCTGAGCGCCGAATATGTGGCGCTGAGCAAGAACGGCCTGCACGATTCCAGCAAGTATGGCTTTGTGCTGGTCAATCACTGCGCCGTGCCGCTCCTGCCGCTGAGCAGCGTGACCATCCGCCTGGAGGAGGGCGCATCTGGAGCGCAGGTGGAAGCCGCCGTGCGGAAGCACTGGCCGGAGGCGCTCATCGTCAACCACGGCGCGCACAGCGCCACCTACGGCATCCGCAAGGATGTGGACATGTTCCGCAGCCTCAGCTATCTCTTCCCGCTGATGGCCTACGCCGTGGCCGCCATGATCGTGCTGACCACCGTGACCCGCATGCTGGAAAACCAGCGCATGCAGATGGGCACGCTCAAGGCGCTGGGCTACCGCGACGGGCAGATGCTGAGCCACTACATGAGCTACGCGTTCTATCCGTCTCTGATCGGCTCGCTGATTGGTTTGGTGGTCGGGCGGTATTCGCTGCCCTACATCCTCTGGTCGCTGGAGGAAGCGCAGTTCACCATGCCCTATCAGCTGCAGGCCCCTGTGTCGGCAGCGCAGTGGGCGGTGTGTGCGCTGGGCGTGGCGCTCAGCTGCGCCATCTGTTTCCACACCTACCGCAAAAGCGCACGCGAAGTGACCGCCGCGCTGCTCAGGCCCAAGCCGCCCAAGGCCGGACGCAAGCTGATGCTGGAGCGCATCCCGGCCATCTGGCACAGGATGGGCTTCAATAGCAAGATGATCGTGCGCAACCTTTTCCGCAACAAGGCGCGCACGCTGATGATGTTCATGGGCGTGCTGTGCTGCAACTCGCTGGTCATTGCATCGCTGGGTCTGACGGACAGCGTGAACTACTTTGTGGATAAATACTACGCCGGCACCGTGCAGTACAGCCTGCGTGCCAACCTGACCGGCTCCATCGACAGCGCCGAGGCCTACGCCCGCCGCATTGAGGCGGAGCGCGTGGAGGGCGTGATGGAGCTGAGCCTGAGCATCCGCAGCGCCAGCACCGACCGCAGCACCACCTTAAGCGTGATGCAGGACGGACAGCGGCTGATGAACCTGGGCGAGGATGAAACATGGGTGCCCATGCCCGAGCGCGGCGTGATGCTCACTCAGAAGCTGGCGGAAACCCTCGGCGTTTCCATTGGCGATCCGGTGGAACTGTGGCTGGCTGGCGATGACGAACCCATCCGCACCAGCGTGACGGGCATCGCCCACCTGACCTTGGGCAAGAACGCCATGATGAGCCAGTCCGCATGGGAAAGCGAGCGCAAGGGCGCTTTCGTGCCCACGGCGCTTCTGGTGCTCAACCCCACGGAGCGGGGCCGCAGGCAGATTGACGAGCTGGACCAGCTGAAGGAAGTGCTTGATCCTGACGAACAGCGCGTGGATATGCTGCGCGTGCTGGACAGCCTGTCGCAGATTTTCTCTCTGATGTTCTTTGCGGCGCTGGGGCTTGCATTCGTGGTGCTGTACAACATGGGCCTGCTCAACTACGCCGAGCGCTACCGTGAATACGCCACCCTCAAGGTGCTTGGCTACCATCAGAAGGAAATCCGCCGCCTCATCCGCGCGGAAAACGACCTGATCACCTTTGCCGGCATCGCGCTGTCGCTGTGGCCGGGCTGGTGGCTCACCGGCGCGGTCATGTCCTCCTGCGAAAGCGACAGCATGGTGTTCGCCTTCACGGTAAAACCCGTCTCCTTTGTCATCGCCTGTGTGGTGACATGGCTGTTTTCGGAAATGATCACCGCGCTTCTGACCCGCAAGGTCAAAAACGTGGATATGGTGGAAGCGCTCAAGAGCGTGGAATAACAGAAAGGAAGAATCCGAATATGAAAAAATTGCTGATCATGCTGCTGGTTGTGTGCATGCCCTTTACCGCTCTGGCGCAGGAAGCCGAAGTAACCGCCAACGCCGTGGCCGAAAGCCGCAATGTGATGCAGATCACCGCGCCATTTTCCGGCGTTCTCAAGCCCTTTGACTGGGAGCTGGGCGATGTGGTGGAAAGCGGCGATACGCTGTTTGAAATGGTCACCCAGAAGGTGTACGCGCCTGCCGACGGCGCCGTGCGCTCCGTGTTTGCCGAAAACGGCGAGCTGGCCGAGGATGTGCTGGCGCAGTACGGCATGGTTCTCAGCCTCGAAAAGGCCAATAGCCTGGTGGTGAACGCCACCACCACCGGCGCGTACAACGATCCCGACAACCGCCGCATCCAGACCGGCGAGGTGGTCTATTTTGAAGAAACCAACGACCGCGACAACGAAGGCGAAGGCCGCGTGGTGTCTGTGAGCGGAAATGCCTATGTGGTGGAAATCACCAAGGGCGACTTCGAAAGCGAGGACAATGTAAAACTCTACCGCGATGACAACATGAGCACCAAGAGCTGTATCGGCTCCGGCAAGCTGGCCTATCAGGCGGAAATCGGCGTGGTTGGCAGCGGACGTGTGGTGAATATGGCCGTCAGCGAGGGCGACAAGGTGAAGAAGGGCCAGCTGCTGTTTGAAACCGTCAGCGCCGACGCCGAGAGCACCATCGAAAGCGCCGCCATCGCCGCGCCTGTCTCCGGCGCTGTGGAAGTGGCCGTGCAGAGCGGCATGCAGGTCTACAAGGGACAGCTGCTGGCTAAAGTGCACGAGCTGGACAAGATCAGCGTGGTGGCCAGCGTGGACGAGATGGATCTCGACATGGCCAAGGCTGGCAGCAGCGTGACCGTGGTGTTCGACCGCTATCCCGATGAGGTCATCAGCGGCACGGTGGCGGAAGTGGGCAAGATTGGCGTGACGAAGCAGAACGCCGCCTACTACGACGTGACCATCGATATCCACACCATGCTGGAAATCCTACCCGGCATGAACGCGACGGTGTATCTGGGCAAGTGAAGTTGGCGGCTTTGCCGCCAGTGAAGGAGTGAAGTTTGCCTTCGGCAAGTGAAGTGTCTCGCTTTGCTCGACGTTTTCAGTTTGATATGCAAGCCAGCGGCTGTTTTTTGCATCAGCCGCTGGCTTTTTGCACGCAAGCGAGCCGTGGCACCCGCATGTGCCACGGCGGTCTTAGATGCAGCCCCAAACATAAAAAGTCCCCCCTGCGTCCCATGAAATGGGACGCAGTACGGGGTGCAGGGGCACTGCCCCTGCGAAACCACAATCATGCTTTCCGGCAGCGTCTGCGCTTGAGGGAAAAACGCGCACAAACTTCGCTTCTTCACTCACACATCCCACATCCATCGCCGCCATGCGCCACGCATGACGGGGTGCAAACGGAACCATGGCTCCGGATTGCATCGCGCGGTTTTTCCGACCGTTTGCCTGACCGTGGTTTCGGTATTCAGTCTGTCCGGCAGGGGAAGAATTATTCCTGATTTTTTTGCGCCACGGATGAAAAAACAGGCAGGAAAGTGCAGGAGAAAAACAGAAGTGATACAAACTGGGGTTTTTACGGTTTTGGAGAGGAGGACGCCGATGGAGCTGTTCGATGTCCTGCACACGGATGTGGAAAAACTGCAGCTGGGTGAAAAGCTGTTCAGGCGCGGGAGCGTGAGCATCGCACCGGCGCTGGGCCGCGAGGCTGCGCTGCATTACAACGTGGGCACCACGCCGCCGCATACGGCCACGCTGTATGCCAACGGCACTTTTTCGTGTACCTGCGGCGATACGCAGGAGCTGTGCGTGCACGCGGTTGCCGCTGTTCTGAAGGCGCGCGAGGACGGCAGGCTGGTCAAGCTGCAGCAGGACAGCGAAACCGCGCTGGGCGAAAAGATGCTGCTGGCTTTGAGCCGCGCCATGCCCGGCGGCGAGAGCGTGCGCCTGATGGCCACGGTGCGCCTGTACCCGGACGGCAGGGTTGGCCTGGGTCTGGCTGTGGGCCAGGAGAGGCTGTATGCGGTCAAAAACATCGCCGATCTCATCACCTGCTATGCGCTGGGCGCGCCGCTCACCCTGTCGGAGAAGTTTACCTACCGCCCGGGCCTGATGCGCTTTTCGCGCGAGGACGAGCGCTTGCTGATCCTTTTGATGAACTACATCCCCGTCAAGGCCGAAAGCCTGCGCGCATGGGAGGACGGCGTGCTGATCGACCTGGAAGAGCGCGAGAAAGGACCCGCCTGCGACGGCCGCTTTGTGCTGATGACCGGCGCGCTTCTGCACGGCGCGATGCGCTATTTTGAAACGCATCCCTTCGTGCTCATGCAGGGCGACCAGAAGCAGTCTCAGAGCGGCATCCGCACGGTGGAGCTGCCGCTGTGCTTCGAGGTGGCGCTTTCGCCCACGGAGCTGACCGTGGAGGCCGAGGGCGCGGGGAGCCTCAAGCTGATCACGCCCGACGCCCGCTATGTGCTGTGCGAGGGCCGCGTGACCCATCTGCACAGCGCCCAGGCGCGCGTGTGCAGGCTTTTGTGCACGGAGGGCACCAGCTTCCGCTATCCGGCCAGAGAGGCCGAGGAAACGCTGGCCACGCTCCTTCCGGCGCTGTCCACCGTCGGCACGGTTGCGCCATCGCCGGAACTGGGCGCAAGGCTCATCACCGCCTCCTTCAAAGCCCAGACCTATCTGGACCTGGTGGGCGGCAATGTGGAAGCCAGGGTGGAATTTCACTACGGCGATATCGTGCTGTACCCGTTCAGCCAGCAGATGCAGGACGCGCAGGAGAGCCGCTCCGCCGCGCCCACGCTGGAGGACGGCAGGCTGCTCCTGCGCGACGGCAGAGCCGAAAGCGAGCTGCTGGAGTTCTTCTCCAACGCGGGCTTTGTGGTGCGCGGCGGCAGGATTGTGCTGAGAAGATCCCGCGATATTCTCGCGTTCTGCACCCAGGGCGTGGGCGAGCTTGGCAAGCTGTGCGAGGTGTACGCCTCCAGCGACTTTGAAAAGGTCAAGCCGCGCAGGCTGTCGGCCCGGGCTTCGTTCCACATGCGCGGCGGCAAGCTGGTGTTTGCGCTGCTGGAAGAAAGCGGCGAAAGCATCCCCGAGGTGCTGCCCATCCTGCAGGCCATCGCCCAGCGGCAGCAGTACGTGCGCCTGAAAACCGGCGAATTCCTGGACGTGCGCGATATGAGCGGCCTTGCGCCCGTGGTGCAGGAGCTGCTGGACGCGGCGCGGCTGGATGATCCCACGGCCAGCGAGGACGCGCGGGAGCTCAGCTTTGGCGCATACCGTGCCGCCTACATGGTGAGCATGCTGCGCATGGCCGGCGCCAAGACCGAGGCCGACGCCGAGGTGGAGGCCGCCATGACCGCTCTGACCGACGGCGAACAGGGGCTGGACAAGTTCATTCCCTCCAGGCTGCGCAAGAAGCTGGTGGATTATCAGCAGCGCGGCAGCGGCTGGCTTTTGTCGCTGTACGAGGCGCGCATGGGCGGCATTCTGGCCGACGAGATGGGCTTGGGCAAAACGGTGCAGATCATCGCTGCGCTGTCCGCCGCCAAGCGCAAGGACGGCACGCAGAAGAGCATCATCGTTACGCCCACATCGCTCACCTACCACTGGCTGGCCGAGCTCAAGCGCTTTGACGAAAGCCTCGTGGTGCGCGTCATCACCGGCGCGAGGGAGGATCGCCGCAGCGCCATTGCCGAAATGAAGCAGGACGAGAGCGTGGATGTGGTGCTCACCAGCTATCCGCTGCTCCGCCGTGACATCGAATACCTGAAGGATATCCCGCTGCGCTTTGCCGTGCTGGATGAGGCGCAGAGCGTGAAAAACGCGCAGAGCCAGGGAGCTGTGGCGGCCAAGGAACTCAACGCGCAGGTGCGCATCGCCCTTACCGGCACGCCCATGGAAAACCACACCGGCGAACTGTGGAGCATTTTCGATTTCATTCTGCCCGGCTATCTGGGCACACAGGCGGCTTTCCTGCGCCGCTACGGCGGAGGCGAGCATGCCGAAGAACTGCGCGAACGCATCCGCCCCTTCCTCATGCGCCGCCTCAAGCAGGAGGTGCTCAAGGACCTGCCGCAGAAGCACGAGCAGTGCCTCTACGCAGCCATGACGCCGGAACAGTCGCAGGTGTACGACGGCCTGATGCAGACGCTGCGCCAGCACGTGGGTCAGGCGCTGGCCGAAGGATCGCTGCCGAGGGCGAGAATGCAGGTGCTGAGCATCCTGCTCAAGCTGCGCCAGGTGTGCTGCCATCCCAAGCTCTTCCTGACCGACTACGAAGGCACCAGCGGCAAGCTGGAGCTGCTGGTGCAGACCGTGCACCGCGCCATCGCTTCCAAGCGCCGCATGCTCATCTTCTCGCAGTTCGTGGGCATGCTGCAGATGATCCGCAAGCGTCTCAGCCGCGAGGGCGTGCAGTGCTTGTATCTGGATGGCTCCACCAAGCCCGAACAGCGCCAGGAGCTGTGCGACCGCTTCAACGGCGGCGAGGGCAAGGTGTTCCTCATCTCGCTCAAGGCTGGCGGCACCGGCCTCAACCTGACCGGAGCCGATCTGGTCATCCATTATGACCCGTGGTGGAACCCCGCCACGGAGGATCAGGCCACCGACCGCGCGCACCGCATCGGCCAGACCAGGGATGTGGACGTGATTCGCCTGATTGCACAGGGCACCATCGAAGAAAAGGTGACTGACCTTTCCAAACGCAAACGAGCCATCTTCGACCGCGTGGTGCTGGCGGGCGAGATGGAGCTGAGCAGCCTGACCGAGGAGGACATCCGCGCACTGTTCTTCAGCTGACAAGGAGGACGACAGATGCAGACCAAACTGGATATCGCTTACGGAACCAAACCAGTCCAGCTGCTGGACTGGTACCTGCCCGATGAACCCAACGGCACGACCATTGTGTGGTTCCACGGCGGCGGCATAGAAGCCGGCAGCCGCAAGGACGGCACGGACCTGGCGCAGCAGGCTACAGCGCGCGGATACGGCTTTGTATCCGTGGAATACAGCATGTATCCCGCGGCGAGATGGCCGGAGTTCATCCTGGACGCGGCCCAAAGCGTGGCGTGGGTGATGAAGCACACGGAGGAAAAGATCATCGTCACCGGCCAGTCCGCCGGCGCGTATCTGACCATGATGCTCTGCCTCAACCATGCCTATCTGCAAAACGCAGGCGCGGACAGGAGCCGCATTGCCGCCTTCGTCAGCGACAGCGCCCAGCAGACCACGCACTACAACGTGCTGCGGGAGCGCGGCACAGACAGCCGCGCCGAGCGCATCGACGAAACGGCGGCGCTGTATTGGGTGGGCGCACAGCCGCTGGACAAGCCGCTGCTGCTGATCTGCTATGAGAACGACATGCCCTGCAGAGTCACCCAGAATAAGCTGGCGCTGGAAAGCATCCGGCACTTCCAGCCGGACGCCCCGGTGGACATCTGCGTGCTGCCCGGCGGGCATGTGGCAGGATCGACCAAAGTGGATGAGAACGGGGAATATCCGTATTTGAGGGAATTGTTTAGGTTTGTGGAGGTATGAGACAAAACGCCTGCTGCATAGAAAATGCAGCAGGCGTTTTTGAATGAAGGAATGAAGGGCGGCCGCTGGCCGCCAATGAAGCTCGCTTCGAAAAATGTTGAGTGTATGCGATTCTTGTGGTGGTTGACTTGACGAGAAACTGGCCACCGCTCCCCGCAGGCGCGTTATCCCCCTGCACTCAAGCGAGCCGGGAGGCCCTCCGCCGAGCGGCGGTCTGACCCATCCAACAAACTAGAATCCCCATACCGTCAAGCGAGCCGGGGCACCCGTATGTGCCCCGGCGGTCTTAGGTCCAACAACAAACAAAAACAAACACCGCGCACCTGTAAGGTGCGCGGTGTGCGGGTGCAGGGGCTCAGCCCCTGCCCGCCGGAGGCCCCCGTCTCTTACAGCATATGCTCCCGCAGCCACTCGGGCTCGCGCGCGCTCAGGTCGGCGGGCGCTACGTCGAGGACGGTCTTGCAGCCGTGCTGGCCGCGCTGCGCCATGCGGTGCACGGCGCGGGCGTAGGAGACGAGG
>JAQXJZ010000034.1 GCA_029009515.1 bacterium
GCCTGAAAGCCAATCTGGTCGTAACCGATCCGCCCTACAACGTGGCTTATGAATCTGCCGATGGCAAGTCCATCCAGAACGACAGCATGGCAGACGAGAAGTTCTACGAATTTCTTCTGTCTGCGTTCCGCAATATGGCGGCGCATATGGCGGAAGGCGGCTCTGCTTATATCTTCCATGCCGATACAGAAGGGCTCAACTTCCGCAGAGCTTTCAAGGAAGCCGGCTTCCACATCAGCGGCGTATGCATCTGGGTCAAGAACTCTCTTGTCCTGGGCAGAAGCCCCTATCAGTGGCAGCATGAGCCGGTACTCTTTGGCTGGATGCCCAACGGCAAGCATCGCTGGTTCTCCGACCGCAAACAGACCACCATCTGGAACTTCGATAAGCCGAAGCATTCCAAGGAACACCCGACCATGAAGCCGATCCCGCTGCTGGCGTACCCGATCAAGAACAGTTCTGCTCCCAATGGAGTGGTGCTGGATTTGTTCGGCGGCAGCGGCTCGACGCTTATGGCATGTGAGCAGACAGACCGTATCTGCCGCACGATGGAGCTTGATCCGCGCTATGCTTCCGTTATTGTCATGCGTTATGCCGCTGAATACGGCACAGATGGCATTTCTGTGCTCCGTGACGGACAAGAAATAACTTATGCAGAAGCTGTTGAAGTTGCGAATTAACTCTCTAAGGTGTTTACTTTTGGAAAGAAACGGGGTATACTGTAAACACAAGGAGGTGTGCAAGATGATTGGTAAGAATATCAAGTACTATCGTCTTATGAGTCACTTGTCACAGGAGGAGCTTGCACAGCAAATTGGGATGAACAAAATGGCGGTATCCAATTACGAAATGGATAAGCGCACTCCTGATCTTGCTACTCTTCGTAAGATTGCTGATGCTTTGCATGTGACCTTGGCTAAGCTGACCATCAGTAACGATGAGCTTGCTATTGAACATGGAGCGTTCAGAAAGAACGCAAGTATCACCAAAACTATGCAGGAACTGATTCTGGGCTATGCTGATCGCTATCTTGCCCGTCTCTTCAGCGTAGTCGCCTGTTTTGGTGAAGCTGCACTTGCCCCAATTCCGAAGTACGAACGTATACCAGCAACTGATTTTGAGACTGCCGGACAGCATCTCAGAAAAATTCTTGAGTTGCCTGCCAGTGGACCTATCGGCAACATTACAGACATTCTTGAGAACAAGGGCTACATCATCTGCCCGATTCAGATTGAAGAACGTCATTTCTCCGGAAATAGCGGTACCGTAAACGGGCGTCCCTATATTGCTGTCAACACCACTATGCCTGCAGAACGTCAGCGTTTCACTCTCATCCATGAATTGGCGCATCTTGTCTTCACTTTCAGCGACGATCAAGATGAAGAGCGTATGGTAGACGGCATAGCAGGAGCTTTCCTACTCCCGGAGAAAGACATCAAGCGCGAACTTGGACCAAAGCGCAAAGATATTCGCAGTGACTTGCGATATATCCAGCATGAGTACAATGTTTCCATGGCTTCTATCGTGATGCGCGCATATCAAACTGAGATCATCAGCAAAGCCGTTTATGAGATTACTCAGAAGTGGATGGCTTCCCAAGGTCTTCGCCGCGACGAACAGTCTGGTATTCAGCCCGAAGTAAGCCATCTGCTTGAGCAGCTGACCGTTCGTGCTGTTTCTGAAGAAGAGATCACTGTATCGAAAGCAGCTGAACTGCTCGAACGCCCCTTCATCGAAGTGCGGGAGCTTTGCTATGGGGGTGTCTGATTGTTCATTAGCAGCGATACGAACGTGTGGATTGATTTCCACGAAATCGGACACATCGATCATCCGTTCCGACTCGATTTTGAGTATTTCATCAGCCGTGATACATTTCGGGATGAATTCATAAAGTCGGAATCTATGAAAATCAGCCTTCTGGGTTTAGGCCTGCAGCTGGCTGATGTGACAGATGACGAGTTCATGCAGGCCATCTCATTTCAAGGTCGATATACGGAATTGTCCTTGTACGATACCTTTGCTCTCTCCATTGCCAAAGCCCGAGGATGGACTCTTTTGACTGGTGACATGCCACTAAGAAAGGCGGCAATTAAGGAAGGAGTCGAAGTGCACGGCACGATTTGGGTGTACGATCAGCTCAAGGCCCAAGGCAAAGTGACCGAGGATGAATATGAAATGGTGATCGACGAGCTCATTGAAGCGGTAAAAACTGGTAAGTGTCGGTTACCAATGACTGAACTCATCAAACGCAAACGTGTATAAAACAACAAATCAAGCACTCAGAAGTCTCTGGGTGCTTTTTTCATGCTCCGATAACTTGGAAAGGAGGAATGCCAGATGGCTACACGGGGCAGAAAGCCCAAGCCTACAGCATTGAAGCTGCTGGAAGGCAATCCGGGCAAGCGCCCGATCAACGAGCATGAGCCGATCCCGCCCAAGGGTACGGTCAAATGCCCGACATGGCTGGAACCTGAAGCCAAAAAGGAATGGAAGCGGCTGGCTCCCTCCCTTGAAGCGATGGGCGTGCTGACACAGGCAGACCTGACTGCTTTTGCCGGCTACTGCCAGGCATACGCAAGATGGAAAGAGGCTGAGGAGTTCATCACCCAGCACGGTTCCATCTTCCAGACACCTTCGGGCTATGTGCAGCAGGTGCCGCAGGTCAGTATCGCCCAGCAGAACCTCAAAATCATGCAGAGCTTCTGCTCGGAATTTGGCCTGACACCCGCCACCCGAGCCAGAATCATCGCCAACGGCGGCGGCAAGGATGATGCCTCCTCGGATGATCCGATGGAATCCCTGCTGAAGGGAGGCTGGTAGCTTGGCATTTGACGAAAGAAAAGCCCGGCGCGTGACGCGCTTTATTGAGGCGCTCAAGCACACAAAGGGCGAATTCCACGGGAAACCATTCGTCCTGCTGCCATGGCAGGAGAAGGTTATCCGGGATGTGTTTGGCACGGTGCGCGATGATGACCCCACCATGCGGCAGTACAACACCGCATACATCGAAATCCCCAAGAAAAACGGCAAGTCTGAGCTCGGCGCCGC
>JAQXJZ010000035.1 GCA_029009515.1 bacterium
ATTCTACAGGGGATACCCGGTAAGCACCACTGCAAAAGTTGAAAGGTGCAGTAATTACGATGTTTGCGTCTGGGTGCATCCTTGGGTGCAAAATAAAACGCGGCCTCTGTTCTGGATGCTCGTTTGCACCCAGCAGAGGTCACTACCGTTTTATTATGCATCCACTTGCACCCAGTTTCCCGGTTGCCGTTTACTTTTGCACTTTGTATCAAAATTTGAGTACGATGCCAGAAGAACCAGCTTCGTATGAGGCTGGTTTTTTGTATCTGTCATTGGTTTTCTGAAACCTGCAAGGAGGGGTGTGCATGAGCCGTCTCTATGTGTTTTCCGGCCCGTGCGGCTGCGGCAAATCCACGCTGGCGGATGCATGGGCCAGGCATCTGGTGGATGGCGGAGAGCACAACCAGGTGTACGTCATCCACGGTGATAGCTTTCATGCCGGTTTTCAATACTGGCCGGATATCCTCCGCTTCAACTGGGAGTGCATCCTGAGCGTCGCGGGGAAGGCGCTGGAGAGAGAGGACTGGATGTGATCATCGACTACGTTGTGGAAGATGAGCTGCCCCTGCTTGAGCAACTGGCGGCGCGCCACAGCGCAAGGCTTTTTTACGCTGTGCTCACCGCCACGCAGGAGGAACTGAAACAGCGCCTGATCCAGCGCGGCAGCAGCGACCTGATCGAACGGTCGCTGTTTTTGAAAAACAAGCTGGAACAACTGCCGGACAATCAGCCGTACCTGTATGGCATCAGCGGCAAAACCGTGAAGCAGGAAGCGGATGGATTTGTGCCTGAAAGATATGAACAGACTGCCAGCAGCGATGGAAGGAGCGAAACAGAATGAGCGAAGAATATCAGACTCAGCTGAGAGAACTGCTGACTCCCTGCCAGCAGGATCTTTGGGAGCGCTTATCCTCCTGCGTGGAAGAACGGTACGACATGGATATCCTGTGGAACAAGGGCTTTGGCAGCTGGACGGTTGAAAAAAAGTACCGCCGTGGCGGCAAAACGCTGTGCACCTTCTACGCACGCGGGAGTGAATGTGTGCTGCTCGTGACCCTTGGAAAGGCGGAACGGGAAAAGTTCGATGCGCAGCGCGAGGCGTTTTCGGAAACGCTGACGACGCTCTATGACCAGACCACCACCTATCATGATGGCAAATGGCTGTGGATTACTATGGATGAAACGCTGGCGCAGGACGATGTGATCCGGCTTTTGATGATCAAGAGAAGGCCAAACCGCAAGTGAGAAAAGGGTGCCGAGGATTGTAATTGCATAATCAATGTGCACCTTTTCTGTACTAAACGGTTGAAAAACAGCTATAGACAGGGTAGAATGAGGGGAGAAAATTAAAGGAGGCGTGTGAAGAAGTTATGAAAAAAATCATTGCAGCAGTTTTAATGTCCATGATGATGATGATATTTTTTGCATCAACGGCAGAGGAGTTTGATTTTTCTTTTCCTTCCGGTGTGGCTGGTGACATATTAACCCAAATAAGTGTTACTCCATCTGTTGTCAAGACTCCGCAAGCGGTCGATGTATGTATTGCAATCAAAAATTCCACCAGAGATCCAAGAGAGGTTACATTGTATTCTCCTGCTGCCCAGCAGATCGGAGAACCACACCAACTGGAACCGGATCAAATCGTATTTGTAAATTGCCGATACGACGTCAACCAGCGAACTGTTGAAAATGGAGTACTTACCTATTTCATCCAATATTCCATGCCAAACGAATATGGCAAAGAAATCGAACAAAGCCAATCCATCCGATATAAGTTGAACGATGGTGCCCTTTATCTGAACGAACCAACGCAAACGCCAAAACCCACTTCTGAGTGGCCTTCTCTTACGGCTAAAGAGGTTATGTACAATTACGCCAATTCCTATCAAAAGGATTTTTACCTGAAAGGCGTAGGAGAGTTAACGAACTATTACAACTATGCTTATGACGATTATGAAAAAACTCATTTCTGTATGCGGGTATCGCCATCCGACAGTTACTATGATTCGTGGTACATCTACTTCCACCGCGCTTCTTTCCAAGAACTATTCGATTATGCTGTCCAAAACAGCAAAGTATCGCTCGAAATGAAGTGTAACGTCACAAGGTACACAGACGGTCAGCGTGACATGGCCGAAGCACTCAGAGTAAGATGGGGAAAGTAAGGAAACGGAGCGGTAGGAAAAATGTTGCTCATCATGATGATAACGGTGATGAGCAATAACATGAGAATACTGCTCATGGCATCTATTCCATATGTATTAGGTGTCTAGCTGAACCCAAATGACCTGGAGAGTATACAACAGCATTCAAAAAGCTAGAATTTGAAAACTTAGCAGCACATTGAAATAGCTCCATGACTGTGATATGATGATAAAAAAGCTGCGGATGTAGCTGATTTGATCAGAAAGAAGGCAATCATTCATGGAACATACGGTGAATAAGAAGGGCTTTATCCAGATCAATATCGTCGTTGCGGATATCGAAAAGGCTGCCGAAAAGTGGGCCGAGCTGCTGGGTATCGAAAAGCCCAACGTCTACGTCAACCATCTGGAAGGCAACGAGAATTACAAGTACCGCGGCGAGCCCGTCAGCTGCGATCTGCTGTGCGCCAACATTGAGATGGACGGCTTCGTGATCGAGCTGCACCAGCCCATCGGCGGCCCCAGCTCCTTCCAGGAGTTCCTGGACAAGCACGGCAACGGCGTGCATCACATCGGCTTTGAAGTGGGCGACGCCCGCGATGACGTGATCGCCGATATGCGCAAGGCCGGCTACGATGTGGACCGCACGCTGGGCATCTACCCCGGCAGCAGCTGGACCATCGTTGACAGCGAAGATACGCTGGGCGTCAACCTCAATATCAAGCCCGTCCGCTGAGAAACAACCAAATTGTTCAACCGGGAAGTCCCTTACGGGGTCTTCCCGGTTTTTGCTGCATAAAAAGGCTTTCTGATGCAAATGAATGATTCGTTAACATCATTCTGATATATGATAAACAGCCGCGCAGTACAATCATCATCGCTGCTGAAGCGCAGCAAACTTTTTTTGGAGGATTACCAGCATGTGCGAGCAGAAAATGAATCATTCTCAGGAAGAACTGAAGCAGAAGGCCATGGAGCATGACATGAGCGATGTTCAGGATGTGGACGTCCAGGAACTGGGCCATGCTGTGGAAGAAGGCGCCGTCAGCGCTTATCAGAAGATCGAAAAGGGCGTTGTGGACGGCTATCAGAAGATTGAGGACGCCGTGGTGGGCGGCTACAAGAAGATCGAAGAAGGCGTGATAGAGGGTTTCAACAAGATGACCGATAAGTTTGTTGAAAAGCTCTTTGCGCGCGAAGGCGAAACCGTAGAGGAAGCCAAGAAGCGCCTGAACGGCGGCAAGTAAACCGGCATGTGCCGGTGGCACATCGACCAAGGTGCAGAAAAGCCAAGTCCGTCCCACGATCCAAACTTGACTTTTTCGCAACAAAGACCGGGAAGCCCCGTTTCAAAGGGACTTCCCGGTTCTTTTATGGATTACAGATGCAGCACTTCCTTCCACTGCGCCTCTTTGAAGCCGACCAGCACCGTATCCTCCGTGATGAGCAGCGGACGCTTCACCAGCATGCCGTCGGAGGCAAGCAGATCCAGCTGCTCGTCGCGGGTCATGCCGTCCAGCCTGCTGCCCAGACCGAGCTCGCGGTACTTCAGGCCGCTGGTGTTGAAGAAACGCTTGAGGGGCAGACCGCTCTTTTCCTGCCAAAGGGCGATTTCCTCCTTCGTGGGCTGATCCAGCTTGATGTCGCGCAGCGTGTAGGAAACAGCGCTGGCATCCAGAAACGCCTGCGCTTTTTTGCAGGTGGAGCACTTGGGATAACACATGAACAGCATGGCGGAATACCTCCTGATCAAACTTTGTTTTGCAGATGGGGGAAAGGCACAGGCTCGGCCGGACAATCCGCAAAGCCGCAAAGCTCCTTGCGCAGAATGCACATGTCCAGCCACATTCCGTGCTTGTACGCTGCATTGGGCATCAGCGCCAGCTGCTCAAACCCAAAGCGCCGGTGCAGCGCAAGGCTTTCGGCATTGCCGCCATACACAACGGCCACCGCGCTGGCAAATCCCTGCGCCTTCAGCAGCATCAGCAGCTTTTCATACAGCTTTGTCCCAATGCCGCATCCCTTGGGCGCAGACGGATGCAGATAAATGGTCAGTTCCGGCATGAAGCGGTATCCGGTCTGCGAGCGGAAAGGCTCGGCACACGCAAACCCCAGAAACGCACCCTTCTCATCCTCCGCAACCAGAAACGGATACATCCCAAGAATGGAAACAAGCTCGTTTTTGCGCTCCTCAACCGTCTTGTGCATCTCGTTAAACGTAGCCACCGTGTTGTCAATGTAGTAATCATAGACCTCATTCACAACCCGCGCATCCTCCAAACAAGCCGCCCGAATCAAAACATCCATCACAACATCCTCCCCTTGAGGCCGCTTTGCGGCCTCAACACATGGGATTCCAAAGGGTGAAACCCGTTGGCGGTGGGTGCAGGGAGGCGGCGCCTCCCTGCCTCGTCCCTCGTCATTTCCCCGCCTCTTTCACAATGTGCGCCACATCCTCAGGCGTGAGGCCGATGATGGCGGTCTTGAAATTAGTGTAGGTGACCAGACCGGCAGGCGAACCGGCGGCTTTTTTGACGTACTTGCGCTTGGTGTAGTCGATGGCCTGCTGCGGGTGGTTGCGGCCCTTACTGTAGTAGGTGGCCAGCTTGCAGGCGTAGAGGAGGGTTTCGTCGCTGGGTTCCTCTTCGGTGCGGATGATGACGTGCGAACCGGGAATGTTCTGCGCGTGCAGCCAGGTTTCGTTGCCGCGCGCGTGCAGGGTGAGACGGTCGTTCTGCAGCGAGTTCTTGCCTACTTCGATGAGCGTGCCGTCGGGCGCGGTGAAGCGGTAGGGCTTGCCTTCCTGCATCTTCTTGCCCTTGTTCTTGCGCTGGGAGGCATCCGGGCGCAGGAAGCCATTCTCCGTGAGGACAAAGCGGATCTCGGCCATGTCGGTGGAGGTTTCACATTTGTCCAGATCGTCGAGCGCGTTTTCCAGCAGAAGCAGGTCGCGCTCGATGCCCACCAGCTGCTCGCGCGCGTACTGCTCGGCCACCTTAGCCTTGCGGTATTTCTTGTAATAGCTCTGCGCGTTCTGTGCAGGCGTGAGACGGCTGGAGATGGGAATGGCGACGTTGGGGCATTCGGGATCGTAATAGTTCATCACGGTCACGCTCTCCGCACCCTTCTCAATCAGGTGCAGATTGGCCGTGAGCAGGTCGCCGTAGATGCGGTTCTGCTCAGTCTTGTCGCTGTTGCGCAGCGTTTCCAGCATGATGGATTTTTTCTTCTCGGTGCGTTCCAAAGCGCTCTTGACGTGCTTTTGCAACCCGGCGCTCTTCTGCTGCATGCGCATGCGAAGGTCTCGGCCCAGATAGTATTCGTCCATGGCCGCGCTGAGGGTGGGCATGGATTTCTGGTTTTCCAGCACGTGCGTCTGATAGGGGAAGGCAAAGAAGTCAAGCGCCATGCCGGCCTCGTCAAACAGCGTGACGGGCGCAGCCTCGACGGTGGTGCAGAAGTCGTACAGCTTCTGACACACCACGTCCAGATCCAGCTCCGGAATGGGCGTGGAGGCGGATACGCCGATCTGCGCGCAGACCTCCTTGGAGCACACGCTGGCCATGCCGGCCACGCACTCCATCAGGCCCTTGGACAGGGCGCAGGTGAGCGGAGAGAGGCGCTCCTTCAGCGCTTCGGGCGAAAGGGTTTCGGGCGTGAGCTTGTCCGGCTGCGGCGGCAGCTGATAGGTTCCGCCGGGCAGCACGGTGCGTACGCGGCTCATCTCGCTGTTGACGTGGCGGATGGCGTCGATGATGGTGCCGTCCTCGCTGACGAGGGTGAGGTTGCTGTGGCGGCCCATCACTTCCAGATACAGCGTGCGCTGCACATGGTAGCCCATTTCGTCCAGACAATCGAACACGATGGCCAGAATGCGGTCGCCGGAAATCTGGCGGATGTCCACAATGCGCGAACCCATGAGGTGCTTGCGCATCAGCATGCAGAACATGGGCGGCTCAGCCGGGTTTTCGTAGGTCTGCGAGGTGATCTGCGCGCGGGCCTGATTGGCATTGGCGCTGAGCAGAAGCCTGTGGTTGCCGCCCGAGCGGATGAGCAGAACAAGCGCGTCGCGCTCGGGCTGGTTCACCTTGTCCACGCGGCCGCCCAGCAAAGTATGGTGCAGTTCTTTCTGCATAAAGGAAAGCGTAAAGCCGTCCATCGGCATAGCGGTCATTCCTCCTGATTGACAATGTCTGTGAGCATGATAGCACAAGATGAAAAAAAGCGCAACGAAAGGCGCTTTGGGGCATGGAACGCGAAGGATTCTCATAGGATGTCAGTGCAATCGAACGCCGAGGAGTGAAAAACATGAAGATCAAACGGGCCGATATCGAGCGGGTTCTCATTTTGTGCGCGGCTGCGCTGGTGGTGGTACTGGCCTTGAAGAGCAGCGATCAGACCACCTCGCAGGTGCTGGTGGATCAAACCGTGATTCCCATTGAACAGACCATGGCGGATGCGCAGGTGGAAACAGTGTCTACCGTGGTGTTTTATGAGGATGGCGAGGGCTATCTGGTGCCGGTCACAAGACAGGTGCCAAAGACCGATGGCATCGCCAAGGCCACCCTCAGCCTGATGGTGAAGGACGGCGCTAACGACATGCAGGCCGCAAGGCTGGGCCTGCGCACGGTGATCCCGGAAAACACCAGCTTTGAGATCGACATCCGGGATGGCCGCGCCAACGTCAACGTGAGCAAGGAAGCGCTCAACTGCATGAGCGCCGCGCAGGAAGTGCTGATGGTGGACGCCATCGTCAACGCCATGACCTGCTTTTCCACCGTGGACGAGGTGACGCTGGAGTTTGACGGCCAGAAGCGCAGCAAGCTCACCTATGGCACGGATGTGAGCGGCGTGTTCAGCGGCGGCGCGCTGAACCTGGAAAGTGTGGAAACCTTCGGCAGAAGCGCCGGTCAGGTGCAGCTGTACTTTCCGTCGCCGAGCGGTCGGCTGCTGGTGCCCGTTACGCGTACGGTATTCAGCAATGCAGACGTCAGCACCGCCGTGCTGGAGCTGGCCAAAGGTCCCCGGGACGACAGCGGGCTGGAACGTGCGCTGCCGGAAGGATGCGGCATCAAAGGCGTAACCATGAAGGATGGCGTGGTGACGCTGAACTTCTCGAAGGAATTCAAAGAGACCATGGAAAACAGCGACGGGGGAGAGCAGGCTATCCGCGCGCTTCTGTTCACATGCTCACAGTTTCCGGGCGTGAAGAAGGTGGAAGTGCTGGTGGAAGGCGAAAAACTGGAAAAGCAGCCGGATGCAGAAGCCACCTTTATCAACGAGGAGACGGAAGTGATCGCGCAG
The DNA here is from genome assembly GCA_029009515.1 of bacterium. Classification (GTDB taxonomy): domain Bacteria; phylum Bacillota; class Clostridia; order Christensenellales; family Aristaeellaceae; genus Limiplasma. Next base: position 7,449 of record JAQXJZ010000035.1, read on the forward strand.
TATCCGGGCGTGGTGGAACTGGACTAAAAGAGAGCGGCGAAGAAAGCCGCTCTCTTTTTCTGCTTCTTTGAGGCCGCAAAGCGGCATCAAAATACAGAATTCCAAAGAGCGAAACCCTTTGGCGGTGGGTGCAGGGAGGCAGCGCCTCCCTGCTTCGCCTTTCACACAAATTCCGCCAGACTCCTGCGCACCGTGCCTTTGACAGAACACACCGTCTCAGCCATGAGCATGGAGTTGAGCACAGCTTCCTCGGTGGCTTCGGCCATGGCGCGGAAGGCGGTATCCATGCGATCCTCATGCAGAACGGTCATGGGGATGAGATCGGTCTGTGCGTTATGCGGCACACGATTGGCCGTGGTAAAGCCGAGGAACACCTCGCCGCTGCCGTGGCCGATGAAGGAGCCCAGCCGAGCCAGTCCCACGCCTGCACGGCGGATGATGCGGCGGATCTGCCGGTCGTTCACAGGCAGGTCGGTGGCCATGATGACGATGCAGCTGCCCTTGTCCGGCAGCGCTTCCTCTATCGTCTTCTGAATGCCGGGGCCGATGTGATCGCCCTGAATGGTGAGATCGGAAAGAGAACCGTGGTTGCTCAGCACCAGCACGCCCAGCGTGAAGGACTGGCCGTCCATCTCCATTGTGCGGGAAGCGGAGCCGATGCCGCCCTTGAGGCCGTGACAGGTCATGCCGCGCCCGGCGCCCACTGCGCCCTGCGCAAAATCCGCACAGGCGGAGGCGATGGCCTGCTGCACGTGTTCTTTGCGAACGGCACGCTGGAGAATGTCGTTGAGGGAGGCATCGTTGCATTCGCACACGACGGGATTGACGGAGCGCAGCGCCACGCCATCCTTTTCGCAGCGGTCAATCATGTAGCCCACCATTGCATCGTGCACAAGACCCACGTTGAGCGTGTTGGTGAGCGCAATGGGCGTTTCAAGGGTGCCCAGCTCCTCTATCTGCATCAGACCAGCGGTTTTGCCAAAGCCGTTGAGCACATGCTGCGCGGCGGTCAGCTTGCTGGCAAAGGGGTTGTCCTGACAGGGCATGATGACGGTGACGCCGGTATTGTGCGCCCCTTCGGTGATGGTGACGTGGCCGACGGTCACGCCCGGAACATCGGTGATGAGATTGCGCGGGCCGGTGGGCATTTTGCCAATGTGGATGCCTTTTTCACGTGCGGTGGGCATGGCGGATTCCTCCAATGGATAGTTCATATCATACACAATTCGGGATACGGCGCGTAAACCCTTCTTTCATATGTGCTGGACTTTTGCGCAAGGTGCATGTATAATTTGATGTGCAAGCCGCGCGAAACCTGATGCGCGGCCTTTTGATGAATGAAACAAAGGAGTTGTCCTTATGGCACGTTTTGATCAGCGGCAGAACCATCAGCCCCGCCTGTGCACCATCCAGCCCAATTTCATGGAAACGGCGGACGGCAGCTGCCTCATTTCCACCGGCAAGACCCGCGTCATCTGCACCGCCAGCGTGGAGGAGGGCGTGCCGCCCTTCCTGCGTAACACCGGCCGCGGCTGGGTGACCGCTGAGTACGCCATGCTGCCCGCCTCTACCGGGCGCCGCAAGCAGCGCGACGGCATCAAGAAGGATGGCCGCAGCGTAGAGATCCAGCGCCTTATCGGCCGATCCCTGCGTCAGGCGGTGGACATGGAGAAGCTGGGCGAGCGCACCATCACCCTTGACTGCGATGTGCTGCAGGCTGACGGCGGCACCCGCACCGCCTCCATCACGGGCGCGTATGTGGCGCTGGTGCTAGCTGTGAACAAGCTGATGCAGAACGGCCTGATTGAGGAAAACCCCATCATCGGTCAGGTGGCGGCCATCAGCGCGGGCATCGTGGATGATCAGCCCATGCTGGACCTGTGCTACATCGAGGACAGCAACGCCCAGACCGATATGAATCTGGTCATGAACCAGAAGGGCGAGTTCATCGAGCTGCAGGGTACCGGCGAGGGCCGCGCCTTCACCAATCTGGAGCTCAACGCCATCCTTGACATGGGCCGTGCCGGCGTGCGCAGCCTGATGCGCGTCCAGCGCGACGCACTGAAGGGCCAGGGCGACTGGCTGCTGCCTGCCAAGCGCATCGTGGTGGCTACGGGCAATGCACATAAGCTGAAGGAACTGTCCGACATCTTCGGCGGCCTGGTGGAGCTGGTGCCCATGAAGGCTGCGGGTTTCACCGGCGATATCGTGGAGGATGGCGACACCTTTGAACAGAACGCTGCCATCAAGGCCGAAGCTGTGGCGAAGTTCACCGGTCTGCCTGCTCTGGCTGACGACAGCGGCCTGAGCGTGGATGCGCTGGGCGGCGCTCCCGGCGTGTACAGCGCGCGCTACGCGGGCGACCACGGCGATGATCAGGCCAACAACGACCTGCTGCTGAAGAACATGGCCGATATCACCGACCGCACCTGCCGCTTTGTGTGCGCCATGGCGCTGGCGCTGCCGGGCGAGGAAACGAAGGTTGTGCGCGGCGAGTGCGTGGGCGAGCTGCTGTATGAGCGCGCCGGCGTGGGCGGCTTTGGATACGATCCGCTGTTCAAGTATCACACCGGCAAGACCTTTGGCGAGATGACCGAGAAGGAAAAGAATGCCGTCAGCCACCGCGCCGTCGCCTCTGAAAAGATGCGCGAAGTACTGGGCGAGGTGCTGTAATTCATGAAACGCGTCATTGCGGTTTCGGATTCCCACAGCGATGTGACGGGCCTGCGCAATGCCTTTGAGCAGGCCCGCCGCCATGGCCCCATTGACGCTGCGGTGTTTCTGGGCGATGGGTTGGACGATTTTGATACCGTCCGGCGCATGCCCTTCATGCAGGATACCGTATGCTACGCTGTGCGCGGCAACAACGACTGGGGCAGCTACGAGGAAGGCGAGATTGTGTTTCAGGTGGGCGGTGTGCGCTTCTACGCCTGCCACGGCCATCAGCGCTATGTGAAATACAACCTCGACCGCCTGTGGTATGCTGCGCGCGAGCGCGAGGCGCAGGTGGCGCTCTACGGCCACACCCACCGCGAAAAGGTGGATTTTGAGGGCGCGGTGACCATGGTCAACCCCGGCGCTGTGTGCGAGCGCCGCGCCGGCCGCACTGCCTACGCCGAGATCATCGTGCAAGACAGCGGCTTTGCGCAGGCTGCATTGGTGAAATGGGAGTAATTCTTCCCCCGGCCAGAAAAAGTTTTGGCGAATGTATTGCATTTTCAAACCGACTTTGCTATAATATCATCCGTTGGTTGCAAGACCAGCATATGGGGCATTAGCACAGTTGGTAGAACGAGGTACTCGTAACTCATCCCCAACCGATGCTTTTCCAGATAGCAGCCGTTTGGCAAAGCTGCATAAAAAATAGCCAAGATATTTGGGGCATTAGCACAGTTGGTAGCGCGCTACATTCGCATTGTAGAGGTCACCGGTTCGAATCCGGTATGCTCCACCATAATAGGACTGAAACTTTGATACAAGGTTTCAGTCCTTTTCTTTATGTTCTTGCAGAATCCTAATACGAAACGGTCAATGCACACGGGAATATGCAGTAATCTGGCGTCGCTCTGTCACTGTCCCCGGCGGCAACGGAAACCAGCAAAATTACATAATCAGAAAATGCACCCACTTCCCTCGGTTGGTGCATAGCAAAACGATTGCTTAGGCTTTCGTTTTGACATTAGGGCTTTCGTTTTGCGAATAGCCCTTTCGTTTTGTTATTGGGTGCAGGAATCGAAATCTGTCATATATTATTGCTTTATTACAACCCGAAGACCTCATAACGCATGAAATTGATATTGGGTATACGAATGTATTTTCGTATATACATTTCGATCCAAAAGTGGTAAAATAGATATATATATTTCATTTGTTTCGGAAGGTTGGTTCATAATGTGCGGACAGTATACACTTGAACTCCAATCACCGGAAATTCAGCACCTTTGCAAAAAAGATAAAAGACTTGCAAGGGTGATTTCTGCTATAGGACCATTAACATACTCGCTTCATCAGGATGCCTATTCTTTCCTAATCCGAGAGATTATTGAGCAGATGATGTCTGTAAAGGCGGCGAGCGTTATTTATGGTCGGCTTGTTGACTTGTGCTCTGGGAATGTAACGCCCGATACTATATCCAGTTTAACCGACGATCAGTTACGCTCTACCGGTACTTCAAAAGCAAAAGTTGAGTACATTAGAAATGTTACACGAGCAGTAAAGCAAGGTATTTGGAATTTTGATTCAATGTACTCAATGACCGATGCAGAGATAATTAAGCTGATGACCAGCGTTCGTGGAATCGGAAATTGGACTGCAAAAATGTATCTTATGTTTATGCTTGGTAGGCCCGATGTACTACCGTTTGAAGATGGCGCGTTTCGTCAAACATATCGGTGGCTATACAGGACAGAAAAATGTTCCGCGGAGGACATAAAGGCGAGATGCAAAAAGTGGCGTCCTTTTTCTTCAACAGCAGCGCGGTATTTCTATCAAGCCCTTGATCGGGGATATACCAAAAACGAATTTCACCTATATGGGCAACTACATCAGGAGGAATAATTATGGCTGAAAAAGTTAAAGTAGACAAAGCAGATGCCCAAAGAGTTCTTTATACCGCCTATAAAGAGGCACAAAAACCGGGAAACCATGGATGTACTCATAGTGACTTCATCGATTTTGTTCTCGATAATACTCACAAGACCTATAAATACGTATTGGTAAATGCGCTTCTTGCCAAGGCAACCAATCAAGCAATTAATCCCTTATGCCTCCAGAAAAAGTCGCTTTTGCCGGGATCCTATGATGCACGTACAATTTGCCATGATGTTCTAGTGAAATTTGAAAAGGACGAATTAGGTAAAGCTCTCGGCGGTTCAAATGAACCATTCCTTAACAAGCCCGCCCGTTTTACCGATCTGGATAAGGGCAATGCTGTACGTGCTGGCAGGGATAAGGAAATCCTTGATGCGCTATGCGATAACCTTCCTAAGTTTACGACATCCGCAAAAGCCTTTGCCGGATTAGTTTATGCGCTTTATAAACTGCTGCAAGTCAAAGCAGAAAGAGCTGCTTTGACGGACTTTACAGTAGATGCTACAGAATCCACTAATGACATATATCAACTATTTGCGTTCATGGACGATTTGCTCGAACAGAATTTTGAGGGAGAGATTCTCACACTTGTTGTTGCAGGACTATTTGAGCAATTTCTTTCCGATGAAGAAACTTCTGTTGTAGAGGTACATCCTGTTAATGAAAGCGGTGCCTCCAGCAAAGAAATTAGCGATTTGGATATCTATCGTAATGGTAATCTGTATGTGGCAAACGAATTAAAGGATAAAGAGTTTACTGACCATGACATAACTCATGCAGCTGACAAAGTCATGGCTGTTGGAAAAATGCATATGAACTTTATTTTCGGGCGTCATGGTGGGTGTGATCCAAGAGTTGTACGTACTGTCCGGGCGGCGTATCTAGATAAAGGATTTGTTCTGAACGTCATCTCCGTGGATACATTTATACGGACAATGCTTCCATTAATTCAGAACATCGATTGTGAAAGGTTCCTAAAATATATCCTTGAAACAGCAAGGGATACCAAATTCAAAGAAACAACTATATCTTATATTTTAGAAGTGGCCAGCAAACACTTTTCTATTTCATAAAGGATCGCCAGATGAGTATGTAGATCAAATTCATCTGGCGTTCTCAATATCAACAGCGGCCATTTGGACTTTTCAATTCCCACGCCTGCCTTTCCCTGCTACAGCCATAAATATTATTTCTTTTATCGCAGAAAAAAACTTTCAAAATACCAAATTGTATGGTATACTACCGCTGGTTTGGTGCAGGAGGTATTATGTCAATCAATTATAAACCATTATGGAAGCTGCTCATAGATCGTGATATGAAAAAAGGCGATCTCATGAAGAAAGCGAGCATCAGCTCATCAACTATGGCGAAACTTGCGAAAAACGATACTGTTAGAACAGATGTCCTAGATAGGATATGTTGCACTCTCGAATGCAATATTGAGGATATTATGATGATTTGTTCTGACGAAAGCCCTAAAGAATAAGCGCACAAACGTGGCAGAAGGAGTTTTCAGTATGCTTCGAGGCATTTCTCTATTTACAGGCGCCGGAGGTATGGATGTTGGTTTCGTGAACGCCGGTGTGAATGTTGTTGTTGCAAATGAGCTTAACAACGACGCATGTGATTCGTATGCAGCCAATCATCCGGATACAACACTTTTGCGTGGTGACATTGCAACTCATTATGATTACTTTCGCGGATTAAAGGATATCGATGTTGTCTTTGGTGGTCCTCCTTGCCAAGGCTTTTCAGTTGCTGGTAAGATGGACCCCCATGATGAACGCAGTAAATTGATATGGCGTTTTCTTGACATTGTTGAAATCGTCCAGCCACAAGTCTTCGTGATGGAGAATGTGAAAGCTCTGGGGGAACTTGAAAAATGGAAGGAAATCAGGCATGAGTATCTTCAAAGGACTGAAGCAATGGGATATTATTGCTGTTACAAGGTACTCAATTCAGCCGACTTTGGTGTCACCCAAAATAGAGAACGTGTTTTCTTTGTCGGATGCAAAAAGAAATTCTCTCATAGCGATCTCTTTTTTGCATATGAGCAAAGGCATAAAAAGCCACTGACATTGAGGGAACTGCTGACGTCGCTTCCCCCTGCCGGCGAGGAAGGTAATCCTTTGACTTGTACAGCGAAGATAACCTTAGCCGCAAATCCCATAATGAGAAAAAGTCCGTATGCTGGAATGATTTTCAATGGTATGGGTAGGCCGCTCAATCTCGATTCAGTTTCCACGACATTACCTGCATCTATGGGCGGTAACAAAACTCCAATCATTGATTCTGTTATTTTGAATGATCAAACAGCAGATGATTGGGTTAAAAATTACCATAAAGGGCTATGGGAAGGAACAACAGAAGCTGAGTTCGGTCCAGCCCCTGATCGTCTGCGCCGTTTGACTATAGCTGAAGCTGCTCTCATCCAATCGTTCCCAAGAAACTATATATTCAAAGGCAGCAAATCAGCAATTTACACACAGATAGGTAATGCAGTACCATGCAAGTTGGCAGAAGCAGTTGCTGCAAGCGTCATCGATGTATGCATTAATGGTGTTACATATGATGTATCTGAAAAAGGCGATGAACAGTTGTCTTTCCTTTGAGCAGATGCCAAAACCACAGAAAAAAACACGGAGCGATTACTATGTCGTTCCGTGTTTTTCTTTTATTCGTCTACAAGTTCCATAATTTCTGTGATATCACAGTTTAGGGCTTCGCAAATTTTCACGAGGATGTCAGTCGTAATATTATCACCTTTGCCCAGCTTGGCAACGGAGGCGGTACTGATGCCTGTCATCCGACGTAAATCCTGCTTGTTAAGCCCCCGATCAATAAGTAGATGCCATAGTTTTTTGTAGCTGATTTTCAAGGGGTCCCTCCATAGGATCATTCTTCATCATATACGTCAAGCAGCAGGCCATATCGTCCATGCTCACGCGACTTGGTGAATTCGTGATACTTGCATTTCGACTTCTCACCGAGCCATGTGGGCATTTTTTCTTTTTGGTCAATAAAAATAACTTGTCCGCTCTCCTGATGGTCGAGCAGGTACTGGATGAAAGAATCACGGATGACATTTGCCTTCTCACCGTATTGTGTTTCAGAAAGCTGAGTGAGCGCAGAGTCCAGAATAAGAATTCCTGGCGTGTGCGCA
>JAQXJZ010000036.1 GCA_029009515.1 bacterium
GCATCCGGCAGGCCGATGACGGCCACGTCGCTGATCTTGTCGAACTGACGCAGGAAATCCTCAATCTGCACGGGGTACAGGTTCTCGCCGCCGGAGATGACCACGTCCTTCTTGCGGTCCACCAGATAGATGAAGCCGTCCTCGTCCATGCGCGCCATGTCGCCGGTGTAGAGCCAGCCGTCACGCAGCACCTCGGCGGATGCTTCGGGGTTCTTGTAATAGCACTTCATCACGCCCGGGCCAAACACGATCAGCTCGCCCACGTCGCCCTGAGGCACTTCGTTGCCCTTTTCATCCACAATTCTGGCTTCCCACAGGTAGCCGGGCTTGCCGATGGCGCCCACCTTGTGCACGTTCTCCACGCCCAGATGCACGCAGCCGGGGCCGATGGATTCAGAGAGGCCGTAGTTGGTGTCGTACTGGTGATGGGGGAAGATATCCAGCCAGCGGCGGATGAGGCTGGGCGGCACGGGCTGCGCGCCAATGTGCATCAGCCTCCACTGATCCAGCATGTACTCATCCAGGTTGATCTTGCCGCTGTCGATGGCGTCCAGCATGTCCTGCGCCCACGGCACCAGCAGCCATACGATGGTGCATTTTTCCTCGGTCACCGCACGCAGGATCCACTCGGGCTTCACGCCGCGCAGGAGCACCGCCTTGCTGCCCGCCAGCAGGGAGCCGAACCAGTGCATCTTGGCGCCGGTGTGGTACAGCGGGGGAATGCACAGGAACACGTCGTCGCGGCTCTGGCTGTGGTGGTTCTGCTCCACCATGCAGGAGGAGTACAGCGAGCGGTGATCATGCAGGATGGCCTTGGGGAAACCCGTGGTGCCGGAGGAGAAATAGATGGCGGCGTCATCGGTTTCTTCCATCACAATGGGCGGCAGCGAGGAGGAGCAGAAGCCCATCAGTTTCAGCAGATCCTCGGTGTAGGCCGGGCCGTTCTTGCCCACGAAGAACATGGTGCGCAGCTTCACCTTGTCGCAGATCGCGTCCATGCGGCTGACAAACTCCGGCCCGAACACCAGAATGTCCGCATCCGCCAGATCCAGACAGTAGGCGATCTCATCGCTGGAATAGCGGAAGTTCATGGGCACGGCGATGCAGCCGGCCTTCAGGATGCCAAAATACACCGGCAGCCATTCCAGGCAGTTCATCATCAGGATGGCCACCTTGGTGCCGCGCGGCGTGCCGCGGCTGAGCAGCAGGTTGGCCACGCGGTTGGCGCGGCGGTCAAAGTCCTTCCAGCTCATCTCGCGGCGATAGGGGGTATCGGGGCTGGCGGCCTCGATGAGGTTCAGTTCACGCCAGGTGCTGGCCTGGTCGCGCGCTTCGGAAGGGTTGATTTCCACCAGCGCGGTTTCGGAGCCGTAGAGACGGGCGTTGCGTTCCAGAAGCTGGGTAATGATCATGCTTGTATCTCCTCCTGCGAATGTTCATAAAAAAAACGTCCCCTGCTATCGTTCATAGCAGAGGACGGATATACCGTGGTACCACCTCATGTTCGCTGCATGTGCAGCCTCAGTCGGGTCCTAACAGACCGTAGCGCTGTATCGGGCGCGCCCGTCATGACCTACTGGCGGAAAAAAATACGTTGGGCCATGCCGCTCGGAAAGGTAATTCCACTCTGGGTTCCCTGCTGCCTTGCACCAACCGGCAGTTCTCTGAAGGGCAATGTTCCGGAGTGTACTTGGTTTTCGTCATCGCGTTGGGGTATGCGGTGACTTTAGCACATGAAAAATCCATTGTCAACATCCCAAAAATGAAAAATACAATCCAAAAACAATTGTTTGTTCGCCCGCTTCCTTATTGTTAAAAAATATGCTATACTGAACATGTCGGAACCGGCAACAGTTCCGAACCAATATATACAACAGGAGGAAGATGCCCATGAATCGTTTCCTTTCCACCCTGCTGTCCATCGCGCTTGTTCTGAGCATGATGGTATTCCCCGCCTGCGCTGAAGGCGCTGACGCCGACATCGTGATCATCGGTGCTGGCGGCGCTGGCCTGTCCGCTGCCATCGAGGCTGTGGAAAACGGCGCTGAGAAGGTCCTCATTCTCGAAATGACCGCCAAGACCGGCGGCGCGCTGAACTTCACCTCCGGCTCCATGTCCGCTGCCGGCACCATCATCCAGAAGGAAGACGGCATTGAGGACACCGTGGAGAGCTACATCGCCGACATCATCAACAACGGCGACGACTTCGGCGGCCAGCCCAACGTTGAGCTCATCACCGTCTATGCCAACGAGGCTGCCCAGACCTTCGACTGGCTGTACGAAAACGGCCTGAAGGACAATGTGTACAGCACCGACCGCGCCACCGGCGCCCGCGCTGTGTTCGCGCCCGAGCATGCGCTGTACTCCATCCCCCGCACCTACAAGTGCACCCCCGACGACAAGGCCAACTACAAGTCCGCCGCCCATGAGGTGCTGGATGCGCTGGTCAACGCCAACGACAAGATCGAGGTCGTCCTCAACACCACCGCTACCGAGCTGATCGCCAACGAAAAGGGCCAGGTTCTCTCCGTGAAGGCCAAGGGTCCCGAAGGCGAGAAGGTGTACACCGCCAGGAAGGGCATCATCGTGGCCACCGGCGGCTACTCCTCCAACCGCAAGCTGATGGGCCAGTACACCCAGTACGGCGAGTACTACCTGGCCGGCGGCGCTCCCGGCTCTGACGGCAACGCCCTGCTGATGATGCAGAAGGTTGGCGCCGGCCTGACCGCCATGGACGCCATCCCCACCTTCCCCATGGGTCTGGTTGCCCGCGATGACGATACCCGCGGCCAGATCGCTTCCACCTACACCTGGAAGACCGGCGGCATCGTGGTCAACCAGAACGGCGAGCGCTTCTGCAACGAGACCGAAGCCAACCCCGCCATCCGCGAAGTGGCGCTGGAAGAACAGCCCAACGCTGTGCAGTACGACATCTACACCGACAAGGTGCTCGCTGATCTGTCTGCCGCTGGCGGCGATATCTTCATGAAGTACTACTTCAACGCCCAGGGCGCCGGCGCTCACGTGATGTACTCCGCCGACTCCATCGAGGGTCTGGCTGCCGAAATCGGCGTGCCCGCTGAGAATCTGAAGAAGACCATCGAAGAGTACAACGCTGCTGTTGAAAAGGGCGAGCCCGACCAGTTCGGCCGCGAGTTCAACGTGCAGAACACCTACAACCTGGCCACCAACAAGATCGAAGGCGACAAGTTCTACGCCATCCGTCTGCACGCCCTGTGCGTCATGACCCTGGGCGGCGTGACTGCCAACGCTGACATGCAGGTGCTGGACGAGTCCGGCGCTGTCATCCCCGGCCTGTACGCTGCCGGTGAAGTGGTCGGCGGCATCTGGGGCAAGTTCGTCTCCGGCGGCACCGGCGTCATGGGCCCCATCGTGTTCGGCAAGGTGGCTGCCCGTCATGCCATGGCCAACGAGCCCGCTGAAGGCTACGAAGTGAAGGCTGCCTCCAACCTGCTGGACGAAAGCCTCTTCGCCAAGGAAGTTTCCACCGAGAAGCTCTTTGACATGTCCCGCGCTCTGACCGATGGCGAGTACACCGCCACCGTCGACGGCCAGAATGGCCCCATGACCGTGAAGGTTGTCATCGCTGGCGGCAAGATCGCCTCTGTTGAGCTGACCGAGAACAACGAAACTCCCAGCATCGCCGCTCCCGCCATCGAGCTGGTCACCGCCGCCATCGTTGCGGGCAACGACGCGACTGTTGACTCCGTTGCCGGTGCGACCCTCACCTCCAACCGCATCATGAACGCTGTCGCCGCTTGCCTGGAGCAGGCCGCGAAGTAAGCGAGGGACGCAAGGGGCTCTGCCCCTTGACCCCGGCAGGGGACTGAGTCCCCTGCACCCCGCTCTCTGTGTTTTCCGCAAGGATCGCACAGAGAGCGGGTTTTTTTATTTTTGGGGAGGGGAAAGGGAGGTTTGTATCGAAAGGAAAATGTGCGCGAATTGGGTGAAATTTGCGCATTCACACTCCCGATTGCAAGGAAGGGATTTTCTTTGATGTTTGATCTGATCGTCATCGGCGCCGGTCATGCGGGCTGCGAGGCGGCGCTGGCTTCGGCGCGCATGGGCGTTTCCACGCTTTTGCTCACGCTGGATATCGGCTCCGTCGCGCTCATGCCGTGTAATCCGGCCATCGGCGGCACGGGCAAGGGCCATCTGGTGCGCGAGGTGGACGCGCTGGGCGGCGAGATGGGCCTGTGCATCGACCGCAATTTTCTGCAGTCGCGCATGCTCAACCGCGGCAAGGGGCCCGCTGTGCACAGCCTGCGCGCGCAGGCGGACAAGCAGCGCTACCACGAGGACATGCTGAACGTTCTGTTTTCCACGCCCAACCTCACCATCCGACAGGGCGAGGCTGCCGAAATCCTCACGCAGAATGGGGAAGTGAGCGGCGTAAAGACCATGACGGGCGAAGTGATCCCCTGCAAAAGCGCCATCGTGTGCGGCGGCGTGTATCTGAAGAGCCGCATCATCATCGGCGATTACAGCAAGCACAGCGGTCCGCAGGGGCTGCTGAGGGCCGAGGGGCTTTCGCAGTCGCTGATGGATTTGGGCTTTGAGCTGCGCCGCTTCAAGACCGGCACGCCTGCGCGCATCGACGTGCGCTCCATCGCCTTTGACAAAATGGAGCCGCAGCCGGGCGACGATCCCATCATCCCGTTCAGCTTTCTCACCGTTGCGCAGGATGAGGACATTGGCGTGAAGTATCCGCTTCGCAACCAGTGCATGTGCTACCTCACCTACACCAACGAGGAAACGCACCGCATCATCCGCGAAAACCTGCACCGCTCGCCCATGTTCCGCGGCGATATCAAGGGCACGGGCGCGCGCTACTGCCCCTCCATCGAGGACAAGGTACGCCGCTTTGCCGACAAGGATCGCCATCAGCTGTTTCTGGAGCCGGAAGGGCTGAACAGCCCGGAGTGGTATGTGCAGGGCATGTCGTCCAGCCTGCCTGAGGAAGTGCAGTGGGCCATGTACCGCACCGTTCCGGGTCTGGAGCGCGCGGTGCTGGTGCGTCTGGCGTATGCCATTGAGTATGACTGCATCGATCCCACCGAGCTCAAGCTCACTTTGGAAAGCCGCCGCGTGCCGGGCTTGTTCTTTGCGGGTCAGGTGAACGGTACGTCCGGTTATGAGGAAGCCGCCGCGCAGGGCATTCTGGCGGGCATCAACGCCGCCTGCCGTCTGCAGGAGAAGGAGCCGCTCATCATCACCCGCGATATGGGCTATCTGGGCGTGATGGTGGACGACCTGGTCACCAAGGGCACGGACGAACCCTACCGCATGATGACCAGCCGCAGCGAATACCGCCTGCTTCTCAGGCAGGACAACGCCGACCTGCGCCTGACGGAGCTGAGCTATCAGCGCGGTCTGGCTGGCGAAAAGCGCATGAAGCTGATGGAAACCAAGCGCGAAGGCACGAAGAACCTGCGCGAAACGCTGCACGCCCGCAAGCTGCCTGCGTCCGAAGCGCGCGATGCGTGGCTTGCGCAGAACGGGCAGCCCATCACGCGCGATACCCTCACGGCGGAAGACCTGCTGCGCCGCCCGGAGATCGACCTTGAAAAGCTCTCCGTGCTCTGCCCGGACATCCTCACCTTTGCCGACGACGTGCGCGTGCAGGCCGAGCTGGGCGTGAAGTACGAGGGATATCTGGAAAAGCAGCGTGCGCAGGTGGCGCGCGCCCGCGCCATGGAGGACTGGCTCATCCCCGACGACGTGGACTACATGGCCATCGAAAGCCTGCGCATCGAGGCGCGGCAGAAGCTGGCGGCCAAGCGTCCGCAGAGCCTGAGCCAGGCGGGGCGCATTCCGGGCGTGAACCCGGCGGACGTGGCGGTTTTGATGGTATGGCTCAAGCGCCTGCGCGACGATGCGCGCAGAAAGGCGGCAAACGATGAAAAAGCGTAAGGTTTCTCCCATGCTGATGGTCATCTTCGGCGTATGTATGATCAGCTATTCCGGCCCCATGATCAAGGGCGCGCTCAACGCCGGGGCCAATCCGGCCACGGTGGCGTTTGTGCGCATGCTCTCCGCGGGACTGATCCTTTTGCCCTTTGATCTGGGCAGCGCGCGCAGGCAGGGCATTGCGCTGCGCTATTCAAAGCGCGAAGCCGCGCTCACGCTGCTGGCGGCGGTGTTCCTGGCGTTCCACTATCTCACGTGGATCACCTCCCTCACCGGCACCAGCACCTTTGCCTCCGTGGCGCTGGTGTGCACGCAGCCCCTGTTTGTGGCCTTCTTCAGCCGCATTTTGTTCCACGAAAAAACGCCCCGCGCCGCACTGCCCGGTGCGCTGCTGGCGCTGGTGGGCGCTGTGACCATTGCGCTGGGCGGTCTGGCGGGAGGCGGGACGGAGGCGGCGGCCAGCGATGCGTTCAAGAGCAATCTGCTGGCCCTGGCCGGTGCGGTGCTGATGGCGGGCCATTGGCTCACCAACCGCGAAAACCGCCGCACGCTGGCGGCGGAAATCTACACACCCATTCTGTATCTGGCCACGGCGGCGCTGCTGGCGCTTTCGCTGCCCTTTGGCGGCGGCTTTGCCATGCCGCTTTCGGCGCTTCCGTGGATGGCCGGTCTGGTGCTGGGCTCCACCATCCTTGGCCACGCGGTGCTCACCTCGGCGCTGGACGGCGTATCGGCCAGCGTGGTGAGCTTTGCCATCCTTGGCGAGCCCGTGGGCGCGATGATCTTCAGCATGATATTCTTTGGCGAAATCCCCACGCCGCTGGTGGCGCTGGGCGGCGCGCTGACGCTGGCCGGTCTGGCCTATTACCTGTGGCGCAGCGGCCCGGACCAGAAGCAAAGCTGAATGTCCACATGGCCATCCGGCAGAAAGGGCACGCCCTCCATTTCCAGAAGCATGCGGTGCGTGTCTTTGCCAAGGGGCTGGAACGCGTCTGAGAGCACGCCGCCCTTCTTCACCACGCGGTGGCAGGGCACGTCCGCAGGCGCTGCGCCCATGGCGTAGCCCACCACGCGGCTGAGGCGCGGATTGCCGATGAGCTTTGCAATTTCGCCGTAGGTGCTCACTTTGCCGCGCGGAATCTGCCTGACGGCCTCGTAGACCAGATCAAACGTTGTCATGGATCAAGCACCCCCTTTCCATCCCTCAGTATACCACAGGAGGAATCCCCATGGCCATCATCATGAACATGCTCGCCAAGCCCGGCGCGGTCAAAACCCTCACCGAGGCGCGCGGCCTGCTGGAAAACCTGACGCCGCTGAAAATGAACTGCGGCAAAATCTGCGGCGGCGCATGCTGCCAGCCCAGCCCGGACGACGACGGCGAAAACGGCATGCTGCTGTTTCCCTTTGAAGAGAGCTTCTACAAAGACCCCATCGAGGGTTTCCCCTTCCATCTGGCCGATGACGACACCCTGTTCAAGGGCGGCAAGCGCCTGGTGTGCGAAGGCAAGTGCGACCGCAAAAACCGTCCGCTGGCGTGCCGTATCTTCCCCTTGCGCATGAAGGTGGAGACCAGTGAGGAAACGGAAGAAGTGAAGATTTCGGCCGAGATTGATCCGCGCGCGTGGTGCGTGTGCCCGCTTCTGGAGCAGGGCGGCATGCGAGCGATGCAGACCGCCTTCATCGATGCAGTGGCGCAGGCCGGTCAGAAGCTGAGCGAAAACGTATACATGCTCGAGGCGATGCTCAACGAGCAGCGCCTCATCGACGAAATGAGGCAGCTATGAGGCACACGCTCATCATTGGCGCGGGCGCGTCCGGCATGGCGGCGGCCATCGCGGCAGCGAAGGGCGGCGAGCGCGTGACGGTCATCGACCGCAACCGCAAGCCCATGAAAAAGCTGGCCGTCACCGGCAACGGGCGCGGCAACCTGCTCAACTGCGGCACGCCGGATTTTTACGGCGACCGCGATTTCGGCATGGAA
>JAQXJZ010000037.1 GCA_029009515.1 bacterium
TACACCTTCTGGGGCAAGGGCGTAAGCCAGGGACACTCCGACGCCATCCGCCGCATTGAGGGCGTGGCCGACGCGCGCCAGTACACCATTCCTGTGCCCGAGGCGCTGCAATCCGTGCGCAGCGGCGCCTGCCCGGAGCTAAGCACCCGCCAGAAGCACACTCGTGAGTGCTTTGTGGTGCTCAAGGAGGGTGCGGACGCCGCGCGTGTGGAGCATGAAATCAAAACCATGCCCAACTATTTTGCGGATTACGATACCACCGTGCATTTCATCAGCATGGAGGAGCTCCGGCGCGACCACAGCGGCATCCCCCACGGCGGATTTGTTATCCGCTCCGGCCGCACCGGCTGGGAAAACGAGCACCAGCATGTCATTGAGTACAGCCTCAAGCTGGATTCCAACCCGGAGTTTACCGCCAGCGTCATCGTTGCCTACGCCCGCGCCGTAGCGCGCATGGCCGCGCAGGGCCAAAGCGGCTGCAAAACCGTGCTGGACGTTGCGCCCGCGCTGCTGTGTCCGCAGGATCCGGCATGGCTGAGGGAGCATATGCTGTAAAACCCCAAACAAACGAAGTGGAGAGACGCGCAATCATGCGTCTCCCCACTTTTGATTTACAGCTTTTTCACAAACTTAAGCAGCTCCCGCATATAGGGGAACTGGCCGTCTCCGTCCAGCTGGGTGGAGCCGGCGCAGTGGCCGCCAGGCAGCACAACCAGCTCCACCCTTGCCTGGGGCTCAAAGCGCAGCAGGCTGCGGTACATCAGCACGTTCTGCTCGGGGCGGCAGGGCATATCCTGCTCGTAGCACAAAATGAGCAGCGGCCCGGGCAGGCGGTTCATACCCGCGTAGTACAGGGGCGCCGCGCCGTCAATGCGCTCCAGGCGGCTGTCCATGCCGCGCTCGCGCAGCACATTGTAGTGCACCGTCTGCTGCGCGCTGTCGGATACGTAGGCCATGATCCCCTCCGGATCCACGCCCGCGTTGCGCAGGTAGGCCGGATTCAGGCAAAGCAGCATCGTCAGATACGCGCCCGCGGACTGGCCGGTGATGATCATGCGTCCGCTGCCGCCAAGCCCGGGCAGGCGCTTTTGCACATGCGCCGCCGCCTGCGCCGCATCGGTTACAAACTCCGGGTAGCGGGCGAAGGGATACATGCTGTATTCGGCGGATACAAAGGCGTACCCGGCCTGCACGGCGTGCCGGGCAAGCTGGTCGCCGTCCTTGCGGCTTCCGGCCTCCATGCCGCCGCCGTGAAACCAGAGGATTGTGTCAAAGCCGTCCTCCTCGGGCAGATACCAGTCAAGCAGCTGGCAGGGCTTGGGGGCATAGCGTTCGTCCATGAGAGTGCGCATGGGATTGGCTCCTTTCGATTGGGTATGGACAGAAAAATCAAACGGTTTCCGGGTTGGCCGGAGGCTCCAGCACCTCCGCCTCCGTCACCACATCATCCAGCAGCGCCATCACCATGGGCACGCCCCTGGCGGTTTTGTTCTGCATCAGGATTTCGGAGGACTGGATATCGGAATACGGGCTCATCTTCTGGTACACGCGCACGGTGGCGTCCCCGGCGGGCACCAGCGCCACGGCTGCCAGGCGCGTGCCGTTGGAACCGTTTTTGTTGAAATAGAAGCTCTTGAGCCCCTTGCCCGCGCGGGCCTGCGGCTCAAAATCCATATAGAGAATGCGCTTGGCGTAGCCGCGCTCGCTCAGCAGAATCAGCTGATCGGTGGCCTGCGGCTGACCCGCCCAGAGGATGCGGTCGCCCTCCTCCAGATTCATGCCCTTTACACCGCCCGCCACGCGCCCCTGCGCGGGAATGGTATCGGCATGGAAGCGGATGCACATACCGCTTTCGGAAAACAGCAGCAGATCCAGCGCGGGATCCAGCGGGAGCACGGTATGCAGCGCATCGCCATCCCTGAGGCTGACGGCGGCAAACCGGCTGCGGCGCACATCATACTCGGCGGCGGGGGTACGCTTGATCTGCCCGTTGCGGGTGATAAAGAGCAGATCGGGCTTGCCGGCCATTTCACCCGGCTTGAGGCACAGGATGCGAACGGGGATCTCGTTTTCCTCCAGCCCCGCCAGCACGGAGTTGAGCAGCGCGCCGCGGTCCCGGGGCCTGTTCATCTCCGGCAGGGCGGAAACGCTGAGCGTGTAGCAGTTGCCCAGGTTGGTAAAGAAATACAGCGTTTCATCCGTAAAGGTTTCAAACCGGTACAGGATGGGATCCTCCGCGGATGATTGATCCGCCTCGGCCGCCTGCTTTTTGGCGCGCGGCGGATACATGCGGCGCAGCAGCCCCGCCCTGGAGAAGGTGATCAGCGCCTCCTGCGCCACCGTTTCCTCCTTTTGGATGGCCTCGACCACGTTTTCGGCATCCACAAGCTCGGTCCGGCGGCCGTCGCCATATTTGTCCGCCACGGCCCGGAGTTCCTTTTTGATAACGCCCATCAGCTTGCGCTCGCTTTTGAGAATGCTTTCCAGCTCCTCAATCAGCTTGAGCAGATCGGCGTATTCCTTGCGCAGGGTCAGGATTTCCAGATTGGTCAGGCGCTGCAGGCGCATATCCAGAATGGCCTGTGCCTGCACATCGGTCAGCTCGAAGCGCGCCATCAGGGCAGCCTTGGCGGTTTTGGGGTTTTCGCTGCCGCGGATGATGGCGATGACCTCGTCCAGGTTGTCAACGGCAATCATCAATCCTTCCAGGATATGGGCGCGGGCCCTGGCCTTGTCCAGATCGTAGCGGGTGCGCGCGGTAACCACGTTTTTGCGGTGGCGGATGTAGTATTTGATGGCGCGCTTCAGGCTGAGCAGACGGGGCTTGCCATCGGCAATGGCAAACATGTTTACGCCAAAGGTAACCTGCAGATCGCTGTACTTGAACAGGTAGCCCAGCACCTTGTCCACATCGGCGTCCTTGCGCAGCTCGATCACGGCGCGCATGCCCGTGCGGTCGCTCTCATCGCGGATGTCGTAAATGCAGCCCAGCGCGGATTTTTTCTCCTCGCTCAGCCTGAGGATCTTTTCCAGCATCGCGGCCTTGTTTACCTGATAGGGGATTTCGGTAATCACAATCAGCCGGCGGCCCGCGCTGCCCTCCTCAATGTGGGTGCGGGCGCGCAGGGTCAGCTTGCCCTTGCCGGTTTCATAGGCCGCGCGGATTTCGGGGGTGTTGAGCAGTACGCCGCCGGTGGGAAAATCCGGCGCGGGCAGGATGCCCATAAGCTCGTCCAGCGTAATCTGGGGATTGTCGATCTGCGCGATCACGGCGGAGATGGTCTCGCGCAGGTTGTGGGGCGGGATATTGGTGGCCAGACCCACGGCAATGCCGCTTGCGCCGTTTACCAGCAGGTTGGGGAAGCTGGCGGGCAGCATATCCGGCTCCTTAAGGGTATCGTCAAAATTGAGGCGGAAGGGCACGGTATCCTTGTCCAGGTCGCGCAGCATTTCGGTGGCCAGAGGGGCCATGCGCGCCTCGGTATATCGCATGGCCGCCGCGCCGTCGCCGTCCACGGAGCCAAAGTTGCCGTGGCCGTCCACCAGCTTGCCGCGCATGCTGAAATCCTGCGCCAGGCGAACCAGCGCATCGTACACGCTGCTGTCGCCGTGGGGATGGTATTTACCCAGACAGTCGCCCACGATGCGCGCGCACTTGCGGTGCGGGGTATCGGGGTGAATGGCCAGCTCGTTCATGGTGTAGAGAATGCGGCGCTGCACGGGCTTCAGGCCGTCCTCCACGCGGGGAATGGCGCGCTCCATGATCACGTGCTCGGCATAGGGAATCATGCTGTTGTGCATGACCTCCTCCATGGGGGAGACGATGATGTTCTGATCCACCCCGATGGGCGGACGTTCATCCCTGGTTTTGCGGGGCGGCATCAGTCATTCCTCCCTTCGCTGAGCTGGTCGCTGATGGCCATAAAGCTGTCCTCACGGTTGAAATTGGCATGCTGGCTGATATATTCGCGCCTCGGCTCCACCTTGTCGCCCATCAAAATGGTGACAAGGCGCTCGGCCTGCGCCGCGTCCTCGATGGAAACGCGCATCAGCTTGCGCTCGTTGGGGTCCATGGTGGTCTCCCACAGCTGCTCGGGGTTCATCTCGCCCAGGCCTTTGTAGCGCTGCAGCTGATAGCCCTTGGTGGAACCCTTGGTGATCTTGCGCAGCTCGTTGTCGTCGTAGGCGTACTGCACCTTGTTGCCGCGCTGCACCTTGTACAGCGGCGGCATGCCGATGTACACGTGACCGGCGGTGATGAGCTCCTTCATGTAGCGGTAGAAGAAGGTGAGCAGAATGGCGCGGATGTGCGCACCGTCCTGGTCGGCATCGGAGAGGATGATGACCTTGTGGTACTTGAGGCTGGAAAGGTCGAAGCTCTCGTCGATGTTGGTGCCCAGCGCAGTGATGATGGAGCGGAACTCCTCGTTGTTGAGCACCTGATCCAGACGCTTCTTCTCGGCGTTGAGCGGCTTGCCGCGCAGCGGCAGAATGGCCTGGAAGCGGCGGTCGCGGCCCTGCTTGGCGCTGCCGCCGGCGCTGTCGCCCTCCACCAGGAACAGCTCGTTCTGCTCCGCCCTGCGGCCGGTGCAGCTGGCCAGTTTGCCCACCAGCGGCGCGGCCTCCAGCGCGTTCTTGGTGCGCGCCACATCGCGGGCCTTGCGGGCAGCTTCGCGCACCTTGGCGGCGCGCACAGCCTTTTCGATCAGCTGGGTCGCCAGTTCCTGATGCTTGAGGTCCTCAAAATAGGTGGTCAGGTACTGGGTCAGGATGGCTTCCACCGCCGGACGCACCTCGGTGTTGCCCAGCTTGCCCTTGGTCTGACCCTCAAACTGCGGATTCTTGACCATGGCCAGCATCACGGCGGTCATGCCCTCGCGGAAGTCGTCGCCGCTCAGGTTGGCGTCCTTGTCCTTCAAAGCGCCCAGACGGCGGGCGAAATCATTCATCACCTTGGTGTAGGCAGCCTTGAAGCCCGTCTCGTGCGTGCCGCCTTCGGAGGTGGGAATGTTGTTGACATAGCTGAACACGTTCTCGGTGTAGCTGTCGGTGTACTGAATGGCGACGCGCAAAATAACGTCGTCCTTCATGCCCTCGAGGAAGATGGGCTCCTCGTGCAGAGGGGTCTTGTCGGCGTTCAGATACTTCACATAGTCCACCAGACCGCCCTCGTAGCAGAACACCTGACGGCCCGCAGGCGCGGGATCCACCTCTTCGCCGTCCTCGTTCATGACCTTCTTGGGCTTGCGCTCGTCGAGGAAGGTGATGGTCACGCCCTTGTTGAGGTAGGCCAGCTCGCGCAGGCGGCGCGATACCGTCTCGCCATTGAACTGCACGGTTTCGAAGATCTCGTCATCCGGCATGAAGCGCACCAGCGTGCCGCGCTGACGGGTGTTGCCCACCACTTCCAGCGGGCCGGTGGCGCGACCGGCAACCACCTTCTTTTCCTCCGGATCCCAGCCGCTTTCAAAGCGCATACGGTAGTGCTTGAAGTTGAGGTAAACGTCGATGTTCACCCACTTGGACAGCGCGTTCACAACGCTGGCACCCACGCCGTGCAGACCGCCGGAGTAGGCGTAGTTGTCGTTGTTGAACTTGCCGCCCGCGTGCAGCTTGGTGTAGATGACCTCCACGCCGGAAACGCCCATGGTGGGGTGGATATCCACAGGCAGACCGCGCCCGTTGTCGCGCACGCTGACGGAGCCATCCGCGTGCAGCGTTACATCCACCTGATTGGCGTGGCCGCCCATGGCCTCGTCAATGGCGTTGTCCACAATCTCCCACAGCATGTGGTGAAGTCCGCGCGAACCGGTGGAACCAATGTACATACCGGGGCGCATGCGCACCGCATCCAGACCTTCCAAAACCTGAATGCTCTGCGCTGTATACTGCTTGGCCATCTTGCAAATCACCTCGTGAAAAACTGCTGCATGCATATAATGCAACACTTTATTATAACACACAAATCCTTGGGCAGACAAGTTTTTGGCGATTACTCGGAATTGGTGTGGGAGAGTATATGAAAGTTGCTTTGGCGAGGAACTGGCCACCGCAAAAGCGTTCCCTCCTGCACTCAAGCGAGCCGCGACCCCTTCCGGGGAGCGGCGGTCTTAGCTGCAGCCCCAAACACAAAAAACCCGCGCACCCTTTCGGGTGCGCGGAGCGGGGTGCAGGGGTACTACCCCTGCTTAGAAGTTTTCTACGAGGTTGATGTCCTTGTAGCGCTTCATGCCGGTACCGGCAGGAATGAGCTTGCCGATGATGACGTTTTCCTTGAGGCCCAGCAGCGGATCGATCTTGCCCTTGATGGCAGCATCGGTCAGCACGCGGGTGGTCTCCTGGAAGGACGCGGCGGACAGGAAGCTCTCCGTGGCCAGAGAGGCCTTGGTGATACCCAGCAGCACGCGCTTGGCGATGGCGGGACGGCCACCGGCCATGATGGTGGTGCGGTTGGCTTCCTCGAAGCGGTAGATATCCACCAGAGAACCGGGCAGCAGGGTGGTATCGCCGCTGTCCTCGATGCGAACCTTGCGCAGCATCTGCTTGACGATGATCTCGATATGCTTATCGGAGATGTTAACGCCCTGCTGACGGTACACGCTCAGAACTTCGCGCAGCAGATAATCCTGCACAGCCTTCACGCCCAGAATGCGCAGCAGGTCATGCGGGTTGATGGAACCGGCGATCAGCTCGTCGCCAGCCTCCACATGCTGACCGTCCTGCACCTTGAGGCGGCTGCCGTAGTTGATCTGGTAGGTCTTGGTCTCAGCGGGATCCTCTTCGTTGACAACGGTGATCTCGCGCTTCTTCTTGTTCTCACCCAGGCTCACGCGGCCGGAGATCTCGGTGAGGATCGCATCGCGCTTGGGCTTGCGGGCCTCAAAGAGTTCCTCAACGCGGGGAAGACCCTGCGTGATATCGTCGCCGCCTGCGATACCGCCGGTATGGAAGGTACGCATGGTCAGCTGCGTGCCGGGCTCGCCGATGGCCTGTGCGGCGATGATGCCGACGGCCTCGCCCACGTCCACATTGCCGCCGGTGGCCAGGTTGGCGCCGTAGCAGCGGGCGCAAACGCCGGTTTCATTGCGGCAGGTGAGCACGGAGCGCACCTGAGCCTTCTTGATGCCAGCCTTGGCAACGGCCTTGGCCTTGTCGTTGGTGATGGTCTCGTTGAGGCTGACGATGATCTCGCCGGTCTCGGGATGCACGATATCCTCGGCAGCCACACGACCCACCAGACGATCCTCGAGGCTTTCGATGACCTGGTTGCCGATGGTGATCTCCTGCACGGTGATGCCGCGCACCTTTTCGCCGCGCTCGGCAAAGCAGTCCAGCTCGCGCACGATGACTTCCTGGGACACGTCCACCAGACGGCGGGTGAGGTAACCAGAGTCAGCGGTACGAAGAGCGGTATCAGCCAGAGACTTACGGGAACCGTGAGAGCTGAGGAAGAACTCCAGCACCTTCAGACCTTCACGGAAGTTGGCTCGAATGGGCAGCTCGAGGGCCTTACCAGAGGGAGAGGCCATCAGACCGCGCATACCGGCCAGCTGGGAAACCTGCGCCGCGCTACCGCGGGCACCGGAGTCAGTCATCATGCGGATGGGGTTGAACTTGTCCAGACCGGGCAGAATGCGGTTACGCAGATTGGCGGTGGTGGAGTTCCAGATTTCGACGACCTTGGAGTAACGCTCGTCCTCGGACAGCATACCCATGCGGTACAGGCCGTTGATTTCGGAAACCATCGCGTCGGCTTCGGCCAGGATGGCAGGCTTCTCGACAGGCACCTTGATATCGCTGACGGATACGGTGATCGCGCCGCGGGTGGAGTACTTGAAGCCCAGCGCCTTGATGTTGTCCAGCACCTGAGCGGTGTCGTGGATGCCGTGCTTCAAGTACACTTCATCAACGATCTTGCCCAGTTCCTTCTTGCCGCACAGCTTGTCGATTTCCAGCGGGAACATCTCTTCCAGGCAGGTGCGCGGCTTGCGGCCGATATCCTGCGGGATGACCTCGTTGAAGATCAGCAGACCCAGCGTGCAGTCGATGATCTTGCGGCCCTTTTCGCCGTTGAATTCGCGCTCCACGCGAACCTTGATGGGAGCCTGCAGGCTCAGCTCGCCCAGCTGATAGGCCATCATGGCCTCGTCGGGGCTGGTGAACACGCGGCCGGCGCCCTTGGCGTCCGGGTTGTCAATGGTCAGGTAGTAGCAGCCGATAACCATGTCCTGAGAAGGAGACATGACGGGCTTACCATCCTGAGGCTTGAGGATGTTGTTGTGCGCCAGCATCAGGAAGCGGGCCTCGGCCTGGGCTTCCATGCTCAGCGGCACGTGGATAGCCATCTGGTCGCCGTCGAAGTCGGCGTTGTAAGCGGTACAAACCAGCGGGTGCAGCTTGAGGGCCTTGCCTTCCACCAGCATGGGCTCGAAGGCCTGAATGCCCAGACGGTGCAGCGTAGGCGCACGGTTGAGCAGCACCGGGTGTTCCTTGATGACTTCCTCCAGGATGTCCCACACTTCGGGACGGCCCTTTTCCACCATGCGCTTGGCATTCTTGCCGTGGTGGGCCTTCTTGAGGGTCACAAGGCGCTCGATGACGAAGGGCTTGAACAGCTCCAGCGCCATTTCCTTGGGCAGACCGCACTGGTACAGCTTGAGCTCGGGGCCGACGACGATAACGGAACGGCCGGAGTAGTCAACGCGCTTACCCAGCAGGTTCTGACGGAAACGGCCCTGCTTGCCGCGCAGGAAGTCGGACAGGGACTTGAGCGCGCGGTTGCCGGGGCCCGTCACGGGACGGCCGCGGCGGCCGTTGTCGATGAGGGCGTCAACGGCTTCCTGCAGCATGCGCTTTTCGTTGCGCACGATGATATCCGGCGCGCCCAGCTCCAGCAGCCTCTTCAGACGGTTGTTGCGGTTGATGACGCGGCGGTACAGATCGTTGAGGTCGGAGGTGGCAAAGCGGCCGCCGTCCAGCTGCACCATGGGGCGCAGATCCGGGGGCATGACGGGCACCACGTCCAGGATCATCCACTCGGGCTTGTTGTTGCTCATGCGGAAGGCTTCGACCACTTCGAGGCGCTTCACAGCACGGGCGCGCTTCTGGCCTTCGGTATCGCGGTCGCGTTCCTTCTCGGCCAGGGCGGCGATCTCAGCCTTGAGCTTTTCGCTCACGGCATCCAGATCCAGCTCCTGCAGCATTTCCTTCACGGCCTCGGCGCCCATGCCGGCGCGGAAGCTGCCCACGCCGCACTTGGCCTCGACCTCGCGGTACTTGGCATCGGTGATGAGCTCATGCTTCTTCAGGCCGGTCACGGCGGTGTCGCCGGGATCCAGCACGATGAAGTTGGCAAAATACAGCACCTTCTCCAGCGTGCGGGGGCTGATGTCAAGCAGCATGCCCATGCGGCTGGGGATACCCTTGAAATACCAGATGTGGCTGACGGGCGCGGCCAGCTGAATGTGGCCCATGCGCTCGCGGCGCACCTTGGAACGGGTTACCTGCACGCCGCACTTGTCGCAGATCTTGTTCTTGTCCTTGAACTTGATGCGCTTGTACTTGCCGCAGTTGCACTCCCAGTCCTTGGTGGGTCCAAAGATGCGTTCGCAGTACAGACCGTCACGTTCGGGCTTGAGGGTGCGGTAGTTAATGGTTTCGGGCTTGGTAACTTCACCGGAGCTCCACTCCAGAATCTGCTCGGTGGAGGCCATGCCGATCTGGATAGCATCGAGGTTTGTCAGGTCAAACAAAATTCGGCACTCCCTTTCGGTCTATGAGGCAGGAGGTTACTCTTCTTCTTCGGGCTGTTCGTCATCCAGATCGATGGAGCCGATATCATCGCCCAGATCCATGTCGAAATCGTCCAGATCGTCGTCAAGGCTGAAGTCAACGTCCATATCCACGTCGTCGTCGCTTTCGGCTTCAGGCAGCGCGTCCACGGGAGCGGCGTCTTCTTCCTCGTCGAAGCGGCCGGAGGAGTTGGAATCCATCTCCATGTCCTCGTCGTCGAGCTCGCGGATGATGATTTCGTTCTTGTCGCTGTCCAGAATGCGGATGTCCAGCGCCAGGGACTTGAGTTCCTTAATGAGCACCTTGAAGCTCTCCGGCACGCCGGGAGCGGGGATGTTGGTGCCCTTGACGATGGCTTCGTAGGTCTTCACGCGGCCCACGATGTCATCGGACTTCACCGTCAGAATCTCCTGCAGGGTGTTGGCTGCGCCGTAGGCTTCCAGCGC
Source organism: bacterium (assembly GCA_029009515.1). GTDB lineage: Bacteria > Bacillota > Clostridia > Christensenellales > Aristaeellaceae > Limiplasma. The sequence goes on from JAQXJZ010000037.1 coordinate 10,239, forward strand.
CCACACTTCCATCTCGCCGAAGCGCTGGCCGCCGAACTGGGCCTTGCCGCCCAGAGGCTGCTGCGTGACGAGGGAGTACGGACCGACGGAGCGGGCGTGCATCTTGTCGTCGACAAGGTGGTGCAGCTTGAGGAAGTACATATAACCCACGGTGACGGGGTTTTCAAACGGCTCGCCGGTGCGGCCGTCGTACAGGATGGTCTTGCCGCTGGGGTCCTTGCCGGCCAGTTCCAGGCACTTGGCAATGTCGTCCATCGTGGCGCCGTCGAACACGGGGGTGGCCACATGCCAGCCCAGGGTCTTGGCAGCCATGCCAAGGTGCACTTCCAGCACCTGGCCGATGTTCATACGGCTGGGAACGCCCAGGGGGTTCAGAACGATCTGCAGGGGCGTGCCATCGGGCAGGAAGGGCATATCCTCTTCGCGCAGAATGCGGGATACAACACCCTTGTTGCCGTGACGGCCGGCCATCTTGTCGCCCACGCTGATCTTACGCTTCTGGGCGATGTAGACGCGCACCATCATGTTCACGCCGGGGGAGAGTTCGTCCTTGTTTTCGCGGGTGAAGATCTTCACGTCCACAACGATGCCGCCCTCGCCGTGAGGCACGCGCAGAGAGGTGTCGCGCACCTCGCGGGCCTTTTCGCCGAAGATGGCGCGCAGCAGGCGCTCCTCAGCGGTCAGGTCGGTCTCGCCCTTGGGGGTGACCTTGCCAACCAGAATGTCGCCGGGGCGCACTTCCGCACCGATGCGGATGATGCCGTCCTCGTCCAGATCCTTCACAGCATCGTCGCCGATGTTGGGAATATCGCGGGTGATCTCTTCCGGTCCCAGCTTGGTTTCGCGGGCTTCGGATTCGAACTCCTCGATGTGGATGGAGGTGTACATATCGTCCTTGACCAGCTTTTCGCTGATGAGAACGGCGTCTTCGTAGTTGTAGCCTTCCCAGGTCATGAAGCCGATCAGGACGTTGCGGCCCAGACCGATTTCACCCTTCTCCGTGGAAGGACCGTCTGCCAGCAGGTCGCCCTTTTCAACCACCTGGCCGGCCTTGACGCGCGGACGCTGGTTGATGCAGGTGCCCTGGTTGGAGCGGGCAAACTTGTTCATCTTGTAGGTGTGGCGCTCGCCCAGCTCATCCTTGATGGTGATGGAGTCGCCGCCCACCTTTTCGACCACGCCGTTCTCGCGGGCGAGGATGACCACGCCGGAGTCATGCGCAGCCTTGTACTCCATGCCGGTGCCAACGAAGGGAGCTTCGGGAACCAGCAGAGGCACGGCCTGACGCTGCATGTTGGAGCCCATCAGCGCGCGGGTGGCGTCGTCGTTCTCCAGGAAGGGAATCATGCTGGTGGCCACGGACACGATCTGACGGGGAGAAACGTCCACCAGATCGACGCTTTCACGGGGCACCTGGATGATTTCGGCCTTGTCGCGGACGGTGACGTACTCATCGCGGAAGGTGCCGTCCTCGTTCTGCGCGGTCTTGGCCTCGGCCACGAGGTAGAAGTCCTCTTCGTCGGCGGTCATGTACACGACCTTGTCGGTGACCCTGTGGGTCTTGGGATCCACCAGACGGTAGGGAGCCTCGATGAAGCCGTATTCGTTAATGCGGGCATAGGTGGCCAGAGAGCCGATCAGACCGATGTTGGGGCCTTCAGGCGTCTCAATGGGGCAGATGCGGGAATAGTGGCTGTAGTGAACGTCGCGGACCTCGAAAGAGGCGCGGTCACGGTTCAGACCGCCGGGGCCCAGGGCGCTCAGACGGCGCTTGTGGGTCAGCTCGGCCAGCGGGTTGGGCTGATCCAGGAACTGGGACAGCTGAGAGGAGCCGAAGAACTCCTTGATGGCAGCGCTGACGGGGCGGATGTTGATGAGCTCGCCGGGGCGCACTTCATCGCTGTCCTGAATGGCCATGCGCTCGCGCACCACGCGCTCCAGACGGCTGAGGCCGATGCGGATCTGGTTCTGCAGAAGCTCGCCCACAGAGCGCAGGCGGCGGTTGCCCAGATGGTCGATATCGTCGGTGTAGCCCACGCCGTAGGGCAGGCCCAGCAGGTAGCTGACGGAGGCCACGATGTCCTGCGTGATGATGTGCTTGGGCACCAGCTCATGCACGCGGGCGCGCACCATTTCCTTCAGCTCGTCGCCTTCCACGCCGCTGTCCAGAATCTCGCGCAGCACGGGATAGAGCACGTTCTCCATCACGCCGGCTTCCTTGGGATCGAAGGGCAGGTAGAGGCTGGCGTCCACAAAGTGGTTGCCCACGACCTTGTGCACATGGTTGTCCACCTTGATCAGCACGTCGTTGATGCCGGCGTTCTGAATGGCGCGGGCCATCTCCTTGGAGATGACTTCGCCTTCCCTGACCATGACCTCGCCGGTCTGCGGGTTCACCACATCTTCGGCCGCTTCCTGATCCTGGCAGCGGATGGCCAGGGACAGCTTCTTGTTGAACTTATAGCGGCCCACGCGCATGAGGTCATAGCGCTTGGGATCGAAGAACAGCGAGTTGAACAGGTTCTGGGCGCTTTCGCGTGTGGGCGGCTCGCCGGGCTTCTGACGCTTGTAGATCTCGATGAGACCTTCGTCACGGCTCTTGGCGTTGTCGCCGCGCTGGATGGTGGCCATCAGGCGCTCATCCTCGCCCAGCAGTTCAATGATCTCGGCGTCCGTGCCGTAGCCCAGCGCGCGCAGAATGAGCGTGATGGGCAGCTTGCGGGCGCGGTCGATGCGCACCCACAGCACGTCGTTGGAGTCGGTCTCGTATTCCAGCCACGCACCGCGGTTGGGGATCACCGTGGTGGAGAACAGGTGCTTGCCGGCCTTGTCGATCTGGTCTTCGTAATACACGCCGGGAGAGCGAACCAGCTGGCTCACGATAACGCGCTCAGCGCCGTTGATGATAAAGGTACCATATTCGGTCATGAGGGGGAAGTCGCCCATGAAGACGTCGGATTCCTTGATTTCGCCGGTCTCACGGTTCTTCAGGCGCACAAACACCTTCAGCGGCGCGGCATAGGTCATGTCGCGCTCCTTGCAGCGTTCTACGCTGTTCTTGGGCTCATCGAGAGAATAGTCGACAAATTCAAGAGACAAATTCTCGGTGTAGTCAACGATCGGAGAAACGTCGTCCAGCACTTCGCGAAGGTCGACGTCCAGGAAGCGCTGATAGGAGTTCTTCTGCACCTCGATCAGATCCGGCATGTCCAGGATCTCTTCGACATGCGAGAAGCTCTGCCTCTTCCTCAGCTTCCCCATTTGAACCTCATGCACCATAAATGCCATCACCCCTTATGTTCTCGCACGTATCTGACAATCGAAGCCTGCACTTTTCATGCACCCGGAAAATTTCCTGTTGCATTTTTCGCCGCGTGCATGTACAATACACTCACGGGGGCATAGCTTCGCACAGTAACGCTACTGATGCAAGTTTAAATTATAGCGGTAAATTGTCCATGTGTCAATACACATGGGCAAAATTCGTTTGTTTTTTCTTACTTTATTGATTGATTGGCTTTTTTCAGTGCCTGTGTAGGGAGGTTTGCACATGATCAAATTTGGTCAGGTAACGGATTACAACGCCAAAACCGGCGTAGCTACCATCGCTTACATCCGCCCGGACGCCTGCGCCAAGTGCGGCGCCTGCGGCTTTATGAACCAGACTGGCTCCATCGAGCTCAAGGCCGACTGTGAAGTGGGCAACTGGGTGAAGGTGGTGCTGCCGGACAGCCGCTTCATGACCGCCACGGCTCTGGCCTATGTCATTCCCCTGCTGGGCTTCCTCATCGGCCTGTTTGCAGGCTACCTGCTTTCCGGCAAAAGCGAGCTGGCCGCCATCGGCGGCAGCGCCATCGGCCTGGCCCTGTGCGTGGTGGGCCTGCGCCTGAATGAAAAGCGCATCGCCGGCAAGCCGGAGTGGACGCCCCGCGTGGCCGAGGTGTACGCCGAGAAGCCCGAGATGGATGATATCGGCTGCCAGCCCACGTAATTCCCCTTATTTTCGTTCAATTTTATCAAAAATTTCGTGAAAGTCTTTCATGCTTTTCATGCCGCTTTGACTGTTCAAAGCGGCCTTTTTGTGTTATACTAAATCATGATATACGGAGAGGTCGGCTCAGACGCATATATGGTTTGACAGTGCTCTTTTTTCACGCTGTTTTTTGACCGCTGCGTCCAGCCTCCATATATACCAAAGTTCAGGCAGGTAGCGCGCATGCGTACCCGCCTGTTAGGGTTTTATTATCCGCGCACCTGCGCAAGAGGGAGGTCCCAATGGCTGGAAGCGAAAAACTGCGTATCATTCCGCTTGGCGGCGTAGATGAATTCGGCAAGAACATTACCGTTGTAGAATACGGCGACGACATGCTGGTCGTTGACTGCGGCTCCATCTTCCCTAAGGAAGACATGCTGGGAGTCGACCTGGTCATTCCCGACGTTACTTATCTGATAAAGAACCGCGAACGCATCCGCGGCATGCTGCTCACCCACGGTCACGAGGACCACATCGGCGCCACGCCCTACGTGCTGCGCCAGGTGCCCATGGCGCTTTACGGCACCAAGCTAACGCTGGCGCTGGTGGATCTCAAGCTCAAGGAGCACCGCATTCCCGGCGTTCAGCTCAATGTCATCAAGCCCCGCGACGTCATCCGCCTGGGCTGCTTTACCGTGCGCTTCCTGCACGTCAACCACTCCATCGCCGGCGCGGTGGCCATTGCCATCACCTGCCCGGCCGGCACCGTGGTGTTCAGCGGCGACTTCAAGGTGGACTACACGCCCATCGACGGCGAAGTGACCGACCTGGCCGGCTTTGCCGAGCTGGGTCAGCAGGGCGTGCTGGCCTTCCTGTGCGAATCCACCAACGTGGAGCGCAAGGGCTACACCATGAGCGAAACCAAAATCGGCCAGACGTTTATCGACATGTTCCAGCAGGCCAAAGGCCGCGTGATTGTGGCCATGTTCGCCTCCAACGTGCACCGTGTGCAGATGGTGGTGGATTCTGCCGCCATGTTTGGCCGCAAGGTGTGCTTCATCGGCCGCAGCATGGTCAACGTCACCCGCGTGGCCATGTCCATCGGCGAACTCAGCATTCCCGAGGACAGCCTCATCGACGTGGACGATCTGGACAATTACCCGGACGAGGAAATCCTCGTCGTCACCACCGGTTCTCAGGGCGAGGCCATGGCCGGCCTTACGCGCATGGCCTACGGCGAGCACCGCAAGCTGCAGATCCGCCCCACCGACACCGTGGTGCTCTCCGCGCACCCCATCCCCGGCAACGAAAAACCCGTAGCGCGCGTCATCAACCAGCTCTACCGCTGCGGCGCCAACGTCATCTACGGCCAGCTGGGCGAGGTGCACGTGTCCGGCCACGCCTGCCAGGAGGAAATCAAGCTGCTGCACGTGCTCATCAAGCCCAAGTATTTCATCCCCATCCACGGCGAATACTCCAAGCTGTGGCAGCATGCGGAGCTGGCCGAAACCCTCGGCACCCGCTCCTCCAACATCATCATTCCGGAAATCGGCCAGGTCATCGAGATGAGCCAGGATTCCCTCGACATCGTGGGCGAGGTGCCCACCGGCGGCGTGCTGGTGGACGGCCTTGGCATCGGCGACGTGGGCAACGTGGTGCTGCGCGACCGCAAGCACCTCAGTCAGGACGGTCTGATCATCGTGGTCATGGCCATCGACCGCGATACCGGCTCCCTCATGTCCGGCCCGGATATCATCTCCCGCGGCTTCGTCTATGTGCGCGAGAACGAGGACATCATCGAATGCTCGCGCGATCTGGCGCGCTCCATCGTCCTCAGCTACGGCCAGCTGGACGGCAGCGAGTGGCAGAACCTCAAAAACCGCCTGAAGGACGAACTGCACCGCTTCATCTTCGACAAGATCAAGCGCAACCCGATGATTCTTCCTATTATCATGGAAATCTGAAGGGGCTGAGGCAGGGGTGTGGCCAGGGGTGCCGGCAGGGGGCGGAGGTCCGCAACCTCAAAAGACGCGGAGGCTACTGCGGGAGC